>NZ_JACJPC010000060.1:0-159401 GCF_014695875.1 Leptolyngbya sp. FACHB-541 | reverse complement strand
ACCGCTTGATGCTGACAGCCGCAGGGTTATGGAACTTTTACCTGATGGTTGCTTAGACCAGAGTCACTCCAAAACTAGCAGTCGCTTCCTTACTCTTATTTCCCGACAACTCTAATCAGAATTTTGAACAAGGTGGCACTTCAGCAACGTCCGGTTTTTACTACCCCAAACGCAGTTGAAATCGCTATAGTGGTGAAAGTGATAGATAAATTAGCCCGTTCCAGCGACTGAATTGATACTAATAAAACAGCACTTTACACTCATTGGATCAACAACCTCAGCAACTTTTTTAGTGCAGTAGAACGATTAATCTAAAGTTAGAAAACTCTCTTTCTCACCGAGGTAGAGAGCTTTTTATTGAGTAGTTTGAGTTCTGGTTCTGCTTGAAGAACAGTGAGAAATATTATTGTAGCGATCGCCCTCGCACTTGTGACATTTATGACAGCACTAACCCTCTCGGCTCAACGGTTTGAGCCAATCGATCAACTGGTTGTATTTGGTGATAGCCTTTCCGATACAGGAACAGTGTTTCGAGCAACTAATGGAGCCTATCCACCTAATCCACCTTATTTTCAAGGACGTTATTCTAATGGTCGCGTTTGGGTAGAGTATCTGGCTGATCGTCTCAGTCTCTCTACCAGCCAAATCGACAATCATGCTTATGGCGGAGCAACGAGTGGCAGCTATTCTAACGGTCTTGTGCCCGGATTGCTCAGCCAGGTTCAATCTTTTACCCAAACTCATTCATCCGTCAACTCTACTGCTTTGTATGTCGTGTGGGCGGGTGCAAATGATTATCTGCAAGGGGTTAATGATGTCACAACTCCGGTGAAAAATGTGATAGAGGCGATCGCCTCTCTATCTAATGCAGGGGCAAAGCGGGTTTTAGTGGCAAACTTACCGAATCTAGGTCAACTGCCTGCCACGCGAAATACTGCTAATTCTGCCAGTCTTGTGGTGCTAACTCAGTCACACAACCAGGGATTGCGGCGATCGCTCAAGGTGTTAGGGCAACAGCAACCCGATCTTGAGATTGCGGTTTTAGATGCCAATGCGCTTTATCAAGAGGCGATTACTCACCCAGCCGAATTTGGATTTACGAACGTGACGGATGCTTGTATTTCGGATTCTAGAGCCTGTGACTGGCCCCAACAATTCTTGTTTTGGGATGGCATTCATCCAACAACAGCGGCGCACCAAATTTTAGGGGAGCAAGCCTTTGCCGCGATCGCGGAACATCTGCCATCGAATCCCGGAGTATTGCACAATAAGCTGTAATGCTGAGGGTTTATTGAGACTGTTCAATCTCATGGAGCAATGCCTCATCTGAGTAAGCGCTTTCCCAATCACCTGACAGTTTCAGCCGAACTGACTGTGCTCCACCGCTGGGGGTACACACAACCCAATAAGCATCTTCCTCCCCCTTCACCTGGGCAGCATCCTTATGTTCTGCCTGGTCGGATAATCCCGTAAATGCCTGAATGCAAGTCCAGGTAATGCCATTTTGATCGCTGACAACCCGCTCCACTAAAATTCTCCTATTGCTAAAGTTCAAGTTTGAGCGCGAGCGCCCTCGGACAGTTCAGGGGCACAGTATTGCGGCGATCGCTAAAATACAGCCATTTTTGGATGGGTAAGCCATAGCGTAGGGGCAGTTCGCGAACTGCCCCTACAGGGATTTTTGGTTTATCCAAGTGGAAATATAGCTGTAAGTCATATAACTTAGCTCTCAGTGCTGATAAAAGACCTTCCCCATTGCCATTTGATCATCTGAATTGATATCTTAAATTGCTGTCTACTCGGCGAGCATCCCACTAATGGCATGAACGTCGAGGCGATCGCTACAACCCTATGCAGAAGCGAATTCACCTGTCTTTAAATTAAATAGGGTGGGTATTCTAATAGATGCCCAATACAATGGCTGGCTCCAAGGATAGAACTGGGTGACAGATTCCTTAGAAGAAACAATCTCTTTAGGTCAAGAGATCTCCTCAACCGTCCTGGCGTTGGAATCTTCGGTTTCCAAAAGCTTTTCAACCAAAATCTCAAAAGATGAAATTCGGTCTAGCCTCCGCGCTTCAACTCTAGATGGGGTTTTTGCTACCATCTTTTCTACGATTACCGGGGGCGTGTTGCTCAGCAATTTTCTTGTAGAGCTAGAAGCAACTCCCTTGCAGATTGGGATGCTCGCTTCAATCCCAATGATGGCAAATTTGCTGCAACCCTTAGGAGCGTATTGGGCAGATCGCACTACCAGTCGGCAGATCTACGGTCTATGGGTCTATGGCATTTCTCGCTTGCTCTGGTTGCCGTTGGCGATCGCAATCATTGTATTTAGCTGGCATCCTGCCCATCCACAGCAGATGATTTTTGCCACCCTGGCTGCGATGTTGGTGACTCATGTGCTGGGGGCGATGGGCAGTGCTTCCTGGCTGTCTTGGTTAGCGACCTTGGTTCCTCGGCGACTGCGGGGACGATATTTTGGTTTTCGCAACAGCATCTTTAGTCTCACCAGTTTGGTGTCCCTGCCATTATTAGGCGTTGCAATCTCCCACTGGACGGGAGGTAGCATTCAGGGGTTTGGAGTGATGGTAATCCTAGGCGTTGTCACAGGACTGATTAGTTTGGGCTTTCAGTTACAGATGACGGATGTGAATCCGCAAACTTATTGTTTTGCGACTTTAGAGCCTGCTTCAATCTCTAAACCAGAGAACTCAGATATTCTAGATTGTTCCATCGTTCAGGAAAATGAACTGGAAAACTCTGCCATAACGGTTACTGAGGCTTTGCCAGAAACCGCTCACCGCAGTATGCTCAACAACTCCAATTTTTTGCTATTCCTACTCTACTTTGGTGCATGGGCATTTGGATTGAACCTCTGCAACCCGTTTTTTAACCTGTATTTGCTTGATAACCTGGCTTTAGATTTAAGTTGGGTCACGCTTTACAACACGTTGGGAGTAGGAGCAAATTTACTCATGCTGCTCCTCTGGGGCAAGTTGGCAGACCAGATTGGGAATCGCCCTATTCTGTTAATAGATGGAATATTAGTTGCGGTCACACCGCTGCTCTGGCTAGGCACTGGCGCAAACTCAGTTTCGCTGTGGCTGTGGTTTCCGCTGCTGCACCTGCTGGGTGGGGGTACGGGTGCAGGGGTTGACCTGTGCATTAACAACCTTCAACTGGCGGTCGCCCCCATGCAGCACCATACTAAATATTTCGCCATTACGGCTGCGATCGCAGGAGTCTCTGGAGCATTGGGAGCATTGGTCGGAGGGTGGTTAGCTCAATTTGCGGATGCGGGCGGCATGATGGGGCTATTTGCGCTCTCCAGCATCTTGCGGCTCGTAGCGCTGCTGCCCCTAGTTTGGGTGCAAGAACCGCAGCAGCGATCGCTCAGGCAGACTCTACAACGGTTCATTCAACCAGCCCAATCCCGGTTTTCAGGCTCCACAGTAGAAGCCTCGACAAAGTGATAGACCAGAAAAAATGGATCTAGGGTATGTGTACCGTTGTTGGAAGAAATACCTTATACCAATTTAATTTGAGGATGTTGTAGATGTGGGTAGGGGCGCACCGCAGTGCGCCCTTACAGAGATTATCGCCATTGCCATACCTGGGAAACCACAGGTTAAACTTCTTCTACTGCTGCTTTGCTTACAATCATGGACAGCTCATTTCCCCAAGATCCGTTTTGTGACAGAGAAAGTGTATTGGCAACGATGCATCGAAAAGAACAGGCAATTGCTCCCATTGTGGAACAACAGCTCGGAGTAAAAGTTGTTGTTCCTCAAGGATTTAATACCGATGAGTTTGGCACCTTTACTCGTGATATTAAACGCGCTGGAGATCAGCAGAATGCAGCTAGACTCAAGGTCGAAAAAGCAATGGCTTTGACCGGATTAACGCTTGCATTTGCCAGTGAGGGAAGTTTTGGACCTCATCCAGCGATTCCTTTTGTGGCATGTGATTGCGAAATTGTGTTGTTGAGCGATCGCACTCATGATCTAGAAATTGTGGGACAAGCTATCTCTACAGAAACGAACTATAGTCACAAGTCTATCCAAAGTCTTGAGGCAGCTCTCACCTTTGCCCAGCAAATTGGCTTTCCGACGCATGGTTTAGTTGCTATGTCTGAGGAACAACCAACCCCGTCTTCTGACCTTGTTAAAGGCATCACCGATGAGGCACAACTGATAGAAACAGTGACCTGGTTCCTCAAGAAGTTTGGTCAGGCGCATCTTGAAACGGATATGCGGGCAATGTATAACCCTACGCGAATGAAGGTGATTGCTCAGGCGACTGAGGATCTCGTCCACAAGATTAACCAACGTTGCCCTCAATGTGATTGTCCGGGATTTGCTCCCGCTGAACGCAAACCAGGCTTATCCTGTGGGCTTTGCGGATCGCCAACTAATTCAACGCTTGCTGTGGTTCATCGTTGCATCAAGTGTGACTTTAGCAACGTAACGTATTTCCCGGACGGACAGGAGTTTGCCGATCCAACGTACTGCTTTTTCTGCAATCCTTGAGGGTTTACAAAGTTATACCAATTTAATTGAAGCATGTTGCAGATGTGGGTAGGGGCACACCGCAGTGCGCCCTTACAGAAATTGATGTGTCGCTTCTTCTCCAGGATTGCTGATCTGATGTATGAATTTCGTAGGGGCATGGTAATGCTATGCCCCTACACAGGGGATTGAGATCCGTGAATCATATCCGCATTCAGCAACGCTTTCTTCTCTAGGATTGCTTCCCAACATTCACAGAAACAATGTCCATAACAAAGTGTTTGAACTTTTACTTGAACCATAGGGCGATCGCTCCTCAAGGTCAATCCGTAATTTGAGTAGTTTGCATTTGAGATCTTGTCGCAAGTGAGATAAAACTCACTTCTGGATATAAAGCTTCATGAACCATTCCAGAATCACATGCGATTAGCCCCGAGGAGATCGTGTTAATCGTGTTATTGATTGTTCCAAGGTTGTTTTGTGCTTGAGAACTCATGACCAATATTGGCAAACCCCCTTGTGATGAAGCAGTGATTCGGTCAAAACCTTGTGTAGAGCCCTGCAAGCCAAATTTGCGCCGCTGGATTTTGGCAGCGACGATTCTTGGCTCTAGCATGGTGTTTATTGACGGCAGCGTGGTAAATGTGGCGCTGCCTGTGCTGCAATCTGAGCTGGACGCAACAGCAGCCCAGGTGCAGTGGATTGTAGAGGCTTATGCTCTATTTCTAGCAGCGCTAATTCTAGTCGGAGGGTCGCTGGGCGATCGCCTCGGTCGCAGGCGGATCTTCATTTGGGGAGTCGTCATCTTCGCGATCGCCTCTCTCTGGTGCGGATTCTCCCCGGATGTAAATCAACTCATTCTGGCGCGTGCCGTCCAGGGCATCGGTGGAGCACTGCTGACTCCAGGAAGTTTGGCAATCATCAGCGCTGCCTTTAGCGGCGCAGAACGAGGACGGGCGATCGGCACCTGGTCTGGATTTACGGCAATCACGTCAGCGTTAGGGCCAGTACTGGGCGGTTGGCTGGTGGAATCGGTGTCTTGGCGCTGGATATTTTTCTTGAATCTACCGTTGGCGGCAATGGTGTTAGCGATCGCGCTCTGGCGAGTACCCGAAAGCCGAGACGAATCAGCGGCTCGGCTAGATTGGGCTGGCGCACTGTTGGCAACCGTTGGTTTAGGCGCATTGGTGTATGGCTTGATCGAAGCCTCAAATCTGGGCTTAGGCGATCCACTGGTGATTACAGCAGTAGTGATTGGCATCGCGACTCTGGCTGCCTTCATTTGGCTAGAAGCTCATAGCCGCTATCCTATGATGCCGTTGAGGCTGTTTCGTTCACGCACGTTTAGCGGGGCAAACTTACTCACGTTGTTGCTCTACTCAGCGGTAGGCGGAGTGTTGTTTTTCTTCCCATTTAACCTGATTCAGGTGCAGGGCTATTCTGCAACCGCAACGGGAGCAGCGTTTTTGCCACTGATTTTGACGTTGTTTGTGCTGTCTCGCTGGTCGGGTGGGCTAGTGAGTCGTTATGGCGCACGGTTGCCGCTGACGATTGGGCCAATTGTTGCCGCAGTGGGATTCGCTCTATTTGCCCTGCCCGGAATTGGCGGCAGCTATTGGACAACCTTTTTTCCGGCGATCGCCATTCTAGGGCTTGGTATGGCTATCAGTGTGGCACCCTTGACCACAACGGTAATGGGTGCGGTTGAGGCTCAACAGGCTGGAATTGCCTCTGGCATCAACAATGCTGTATCCCGCGTAGCCAGTCTGTTGTCAGTAGCCGTCTTAAGTCTGTTAGTGCTGGCTGCTTTTAGTCGTGGATTGCGTGAACGGTTAGCAGCGCTGAATCTGCCACCTGAGGTTCAGCAATTGATTTATGAACAACGGGTCAGGCTAGCAGCCATTGAGGTGCCTGATTTACCTGCTGGGTTAGGGGAAGAGGTGGAAAGGGCGATCGCCGAATCCTTTGTTGACGGCTTTCGCCTGGTCGTCTTCATTGCCGCTGGACTGGCACTAGCCAGCGCATTCATCGCGGTACGGATGATTGGGGGGCTGAGGAGGTAACGGAATAAGACGGTTTTCACGCTCCCACTTCCCTATCTTCTTCATTTCTTCTTCAAGAACTAAAGCCTATAAAGTCGCTTTGATAAAGCTTCAATGAAGCTAACTGAGCAGTGCATCTGAAGCCGTGCTCCTTCCGTATCCCTAGCACAACGACACAAAAGACCGTGAACTTACGGAATTCTGCTCGTCGTTCTTATCGCGCCTTTAAACAAGATCATCATTTAATGCGGAAGGTTCCCATGACACTGAACAGGCTCAGCACAATCCTTGCTGCTACAGCGGTGACAACATTAGTCGGTCTATTTGGCGCTGTTAAACCTGCCTTGGCAGCGACCGTTCAACTCATCGGTTTGACTGACAGCAACTCACTGATTCTGTTTAATCCTGATGCTCCCACCAAAACCCGTAATGTAACGGTGACGGGTGTTAACGGCAATTTGTTGGGAATTGATATTCGTCCAGCAAATGGGTTGCTCTATGGCATTACTGATACAAATGATATCTACACAATTGACTTTGGAACGGGTGAAGCAACTTTGGTGAGTTCGCTTTCTCCAATTGAGTTTGAAGGGGGCAATCAGTCAGGATTGGACTTTAACCCGGTGCCCGATCGCCTGCGGTTAGTCGGTAGCAATGATCAAAACCTTCGCATCAACGTGGATACAGGGGCGATCGCTGACCTAGATATGAACCCCGCAACAGGCTTCCAGCCCGATGGAACGCTGGCTTATGCAGCTACTGATGTTAACGCTGGCGCTAACCCCAACATCACTGCTGCTGCTTACACCAATTCTTTTGCACCGTCTCCCGACCCGACTCGAATGACTCAACTGCTTGGGATTGACTCTGCTCTGGATGTGTTGGTGTTGCAAAGTCCTCCTAACGCTGGCACGTTGACGACTATTGGTTCTTTAGGAATTGACTTTGATGTGGTAGGTGGGTTTGACATTCTTGCTGATGGCATGGGTAACAACGTTGCTTATGCGGCTTCTAACTCCACGCTTTATAACATCAACTTGTCTAACGGTAGCGCCAGCACTGTGGGCACAATTGGCGATGAACCCGTTCAGTTAGTAGGGTTAGCAGCGACTACCGTTCCCGAATCCGCAACGGGTGCAGCTTCCTTGCTGGGTCTGGGTGGTTTGTTCCTGGTGAGAAGATTCCGCAAAGCGTAAGTGCATTAAAAGTTTTCTCTAACCTCGTGAAACTTAAGGGAAGCACAGTGTGCTTCCCTTTTTCTCATGCTTGAGTGCTAAGTAATAAAAACTTACCTGAAAGAGTTGCGAGCAACTGAAATTATGGATGAACTGATAAATCCCAGGAGACCCAAAGCACTAGATGGAATCGTGACAATTGGACCCCAAGCACCAATAAAGCTCATTGTTGTGATTAAGTCTCCAAGTCCGGGATTTGTAGGACATTGATAATCGAGACCCATTTCTGCTTGGCAGCCCAAAGCTGTAGCTAAGGAAGCCCCGACAAAACCGAGCAAAAGTGGCAAAACTCCATACAAAATGCAAGCACCGAGCAGAAGCAACTTCCGAGGAGTTGAGCGAGAACGGATTGCGAGAAAACAGAGTGCAGGCCCAATTAAAATCAGCGCCCAACCTAAGACTGTGGAAACAATAGTTCCAATCAAAACTGCGATCGCGGAAGTGATAGTTCCAAGCGAGGAAACCATATTTAAGCAGAGTGCTAACTGTAGTAAATTCAGATACCAACATCAGCGACAGGATTTCGGACATTACAGGTTAGACAACTACTAATCATGTGTTTGTGCGATCGCCCCTACTATGCCTTACTTTTCCACCGTAGGGTGCGTTGCTGCAAGCAAACGCACCATCAAACTAACATTATTCCAGTTCCTTCGTAGGGTGCGTTGCGATCGAGCAAACGCACCGTCGAATATCATATCGAGTGCAATTTTTGGACTTCAGCCAGTTTTGCGCTAAGTTCAATGCAGAATTGGTGGGGAAATGGCAATGGCAGCGGGCGTACTTAAAGGATTCTGGCAGTTTCTCAATACCGATATTAGAGAGTTGCCTTGGGGAGAGTTGACTACAACAGGAGCGGAGTCTGCTCAGGCAATTCAGGAGTTTGGTCTGGTGTTCAAAGAGCAGGCACCGAAGATTCAGGAACTTGCGCCCCTTGCCAAAGATATTCAACCGTTTCTAAACGCATTAGACTCACCGATCGTGCAACTGGTGGGGGCAGGATTACCTTTTGTCTCCATTGGCGTGACGCTGGCAAAACTCTATCTTGAACACAGCAAGCAAGACCCGACTCTAATCGATTCAGTCCTGCTGGTCAGCCAAATTGCGTTTCTAGCAAGTCTAGAAGATGTGTTGAATACGTCTGATGCAGTTAAGAATGTCTTGGGTAACACGCCACTGAAAAAGATTGTAGAGCGTCAGATCCGCTATTTGGATGCCAAAGCCCTGACGGAATCTCAGGCAAAAAAGGCACTGGTTTGTTTCCAGGAGTCGGACATCTCAGCAGAGTTTAGTCAAGCCTTGCGGGAGGAGTTGCAGGAAACGGGACTGAATGATGCTGAAACGCAAACGTTTACTGATCGCGTTGCCTGGAATACCCCTCGCTATCTCTATCAGGCATTGGCAGAAGCCGCCGATCAGGTGAAGCCGCTGGCAGACCTTTATCGAATGGGCGGACAGGAAGCGTTGGATAAATTCACCAGCATTGATGAGTATCTGCGAGACTATATCTCTCCAGACTCAACCGAGCCGGAGTTAAGAAACCGTTGGCGCGTTTTTGACGAATCCTTCATTCTGAAAGACCTTTACGTGCCGCTGAATGCTCAACGTATTGACCGCAATGGAGAGCCTGTCAAAAATAAAAAACCTGTTGTGCTAGAGGAATGGGCAAAAGCATGGCTCGACGATGATCAGCGACAAGATCGGGTGTTGTTTGTTCAGGGTGGACCGGGTCGGGGGAAGAGTGCTTTTTGCCGGATGTTTGCTGAATGGGTACGGCAATATGAGCATCCCCGCTGGACACCGATCCTGATCCGTTTGCGTGATGTTTCGGTGCTTCAGCCCAGTTTTGAGGCGACGTTACAAGATGTAGTGAAAGCTAGCTTTGCCCGTTATGATCGCTGGTTATTTGACCGCAGCACTCGTTTTCTGTTTTTGCTGGATGGGTTTGATGAGTTGCTGATGGAGGGCAGAACCAGCGGCGGGTTGGAAAAGTTTCTCAAGCAAGTCGGTACGTTTCAGCAGGATTGTAGTCGCAGTGGCGAGATGGGGCACCGCGTCGTGGTCACGGGAAGAACTCTTTCACTACACAGTGTTGAGCGAGACTTGCCTAACAACCTGGAGCGGGTAGAACTCTTGCCCATGAATGAGCAGATTCAAGACCGCTGGTTTGTGAACTGGGCGCAGTTAGCAGGCAGTGAGAAAAGCCTTGCTTTTCAGCAATTTTTGCAGAATTCACACTGCCCAGAGCGGATTCGAGGAACGGATGAAGAGTCAGGACTAGCGCAAGAACCCTTAGTGCTTTATCTGCTGGCTGCGATGCATCGAGATAGACAGTTGAAGATTGAAGACTTCGAGGGCGTTGAGGGGGTTCAAGCAAAGATTCGGGTTTATCAGAATACGCTGGATTGGGTGTTGACAGAACAGCGCCCCGAATGGCTGAACCGTCAGATCACCGAACTGGATACTGAAAATCTGCGCCGCATTTTGGCGGAGGCAGGGCTGTGCGTTGTGCAGTCAGGGAGTGAGTGTGCTTCCCTTGCCACGATTGAGAAGCGGTTGAAGGGAAACAACACTGCAAAGGCTCTGCTAGAGGAAGCCAGAAACCGGATTAAGGACAATCCGCTCCGTAATGCTCTAGCGGCGTTTTATATGCAGCCCGGTAGGAGCGGCGAAGGCTCGGTAGAGTTTATTCACAAGAGTTTTGGAGAGTTTCTGTGTGCGGAACGGTTGAAAGAATCCCTGGAGGACTGGTCAAAATCGGGAGATCGTCGCCGCGAATTCTATATCTCACGTGACGAAATGGATTGGGAACTCTATGACCTGCTGGGGTATGGAGGACTCACACCAGAAATTGTGGAATATCTCATGGCTATGTTAACAGACAGTCCAGAAGTTGATCCAGAAGGCTGGATTCGCCTGTTTCAACGCCTGAATGAATTTTATGAGCGATGGTGTGAAGGAGAGTTGATCGACGCTCAGCCAGAGAACTTGCCTCAAAAAAAGATGTGTCTGCTTAGAGACCAGCGACCTGAGCAAGAAAAGCCTTTGGGACTACGGCAAGTGGATGTCTTTACTGGGCTAAATGTGCTGATTTTGCTGCTGGAACTGCATCGCTATGCCCAAGCCCCAGAGCAGCCCAGTGAGGAACTGAAGCAGCAAATCTTTTTCTATCCTAGTGGGCAACTTCCAGAGGAAGCAGCTTCACATGAAAGAACACATCGCCTCTTGAAGATTGTCCATTATGCGGATTGTTTAGAATCCGGATTATTTACTCAGATTGCTGGTTCATTTCTCTCTAGAGCCAACCTCTCCAGCGCCAAACTCCCCGGCACCAACCTTTCTAGAGCTAACCTCTCCGGCGCTAACTTCTCCAGCGCCAACCTTTCTAGAGCCTACCTCTCCGGTGCTAAACTCTCCGATGCCAACCTCTCCAGCGCCTACATCGCCAGCGCCTATATCGCCAGCGCCTACCTTGACAGAGTTAATCTCTCTAGCGCCAACCTCTACAGCGCCAACCTCGACAAAGCTAACCTTTCCGATGCCAACCTTTCCGATGCCAAACTCTCCAGCGCCAACCTCTCCAATGCTAACCTCTCTAGAGTCAACCTCTCCAGCGCCAAACTCTCCAGAGTCAACCTCTCCAGTGCTAAACTCTCCAGCGCTAATCTTGAGGATGCTAATCTCAGCAGCGCTAACTTAACCAATGCAGATCTTGAAGGTATCACATGGAATGAAGATACTCGTTGGCAAGGAGTGCGAGGTTTGGAAACAGCGAGGAATGTGCCAGCGAAACTGAAGGAGCAGTTGGGCTTGGGGTGAGAACTGTGCCAACCTCTGGAAGGGAGGAATGAGAGTTCGATTATTGGGCAATGCACATTCTGTAGAGGCGAAAGGCATTCGCTCTGCGCCAGCAAAACATATCTAATCCGATATGTCCTGCCTTTAGCATTCAACCAATCGCCCTCACAAAAGCATTACGCAGAACGCCTCTCTCCAGAACTGGTGTTGCGCGACTTCACCACAATTCCCAATCCTTCCAACAACTGCCGATCGCTCTCTAACGCCAGACGCGCAATTCGGGTAAAGTCACTCATCCACGATCGCAGAGCAGCGATCGCCTTCTCCTTTGTCTGAGTAGCGGTTTGGGCATCGCCTTTTTCAGTTTTCTGAGATAGGTTAGCGGTGTCTACTGCCTGCACCTCTGCCTGCCCTGCCTGAAGCTTGTCTGCGGTAATGCCATACTCACGCAACTGGGTCAGCAATTCGGGTGCGTTGAGCAGGTTCGTGTAAAACTGGTTTGCCTGGGCTAGCCAACCGGGCAGGCTCTTTTTGCGATCGCCCTCTAGTTCTAGACGGGTTGCCACTCCGGAGTTGTCCTTAAACACAATACGTGCCACCTTCAAATAGCGCATGTAGCTTTTCTTGGCAGTATCCCAAACTTGTTTCAAGGCAGTAGTGGCAGTTCTCTGGTCGCCATAGTCGGCACGCTGTTGTTGATGGGCAGCAAGGGCAGCTTCGTAGAGCAGTTTGCCCTGCTGAATCCGCTCTGGCGTATAGCCAAACTCCTTGAGATAGGCTTGAATCTGAGAATTAGTGAGGGAGTTGTTGATCGCAACGTGGGCAGAATTAAGCAGAATGTCGATGCTTCGTCTGGAAGGCATGGTAGGTGCACCTGAGGAGAGTGGATTTGTTCTACATAAGGTGCCCTTGAGGAGACCAATTTGCACACCTCCCAGTGGTTTCGCATAGCTCCTTTGTCATTCCGCATAGCTCCTTTGTCATTCCGCATAGCTCCTTTGTCATTCCGCATAGCTCCTTTGTCATTCCGCATAGCTCCTTTGTTGTTCCGCACAGCTCCTTTGTTGTTCCGCATAGCTCCTTTGTTGTTCCGCATAGCTCCTTTGTTGTTCCGCATAGCTCCTTTGTTGTTCCGCATAGCTCCTTTGTCATTCCGCATTGCAATTGAAAGATTTTGTGAGATTGCCGGAGCGTAGCTAGCGGTAGGGTGCTGTTAGCGATCGCGTAATACCAATTCCCTAAAGAGGAACAACAGATTGGGTAGGGGCATTTCGCGAAACGCCCCTACAGGAGCATTTATGTGTAGGCGTAGGTTGGGTGGAACAACGTGAAACCTAACGTTTGTCTAAATTCTGTTGGGTTACGCATTCGCCTCACCCAACCCACGGAAGCCTCTGTGTTTTGTATTCTTTACTCAGCAGCAACCTGACTCAAAACTTCTTGAAGCTTTGTGCGAAACTCACCTTTAGGATGTCCGCCTTTGACTTCACCCAGAATCCTGAAATCTCCTTCAGGTGAATCGCAGACTAGATAGGTAGGCCATCCCATTTCTGCTTTGTCAGGATATTGAGTGAGTAAAATCTTGCGATATTTGCGGTAGGTTGCCGTGTCCTGCATCTTCACGCTGACAAACTGTAGCCCCAACTCTTCTGCTACCTTTTGATCATAAAAGGACATCTTGTGGCAAATGCCGCAGTCCTCAGAGGAAAATTTGATTACCGCTCGATCCATGTGCTTTGACTCCGAAGCTTCAAAAACTGAGTTAATTTCAACTTGATCAAGATTGGCAAGGATTTAAAAGTATCGCAACCGAATTTAGCAAAGTGCTACATTTGGTCGTATCTGAGTTGCTAACGAAAAAATGCTGCACCTTAAACCTGTTAGACGGTCTGTGCTTGTCACATGGAGAAGCAGCTTGCCAGCAATTTCCTTGCTCGTCCTTTTTGCGTTATCAACTTTAGGCTGTGCTTCATCTCGTGTTGAATCTGCTGACTTCCAGGGAGATCCTCAAGCAGTGGTCAGTTCTGAGTATGCCTGTCCTAACGGAGAGGGAGCAAGTGTATTTGAAACTCGCCCCTGGGAAAGGGGTGTGGTTGTGGTGTACGAAGTTCGGTGTGACGATTCAGAACACTTATCAGGACACAGCGTTTTTAGGCAAGTTAGAGATGGATGGAAATTGATTGACAGGAAGGCATCTAACATCTCTACAGAAGAATTCTCGACTACTGGAACATTAGTAGATTACTACTTCAGTGGAATAGATGATTTCAGTGTGAGTTTTGTAGATCAGCTTCAAGAATTTATCCCTCACTCACTAAGGCGTGAACGAATTCGACCCAAACATTACTATGGTGTTTACGGTCGAATTCTCTCCCCTGAAGTCGCTGCTGTAGAAGCAACATTCAACACTGGAGAAACTTTGCGCGATGAGGGAAATGGAGGTATGTTTGCGCTAACCTCATTTCGAGCAGCCGAGATCTGTGAATTCAGGGTTTTGGGTGCTAACGATCAAGTTTTGCAGCATGAGAATAGTTTGATACAACTGATTGGTGCAGAGAGACAGTCTTCGTGCTCTAGATAAGCTCTAACCGTTTCAAATGCCGCTCACCCCAGTTGCAGAGCGTTTGCAAAACAGGTTCGAGGCTTCTGCCGTACTCGGTGAAGGAGTATTCCACTTTAGGAGGCACTTCTGAAAAAACGGTACGGTTAACTAATCCATCGCTCTCTAGTTCTCGCAGTTGTTGAACTAGCATCTTCTCAGTAATTTCAGGAATGAGTCGCTTGAGTTCACTGTAACGTCTGTCATTATCCTTTAAGTGCCACAAAATTAGAAGTTTCCACTTGCCCCCTAAGACCTTCAAAGTTGTCTGGACAAATAGGGTTCCTTCGGTCTGATTCTCCTGCATTGGCATCCTCTCGTCTAACACTGGCAGCAACTTACAAAAAAGTAAGTACTTCCAAAAAAGTTAGTGGAAGTATACCTTGATGAAGGTTGATGATCAGTTACTAACAGGAATCCTCTATGCCATTGCAAGGAAAGGTTGTGATTGTCACAGGTTCGTCACGGGGAATTGGACGGGCGATCGCCCAGCGGCTAGGGCACGACGGGGCAAACGTCGTCGTCACCTACAGCGGCAACCGCGACAAAGCAGAAGAAGTGGTTTCAACCATTGAGGCAAGTGGTGCAAAAGCAACAGCAATTCAAGTGGATGTGCGAAAGCTTGAGGATGTAAGGAGCCTATTTCAAAAGGCGATCGAACACTTTGGCAAAGTAGATATCTTAGTCAACAATGCGGCTGGGAAAAACATCTTTAAGCCCACAGCCGAAATGACCGTCGAAGAGTATGACAGCATGTTCGACATTACTCGCGGAGTCTACTTTGCGCTTCAACAAGCGGCTCAACACTTAGCAGATGGCGGTCGAATTATCAGCATCTCCACCAGCGGGACAGTGATGGCAATTCCTACGGGAGGCGCATATGCCGGAGCTAAAGCGGCAATCGAGCAGTTTAGTGCAGGATTGGCGAAGGAGCTAGGGGCAAGGGGCATCACCGTGAATACTGTTTCTCCTGGTGTGACCAACACAGATGGTCTTGTTTTAGAGCAAGCCCAAGTCGATCAGCTAATTGCTCAAACTCCATTAGGACGGCTAGGTCAACCCACAGACGTAGCCGATGCCGTAGCAATGTTGGCTTCAGACGATGCCCATTGGATCACCGGACAACACATTCGCGCCAATGGTGGAATTGTCTAAAACTCATGGAAGGGTGGGCAATGCCCATCCTTCCAGTTAGAGATGTTTGGATAGGGATGAACAGTCGTTCGTCCCTACGAGTTTAAAGTCTTGTCCTCGAATCTCTTAAGCGTCATCTAGGGCCGCAATGCCAGGAAGTTCCTTCCCTTCTAGCAGTTCCAGGCTGGCACCGCCGCCAGTGGAAATGTGGCTCATTTGCTCAGCGACACCAACCTTTTCAACGGCTGCAACAGAGTCGCCGCCACCGATGATTGTGGTCACACCCTGAGGAGTTAAACCTGCTAGCGTATGGGCGATCGCCTCCGTTCCCTTAGCAAACTGGTCAAACTCAAACACACCCATTGGGCCATTCCAGATGACGCTCTTGCACTCAGCTAGCGCATCCTGGAACACCTTGATTGAGTCAGGACCGATGTCCAGACCCATCCAGCCATCGGGGATGTTTTCAATACTGACGGTTTGGGCATTGGCATCAGGGGCAAAGTTATCAGCAACGACAACATCAGTGGGCAACAACAGGTCTACGCCCCGCTCTTTTGCCTTTGCTTCCAGCGTTTTGGCTAGCTCTAGTTTGTCTTCTTCAACCAGCGACTTACCAACGTTCAAACCCCGCGCTTTGTAGAAGGTGAAGATCATGCCGCCGCCGATTAGCAGTTTGTCTACCTTGTCGAGCAGCGTTTCGATCACGCCGATTTTGCTGGAAACTTTGGAACCGCCGATAATTGCTGCCAAAGGCTTCTTAGGATTCTCGATCGCATTCTGCAAATACTCCAGTTCCTTCTCGATCAGGAATCCGGCAACGGAAGGTTTCAGGTAGTGGGTCACACCTTCAGTCGAAGCATGGGCGCGGTGAGCAGTGCCAAAGGCATCGTTGACATACAGGTCAGCTACAGATGCTAATTTCTTAGCAAATTCAGGGTCGTTCTTTTCCTCTTCGGCATAAAAGCGGACGTTTTCTAATAGCGCTACCTGTCCGGGCTGCATCGCTGCAACGGTGCTAGCAACTTCGTCACCAATGCAGTCGTCGCATTTGATCACGGGTTGACCGAGCAGTTGAGAAAGGCGATCGCTTACCGGGGTAAGCCTCATGCTGTCTACGACCTTGCCCTTGGGACGACCAAAGTGGCTGGTCAAAATCACCTTAGCTTGCTTTGAAATCAGGTCTTGAATCGTTGGCAGAGCCGCCCGGATGCGCGTGTCATCCGTGATGTTGCCCTGATCATCCAACGGGACATTAAAATCGGCTCTGACTAACACGCGCTTGCCTGATAAATCAGATGCCGACAAATTTGCTACAGATTTCTTTGACACCGCAAGAACCCCCTAATGAGTCTTTATACCTATTAATTAGATTAGCGGTTAACAGCCAGCAGTTAATAGTAAACTGCGAGTTTTTTTGATGGTGCGCTTCCAGTCGTTAGCTTTTTCTAAAGGATCTGGTATTTAGTTCACAACTCCTTCACACTAGAGGTGCAGGAATCGGCGGATCACTAGATTGCTCTAGCTTTATTGCTGAAGCTAACGGCTAAAAGCGAATTGCTAACTGCTCTCTACGCCGTCCACATTTTACCGGAGTCTGCACCCCAGAGAGGTATGACATGTTTAAGACAGTTTTATTTCCAATTGATCAAACCCGCGAATCGCGGCAGGCGGCTGAAGTGGTCGCCAATGTTGTAAAAACCTATAGCAGTCGGCTAATTATTCTATCTGTAGTAGAAATTCCCGAAGAAGGAGAGTCCACTAACCCAGACATGACCTCAGCGGCGGCGATCGCCAAGCTGCTAGAAGATGCCAAAACTCTATTTCAATCCGAGGGAATTAATTCTGAAACGATCGAGCGTCAGGGCAAACCTGCCTTTACCATCTGCGACGTTGCTGACGAAATCGAGGCTGATCTGATCATCATGGGCTGCCGAGGCATCGGTCTAACTGAGGAAGGCGTAACTGATAGCGTCAGCAATCGGGTGATCAACCTATCGCCCTGCCCCGTGCTGGTTGTTCCGTAAACGGAAAAGCTTCTACCATCGTAGGGGCGAACAATCGTTCGCCCTACCAGTTCACCGTTAGGCACGATAGAGGTTATGACTTCACCAGCAATCCAGTGGTATCCAGGGCACATTGCCAAGGCAGAAAGGGCGCTTCTGGAACAGCTCAAGCGAGTCGATGTGGTGCTGGAAGTGCGAGATGCGCGAATTCCGCTAACGACCTGTCATCCGCAGGCTGTCCAATGGATCGGTAATAAAGAGAAGGTGCTGGTCCTGAACCGGGTGGACATGATTCCGCTTGTGGCTCAGCAAAAGTGGACAAGCTGGTTTCAGCAGCAGGGAGAACAGCCCTATTTCACCAATGCTCAGCACGGCAAAGGAATTGCGTCCGTGTCTCAGGCAGCACAGGCAGCAGGCGAGAAGATGAACCAGCGGCGGCGCGATCGCGGCATGTTACCCCGACCCGTTCGTGCAGTCGTGATTGGCTTCCCCAACGTCGGCAAATCTGCCCTGATTAACCGTCTGCTGAACAAACGAGTTGTTGAAAGTGCCCGTCGCCCCGGTGTCACCCGCCAGCTTCGTTGGATTCGCATCTCCGAGCAGCTTGACCTGCTCGACGCGCCCGGTGTCCTGCCCTCGTTGCTCAAGGATCAGGAAGCGGCTTTGAAGCTAGCCATTTGCGACGACATTGGCGAAGCCGCCTATGATAATCAGCGAGTTGCCGCAGCGTTAATCGATCTGCTGAAGCACCTGCAAGCCAAAAACCCTGAAGCCGTACCAGGAAATCCGCTTCTGGATCGCTATAGCCTTGACCCCGCTCACCTGACCGGAGAAAGCTATCTTGCAGCGCTAGCCGATTCCCGTCATCAGGGTGATATAGAGCGTACTGCCCGGCAAATGTTAAACGATTTCCGTAAGGGGATACTGGGGGCGATCGCTCTGGAGATGCCTCTCTAAAATTCTAAGTAAAAAGCCAAAACTCAATTGAGGGAGGCTTTACGTTTTCCCTCAGCGCGGTGAGTTAGCGTCTTCAAGTATGCTTCAGCTTCATCAAGTAAGGCGTGACTGTCGTGCTGCAACGATTGCTCATCTTGTTGCATATCTTGCAGTTCAATTAAGCCCTCATTTAGTCGCTCATTCAGAGCAGCAGCTTTTTCATCTTCTTGTTTCCAGCGTCTTTCTGCGGCAGCAACCTCAGCCTGCAACTCATCGACTTTAGCAGTCTGAGTTTTCGCTTGTAGAGAATTGAGTACTTGCATCCATGATGCTGTTTTACGTAAGTCTAAGGAATTGAACTCCTTGAACTTACGTTTAAGCGCTTGAGTGGTGTCAACTTGAGCTAACACATAGACTTGTTGTTTCAGTTCAGCAATTTTCACGGCTGATTACGGCTTTCCAATTCTTTAATGTAAGCTTCCAGTTCTTTGACGCGAGTTTCTAGCTCTACAATACGACGCTGTTTGCGATTGTTGCTAGCAGTGAGTCCACCAACTCGTCCACGCATCTGATAAGAGAGAGCTTTTGAGGCTTCGGATTCAGCAATTTTGCGCTCTAGCTCCTCCTGAAAAGAGATATTGCGTTCCTCCAAAAGTTCGAGGCTGAGTTTCTGCGATTCGACCTGCTTTAGCGCTAGTGCGTTTTCCTGCTCAAGCTGCTGGATTCGGCTATTGCCTAACTTGAGTGCATCCATTAACCGCTGGATCAGGCTGCGGTCTTTATGCCTTCCTCTCTGTAGCTCAGTAATTTCGTCTTTGCTCTGTTTGTAGCCCTGTTCGAGCCGTTGAATTTTCTGTTCACGGACTCTAGCCCTTTGTTGTTGAACAAGCGTGGTACAGGCGCTTTTGATAATCCAGTATGCAACTTCTCGATCAGATTCGTCTAAAGCTTTAAACTCTGCTGAATTAAGCAGTTCATCATAATTGGTTGCTTCATGCCGCAGCTCGGCTACTTTAACGTATCCTATTTTAGATAACGGTTTAGCATTAACAATGCAAGCTTTATCGTTCCAGTACTGTGCTAGCTCTGACTCTCTGTAATCCACTGGTTGTTCTACCTCAAAAACATGGATGAATTTAGGTTTGTTCTTTAGAAAATTTTCTAACTAAAATTGTGCCCGATTGAGGACAGTTCTCTACTCTGACCAATGCTTATTTATCCGGATAATTACATACGCCTCACATGCTTTTTATGTTGGAACGTAAGTTCGCTGTCAAGCTCTCAAATAGAGTGATTAAGGTCACATCTTGAATGTGATTACTATCTATAGCCCTGGTTTGAATGAATGCGTGAGTCAACGTGTTCAAGCTACTTAACGATCGCTCCTCTGTTTGACTAAGCTCAGCAACAAGCTGAGTAGATTCGATGACTGGCTGAGCTATGTTTAAATCAAGTTCAGTAGACTCTAAGCAAACTGGTTAAGGTTTAGAACTTCGTTCAGTAGATTTAAAGACTAGTCGAGCAAGCTAAAAGACTAGCTGAGTAGTTTCTAAGATTAATCGAGCAAGTTAAAAGACTAGTTGAGCAGTGTTTGAAACTAGTCGAGCAGGCTAAAAGACTAGCTGAGTAGTGATTGCACCTACTCGACCCAGTTCAAACACAACTCAACCTCTCTACACAGTGCCTGAAGCGGAGGTTTTGTCTGATTTAGGACGGCGATTGCCCATTGCCTTAAATCTCTCGCCCAGTTGGTCAGCTACGCTTTTCAATCCAGGGGTATGTTTTGCGGCTGTTTTCACATAGTCATAAACTAGTAAACTACTCGCCATCGACTCGCTTCCTACTGCTACTAGCGTATCGTCTACCTTTTCTGTCAATTGTTCTAACAGACTCAAGATTTCAGTCAGCGCCACCATCAGCTGATAATCTTTGGCAAACTCTGCAATGTCAAAGTTGGCAGGCACGATTTCTGAGTTGTTCTGCGTCACGCTCAAGCTGTTGTTGACAAACGCTAGACTTTTGTCACCCATCTTAAAGCGTTTACGCCGCTCGTCTGTTGTGAGGTTAACTAAGAACGGCATGTTGGTTTGAATGGTTGCGATCGCCGTTTTAATTTCCTTGAGCTTTTCGTCTGTAAGCGTAGCGCTAATGTTCTGATAAGGCATGAATAGGCTCCCTTTCAATCAAAGTAATGGGTAAACGTGCGGCGTGGTTCTAGCCTGAAAGCACGCCAAGCTACCCGTTTAGAGTTCCCATTAACAACAATTTGGAACAGCGCTATGATTTTCAGCTTTACCTTAAAAGCTTTAGATGAGGGAGAAAAAGTGAAAAGGACATAGACGTCAAAGAATCTGGAATTTCGCCCTTTAAGTTATCCATCGATTTAACAGAATAATTCGGTAGGTGCGTAACATCTTCCAAATTTCGGAAGCCGTTAACGTGGATAGGAGCAGGTACTAGAATATCTAAATACTGTTCTAGTACGATCGCCTTTCAGCACTACTCATCCACTCGTCAACCTCTATGAAATTCCAACCTCAGCCAGACCGCGTTCTGATTTTTGATACCACTCTACGTGATGGGGAGCAGTCTCCGGGTGCAACTCTGAATGTGGAAGAGAAGCTGACGATCGCCCGTCAACTGGCGCGACTGGGGGTAGACATCATTGAAGCGGGGTTTCCGTTTGCCAGTCCGGGCGACTTCGAAGCAGTAAACCGAATTGCTGAAAACGTTGGAACGGAAGACGGTCCGGTGATTTGCGGCTTAGCCAGAGCGACGCGCAGCGACATTGAAACGGCAGCAAAAGCGCTTCAGCCTGCGGTGCATCGTCGGATTCATACGTTTATTGCTACGTCTGACATTCACCTGGAGTTTAAGCTGAAGAAATCACGCAAAGAAGTGCTAGAAATTGCGCCAGAAATGGTTGCCTATGCCAAATCATTTGTGGATGATGTAGAGTTTTCACCCGAAGATGCGGGTCGCTCTGACCCGGAGTTTTTGTATGAAGTGCTGGAACGGGCGATCGCCGCTGGTGCAACCACAGTCAACATTCCTGATACGGTCGGCTACACAATGCCGTCGGAGTTTGGGGCGCTGATCAAGGGCATTAAGGAAAACGTTCCTAACATTGACCAGGCGATTATTTCTGTTCACGGGCATGACGATCTAGGCGTAGCGGTTGCCAGTTTCCTGGAAGCGGTCAAGAATGGGGCGCGGCAGCTTGAATGCACGATCAACGGCATCGGCGAACGGGCAGGCAACGCAGCGCTAGAAGAATTAGTGATGGCAATGCATGTGCGGCGGCAGTACTTTAACCCATTCCTGAGTCGTCCGGCGGATTCTGAAGCCCCACTGACGAATATTGATACTCGCCAAATCTACAAGACTTCCCGGTTAGTTTCTAACCTGACAGGAATGTTGGTGCAGCCGAATAAGGCGATCGTCGGTGCAAATGCTTTTGCTCATGAGTCGGGCATTCACCAGGATGGCGTGTTAAAGCACAAGCTCACCTACGAAATCATGGACGCTCAGTCAATCGGGCTGACGGATAACCAGATTGTTTTGGGTAAGCATTCGGGACGCAACGCCTTCCGCACTCGTCTAAAGGAGTTGGGCTTTGAACTGGCAGATCAGGAGCTAAACAAAGCCTTCCTGCGGTTTAAGGAGTTAGGCGACAAGAAGAAAGAAGTCACCGACTGGGATCTAGAGGCGATCGTGAATGACGAGATCCAGCAGTCGCCAGAGATGTTTCGGCTGGAGCGGGTGCAGGTTTCCTGTGGCGACCATGCCTGCCCGACTGCGACGGTGTCCCTTCGCACTCCCGATGGACAAGAGTTAACCGACGCGGCGATCGGCACGGGACCAGTCGATGCAGTGTACAAGGCAATTAACCGCGTGGTTGAGATTCCGAATGAGCTAATTGAGTTTTCGGTGCAGTCGGTCACCGCTGGGATTGATGCGATCGGGGAAGTGACGATTCGGCTCCGGTATGAGGGACGGCTCTTTTCGGGACATGCTGCTAATACAGACATCATTGTCGCCTCGGCTCAGGCTTACATGAATGCGCTTAATCGCCTCTATGGGGCGTTACAGCACGGCAACTCGTTGCATCCTCAGCATGGCGAAGTGGAGGCACTGCGTTAATTCTAGGCTACGTACAGCTTGATATCGTTGCTAGAAATTTAGAGCTCTTGCGTGAATGGTAGCGTGGCGGAGTTGCGCTACCACTCACGCAGAAAAAAGTGATTCATGCAGGAGTCCTATGGAGCAGAATTGGAGATTAATTAGATGACGCAAGCACAGCGAATTGCAATCGTGACTGGCGCAAATCGTGGCATTGGACTGGAAGTTGTACGCCAGCTTGCTCACAAAGGCATGACCGTGATCTTAGGGTCGCGTGATTTAGAGAAAGGAACAGCGGCAGCAGCAAAACTAGCAGATGAAGGACTCCAGGTAATTCCTCGCCATCTAGATGTTACCGATCCTGACAGTATTGCCCAGCTTGCAACTCAGGTAGAGCAGGAGTTTGGGCGATTGGATGTGTTAGTTAACAACGCAGGCATCCTATACGACACTTGGCAGCAAGCGAGTAACGCAAACCTTGATACAGTGCAGGAGGCGATCGCCACCAATACCTTTGGACCTTGGCGGATGTGTAAAGCATTTGTGCCATTGCTGCGCCGGAGTCAGCAGGGTCGGATCGTCAACGTTTCTAGTGAAGCGGGATCTCTCACTAGCATGGGTAGCACTGCGCCAGCTTACAGCGTTTCTAAAACCGCACTCAATGCCTTCACTCGCACCCTAGCGGCTGAGCTAAAAGGCTCTGGAATTTTAGTCAACTCAATCTGTCCGGGTTGGGTCGCGACTGATATGGGTGGCGCAGGCGGACGACCCGTTGAAGATGGCGCTGCAAGTATAGTTTGGGGGGTAATGCTGCCTAACAATGGACCTACAGGTGGGTTCTTTCGCGATGGCAAACCGTTGCCCTGGTAATGGTGTGAGGCAATCGCTGACCAATAAGGCTTGGTTAATCATCCATTGAAAGATTTTGTCTTATTTCCTCACCCACAGCAGAAATAACTGGATCTGAACTTTGCAATAGTGCCGCTGACACCGTTTCTTGATCGGTTTGGCTACGGTTTTGACTCAGCTTGTACTTCCCTTCTAGACGAGTCACCGTCATCTCAAAGCCGATGATGCCATTCATCATGCCCTGCCGATAGCCATCTGATAAACCATGCCAGTGAGATTTGTAGTCCGCCTCATAGGTGTCTATCATCTCGTCGATCATCTGATCCATCGATTCGGGTGAATGGTTAAGTGTAATAACTTTGGGAATACCATAAGCATGAACTGCAATATAGTTCCAGGTTGGGACATTCTCATGTTTTTCGTACAGAGCAGGAGAGATATAAGCGTGCGCTCCAGTAAAGATAGCTAGCGATTCAACTGTTTCAAAGGCTTGCCATTGAGGGTTTGGCTTTGCCAGATGACCGATGAGTTGAATTACATCTCCCTGCACCTTAACCACAAGAGGAACATGTGAAGCATAAGGTACACCCTCTACAATCGATACCAACGTGGCAAAACTGTTAGCTCTCATGAAAGCAACCAGTTTATCAACATTGTCTTCTTGAAAAGCGGTAGGTCTATACATAACGGTTGGTTTTCAGATGAAAATGGTACTACATAAGACTTTGTTATCTCTAATCACATCGCCATAGTCTAATCGTTTTGTCGCTGCTGCAAGTGGCAAGTAATTTTCCATCGGGGCTAAACGCAATTCCATTAATCCAACTTGAGTGACCGCTAAGTTGTTGGGGTTGAGTTCCGGTGTAGACGTTCCAGATTTTAATCGTATGGTTTTCGCTGGCGCTGGCAAGGGTTTGTCCATCCGGGCTGATGCAGGCTGGGTGCGGGCAATTGGGCTGATCGACAAGGGCGCGAAAGTGCTGTCCACTCCAAAAGTTCCACAGTTTAATCTCACAGTCCCAACCCCCTGTTGCAAGAAAGCGACTGTTGGGGCTAAAGCTAATCGAGTTAATGGTATTCGCGTAACCGCGCAGGGTACGGAGTTCTTGCCTGTTGGCAATGTCCCAGAGCTTAACGGTTTTGTCAAAACTGCTGCTGGCAAGAATTTTACCATTGGGGCTGAAAGCAATAGAATTCACCAGTCCGTTGTGTCCGCGTAGAGTGTGTGGACTGTGGTGGTCGCCCACTCGCCACAGCTTTATTGTCTTATCAGAACTGCCGCTAGCAATCAGGTTTCCGTCAGGGCTAAAGGCGATCGCATTCGACACAAACGGATACTCATTAAAACTCTGAAGTGACTTGCCCGTCTGTAAATCCCACAGTTTTACACTTTTATCCCAACTACCCGTGGCAAAAGTTTTTCCATCGGGGCTACAAGCAACTGAGGAAATTAGATTAGAGTGTCCCGAGAACCAGCCCGGATAGTGAGTGCGAATTTCTTTTCCGGTGAGGGTGTGCCACAGTTTGATCAGGTTATCGCCACCACCACTGATTAAAATTTGTCCGTCAGGGCTAAAGGCGATCGCATACACTTTTCCTTCATGCCCTTTGAGCGTGCGAACACAGCGCCAGTTTCCTTGAATTGTCGTAGGAAGCGTCTTAGATGCAGATTCAGCAAGGCTGAGCAGTTGTCCGGGAGCAGGCGCAGCAGAATCACTATTGAGCGCAAGCAATACTTCTCTGGGCGATCGCCACCTCTCTTTGAGGGAATTTTGCACCATTTTGTCGAGAATAGCAGCGAGGCGATCGCTCACCGCCTGATCTATCAAATATTGTCGCCAAACCCAGGCATCTTCACTCACATCAAATAGATCAAAAGGCGACATTTGCGTGAGCAAATGCAAACAGGTGACACCCAGACTGTAAACATCGCTGGCAAAAATCGCCTTGCCTCGCGTCTGCTCCGGTGCTGTGTATTCAGCGCTGCCGATCACCGTTCCTGTTCTCTCTAAGGCAGTTGCAGTAGCGTACTTGGCTGCGCCAAAATCAACCAGTACTAGCCTAGTATCTCGACGACGAATGATATTTTCCGGCTTAATGTCTCGGTGAATTACGCCACCCCGGTGAACAAATTGCAGTACGGCAGCAAATCTTGCAGCAAGTTTGTAATTTGTGGTTCTGAGAAGGGACCGTGTTCTGCCAGTTCATCAGCCAACGTTTGCCCTTCTACAAATTCTTGAATAATGTACTGCCGCTGGTCTTGCTCCAGGTAGGCATACAGTTTTGGAATCTGCGGATGCTCTAGCTGCTCTAGTCGTGCTGCTTCGCGCTCAAACAGTTCTGCCGCTTTGGGTGCGTTTGCCTCACCCGCAGGGTGAAACTGCTTAACCACACAGGCAGCAGGCTGAGTTTCTGTTGTGCTGTACTCATCTTCCGCCAAAAAGGTTTTGCCAAACCCGCCTTGACCAATTAGCCGAATTGCCCGATAGCGATCGCCCAGCAGCAACTCCGTTCCGCAATTCTGACAAAACCTGGCATCTACTGAGTTTTCAGGCTTTGGGCAATGAGGATTTAAGCAATGACTCATAACGGCGATCGGTAGCAGCGTTCAATCCTAACTTCACCCATTTATAGCGAATCTGACTGATAGCTGGCGTAGTGGGGCGATCGCTTACCTACAAGCAATTAGGTCTACATGTTTATGGCAGATTCAATTGAACCTGGTACTTGTTGAATCTGCTCCTGGTTAACCATCAAATTTGTAACCGCTCTGATAGAGTTTGGACCGATCGCTAAAACGGCTACTCCCTTCTCTTTGAGCCGGTCTACCAATACTTGAGCTGAAATGGTTGGTGTATGAAACACCACAATGTTGGTTTGAACCTCTTCAGGAGCAATTTCAATCCCCTCAAGTTGAGCCAATCCTTCTGCCAAAATTTTGGCGTGAATGTGATCGTCCTGCAATCGTTCTCGATGATGTTTCAATGCATACAACGCTCCTGCTGCCAGTATTCCGGCTTGGCGCATTGCTCCACCAAACATTTTACGAAATCGGCGCGATCGCTCAATAAATTCTCTAGAGCCCGCCAAAGCAGAACCAATTGGCGCGCCTAACCCTTTAGAAAAACAGACGCTTACCGTATCAAAGGGTTGAGCATACTCTGCTTCAGAAATACCTGTGGCAACACAAGCGTTCCAAAGCCTTGCTCCGTCTAAATGAAGTTTAAGTTCCTGCTCCTGGCATACTTGAGCGATCGCCTGTATCTCAGAGAGTGGATAAATCCGTCCACCGCTACGATTGTGAGTGTTTTCTAGACAAACCAACTTGGTTCGTGGGAAATGCTCATCAGTAGGACGTAAAACTTTTGTTAAATCGCTAGCCGTAAAAATCCCGTGATTGCCTGGGATCAAGCGACACATGACACCCGACAAAGCGGCAGGTGCGCCTCCTTCGTAGTAGTAAATGTGAGCTTGCGATTCTAGAATGACTTCATCTCCAGGTTCTGTGTGGGCGCGCAAAGCAATCTGGTTTGTCATGGTGCCAGAAGGCATGAAAACAGCCGCTTCTTTACCCAAAAGCTGCGCTACATAACTCTCCAGCGCTTTCACGGTTGGATCGTCACCCAGCACGTCATCGCCTACTTGAGCATGGGCGATCGCCTCTCGCATTGCTGGCGTGGGTTGAGTCACCGTATCGCTTCTGAGATCAATCATCATTAGTTTTTAGGGGTTCACTGCTGCTGGCGACGTGAAAAGAACTGGAAGGCAGCAAAGGCAATTCCAATGATACAAAATGAAAATACGGTTGTGACGGTTCCCAGGGCGTAAAGTGCTGGAGTCGTTACATTGGTAGTCATGCCAAAGATTTCCAGGGGCAATGTGTTCCTGCCGCCAGAGATTAACGAGGTGCGGGTAAATTCGTCATAGGACAGTGTGAAGCCGAACAAAGCAACTCCGATCAAGCTGGGCGCAATTAGCGGCAAAATTACTTCTTTAAATGCCTGCCACTCACTTGCGCCAAGATCTCGTGCGGCTTCTTCATAGGACAGGTTAAAGCGATTGAACACACCGATCATGATTAGGAAAGCAAAGGGCAGCGTCCAGGTGAGATGTCCTGCCAAACCAGAGGAATACCAGTTAGTTTCAATTCCTAGCAAGCTAAAAGCGATACCAATACCCAGGGAAACCAGAACACTAGGAACGATCAGGCTAGAGATGGTGAGATAAAAGATGACGCGCGAGCCGGGGAAGCGACGACGGAAGGCTAAACCTGCCATCAACCCAATTAAGACGGTAAGTGCCATGACCAGCAGTCCCAGCAGGAGCGATCGCTGAAAGGCTGCGCCAAAGTCACCAATCCGCTGCTGTTGAAGAAATAGAGATTTGATCCAGTAAAAGCCAAAGCTGCGAACAGGAAAAGTGAGTGCCCCATTTTGCCCCTGAAGTGACAGGGTGAAAATAGCAAACATCGGCCCGTACATAAACAGGACAAATAGCACAAAGAAGGCGGCGAGAATGTAGAAAGTGGGCGATCGCTTTTTCAGTCCCATAACTACAGCTCCTTACGAATATCAATGGTGCGAAGAATCCCAAAAATGATTGCTAATGTCACGATGAGTAAAATTACCGCATTGGCGGCGGCTAAGGGATATTGCAAACTGCCAATCTGGTTACGAATCAGGTAGCCCACGGAAGCTGCCTGTCCGCCACTCATCAGCCGCACGGTGACAAACTCACCCATTGTCAGAGTCACTACAAAGATAGAACCGATCGCAATTCCAGGTAATGACAGTGGCAAAATCACCTCTTTGAACACCTGAAAGCCTGACGCACCCGCATCTTCTGCCGCTGCGATCAGGTTGCGGTCAATTCGCATCAAACTGTTGAAGATGGGCACGATCATAAACAGCGTGTAGAGATGCACCATCGCCAACACCACAGCAAAATCCGAGAATAGAAAAATATCAATCGGCTGTTGAGTTAGACCGATGCCAATCAACAGTTTATTCAGTAATCCTTCGCGCCCTAGAAAAGGAATCCAAGAGATCATGCGAATGATATTGGATGTCCAAAAGGGAATCGTGCAGACCAGAAATAGGATGATTTGCCAGCGCAAACTGTCAATATAAAATGCTAGGAAGTAAGCAACCGGAAAGCCAATGGCCAATGTGAAGAACCAGACCAGTCCGACAAATTTGAAGGTGTTGAGATAGGTGGCTAAGGAAACCTGCGAGGTAAAGATATTGCGATAGTTATCTAACGTGAATCCGGGAGTCATGGAATAGCCCGTAAATTCCCAGAAGCTAACGATGAAGATAGTGGCGATCGGAAATACTAGAAACAGGAGAAACACCAGGGTTTGTGGTGTAACTAAGAGGTAAGGCTCAACGGATTTCCAGCTTTTGAACATAAAGATTTTTTGAATAAATATATTTTTGAGCTGAACTCGTTTCCAGGCTTCGCTGGGAAATGCCAAAGGCTACCTCGTGAAATAGATAGTCGTAGGATGTGCTAGCGGTAGCGTAACGCATCAAGTCTTATAAGCACGGTGCGTTCGACTTTGCCTAACACACCTCAC
Organism: Leptolyngbya sp. FACHB-541; assembly: GCF_014695875.1. NCBI lineage: Bacteria > Bacillati > Cyanobacteriota > Cyanophyceae > Leptolyngbyales > Leptolyngbyaceae > Leptolyngbya > Leptolyngbya sp. FACHB-541. Next base: position 130,591 of record NZ_JACJPC010000060.1, on the reverse strand, counting down.
AACTGATCTGATTTTGTAAGTTGGGTTCCGCTCTGCTTCACCCAACCTACGTCCGGATTCACGAATAACCAGTGACCTCTTACGCCGCTACAAACTCATTCCACTTTTGAACGAGGTAGGTTTGCTCATCCATTGTGGAGTTCCAGACGACAACGTTGCCCATGCGATCGTCAAAGGAACCGCCATCGCGCACGGCTCCAGCGGATTCTAGCTTGGTACCAAAGGGATCGATCATGTCTTCGGCAGCGGCTTTACCTTCATACCAGAAATCCCATTCTGCTTGTGACATAAACTTTTTGGCGTTTTCAGGCACAGCGCTGTAGTAGCCTTGCCGCCCCAGGAAGGCACCAACCCAGCCGTCTAACATCCAGTTGATGTATTCATAGGCAGCATCCAACTCAATCCCAGAGAGGTTTTTGGAAAGCCCAATGCCGCCCCCCCAGGCACGATAGCCTTCTTTTAAGGGTGCGTAAATACATTCAATTCCCTGCGCTTTTACCGCAGTAACGGCAGGCGACCACATGGATTGCAGCACCACTTCACCCGATGACATCAGGTTGACGGACTCATCAAAGGTTTTCCAAAAGGCACGGAATTGCCCAGCCCGTTTTTGCTCAATCAGAATTTGGGTGATTTGATCTAATTCTTCACGAGTCATGTTGCCTTTGTCGCCAAAGGTCATGAGTCCTAGCGCTTCCACCACCATTGCTGCGTCCATAATGCCAATGGAGGGAATGTCTAGAATTGATGTTTTGCCGCGAAATTCTTCGTTGAACAGTTCCCCCCAACTGGTGATTTCGCGCCCAACCAGGTCAGGACGATATCCTAGTGTGTCGGCATTGTACTGGAAGGGGATTAGCGTCGCCCAATTAGTCGGTTCAGGCGCAAATTCGGTAGATTCCTGGTCAGGGAGAAACATAACTCGGTGTGGCGCAGTTCCCTGAGAAGAGTTGACCTTTGCCCCGTTGTACAGTTCTCCCGTAGTAAAGATAGGAACAATTTTGTCGAAGGCAGAGATACGGGTAACATCGATCGGCTGAAGATTTCCTGAGGGAACAACTAAAGGCAGGCTAAAATATTCGCCGTCAAACACGTCGTACTGTCCCGGCTGAGTAATCGCGATCTGGTTATTTTCCTCGGTACTTAGTGCCCGCATCTCTAACTTAAAGCCCAGATCTTCTTCAGCTTTTTGGCGAATTTCGTTAATTTGAGACACACCCGTACCAATGAAGCGCAGGGTGACATCTTTAATTTGATTGGTGTTAACGGTGGGTCCAGGAGCCGGGTTGTTGGGGGTGCCACGCGCACATTGAGTTGCTGTAACCATTGCCCCAGCGGCCAATCCAGTTCTCAAAAGCTGACGACGAGTAAATTTTGCCATAGTTTTCCTAATCTAAGGGGCGATCGCCAATGATTCAATTCAACCGAGAAAATTGCATTCTCAAACGGGTCTGCACTCCAGGATGTATCGAACATCACAAATGCAAACTGACGGTACTAGTGAGGCAGGAAAATGCAGTCCTCAGTTGACCAACCGAGAACCACGGATTCCCCTTCCTGGAGCGGTTGAGCCATCCAGTCTTGAGTACGGACTTTGTATAGCGCCTCTTCTCCTGTCGCTTCTAACAACAGAGAAACTCGCGTTACATATCCGGTAAATTCCACAGCCGCAACTCTTACAGAGATTTGGTTAGAAGCGTGTGAATCAGGGGTGTGAGGCTTTAGCACCATGCGATCTGCCCGAACCGAGCAGGCGGCCGTCATGCCCACATCTGCGGCTTGTCCGCGACAGAGAAATGTACCTAACCCATCTACCTCAAGCTGAATCAGGGCAGTGTTTGTGTTGGGTGTGACGTGTGTGACTTTGCCCACAAAAATATTGTTGTCTCCGACAAACCGAGCAACAAAGCGAGAAGCCGGAGCGCTGAAGATCTCGGCAGGAGTGCCAATCTGGTCAATGTGACCGTGATCCATCACGACAATCTGGTCTGCCAGGGAAAAAGCTTCATCCTGGGCGTGAGTCACCTGAATGAATGTCATGCCAAACTGCCGCTGAAGCTTGCGGAGTTCGCTTCTGGTTTTGACGCGCAGGGATTCATCTAGAGCGCTGAGCGGTTCATCTAACAGCAAGACTTGGGGGCGAGTCACCAAGGCTCTGGCGAGGGCAACGCGCTGCTGCTGTCCGCCGCTGAGCATGGTGGGCTTGCGATCGCCAAACTTACTCAGCCCCACCACTTCCAACATTTCGTTCACACGCTGGGCGCGATCGCTCACCTTCACGCCGCGCATCTTCAGCCCAAATTCCACATTCTGCCACACCGTCTTGTGCGGGAACAGGGCATAGTTTTGAAACACCATTGCCGTGTTGCGTTTGGCAGGCGGCAGGTCATTCACACGGCGATCGCCGATGATCACATCGCCACTGGTCGCCTCCTCATGACCCGCAATCATCCGCAGCGTGGTAGTTTTGCCACAGCCACTTGGCCCCAGCAGGCAGCAATAGGAACCCGCAGGAATGTCCAGGTTAATGTTTTCGACCGCGACAAAGGAGCCATACTTTTTGGTGAGCGATCGCAGCATCACCCCCTCAGCATGGACAGGAGCCACATACGGAGTGCTAACTGTCTGCGCTTGTTGCGTCGTTCCTGTGATCATGTTGCTACCCGAAGCGTTCACTTAACTAGTCATTAAACGGCTTCTACGGTAGCGAATTGTCTTTTTAGCTACATTAATTAATCCCAAGCATGAAATAGCAGTTACGGAGAAGGGGGAGGAGCGATTGCTAAGCTGACTTGGTTTCTAGTGAAGCTAGCTTCACTGCTAACTAGCCTAGCTTCATCACTGACTAGTCCAGCTTCATCACTGACTAGTCCAGCTTCACCGCTGACTAAGCCAGCTTCGCTATTGGTTAGGCTGACTTTATTGCTGACTAGGCTAGCTTCATCACTAACTAGGCTGACTTCAGTCTGGGCTAAGTCAGCTAGCTAAAAAATTAGGCTGGCTTCACTACGATTGAAGCCAGCCTAGTAGACGACCTAGTGGAAAGCTGTCTTAACTAGAAGTGGTAGAAGACGATCGCCCCCGTCCAGACTGTTGAGTAAACCGTTGCCCCATTGCCTCTACGAGGTTATCTAATCCGGCAACTGTCCCGTTCGCTTTGGCATAACGGTAGACTTCTAGGGCAGCCGAGTATGCTTCGCCGCCTGCTGCGACCGCTGTATCATCAATCAACTCTTGCAACTGAGTCAGTGCCAAAAGCATAGGTTGCAGAGCTTCAAACAATTCCAGGTCGTGGCGCATTTCTTCGAGGTCAAAAGAGCGGGGCAGAAATTCAGGATTTTGCGCTGCAATCTCTAGCGCCTTGCGGGTAAAAGCACGATTGCGATCGCCTAACCTGACGGTGGCGCGGCGTTCTTCTGGACTCATCGGAATCAAAAAGGATAGCTTCTGGCGAATGGTGGCGATCGCAGTCATCACCTCTTGTTGTTCTACAGCAGACAGGTTAACGCTAACTCGGTTGGTAGGCATAACGATGCTCCCAGGTAAATTACCTGTTTAGGGTGCCCGAAGGTTAGACAACGGCAACGATCAATCTCTCAGCCGAGGCAAACACAGCTTCTTGCACGGGTGCACCTTTCGTATAGTTCTTAACTTTCCTCACCCAGAGCTTCCAGGAAAGAATTAACACCCAGCAACCGAATGCCGTAGGTTGTCATTATTGTCCTCAACCCATCATCAGCCCGTAAATCATCATCTCCGGATACGATAATTTCTGCTTTGCCATCAATTGCTGTAACCAGCACAGGTAAATCTTTAGGATCTCGACAAGTTGGAGGCACCGTTACTAGTTCGACCCAAATAGCTCGATGCTGCAACTGCTGTTCAAGTCGAATCGCTTGACTAGGATTAATTCGTTCTCGCAAGCGAGGGCGATTCCAAACTAGATGAAGTTCCTCCATGAGTGGCTGACTTATCACCAACTGGAATCTTTCCCTATTAAATGCCTCCAACACAGGCATGTCATTCGTCCTCTTAACAGAATGCGAATCCAAATGTTTGTGTCGATGACTACTCGAAACGTCATAATATTGAGCGGGATTGCTGACGTACAGCCTTAATTTCAGCCATAACATCGCCGTCTGTAATATCATCATCAGGGGCTTGAGCATAAAGCTCTTGAATTAAAGCCACTAGATCTGAACGTAAACCTACTTGAACCAGGACTTTAGCAACCTCTGCCTGCTCGTTTGGTTGCAACTGTTTCACAGCTGTAATTAATTGTTCTAAGGTAATGGGAATAAAGATCATATCGGTACCATGATTGAGCTTCTCAACTTTAGTTTGAACTAAATTGCCCCTATTGCCAAAAACTGTTATGCCAGCCTTTCTAAACCGTTTGCCCAAATGTAAAACCGTGTCTTCCATAGTTAAAACAGAAGAAGCAGGAACCCCCTTGAGGTGTTACCAAGATGAAGCTTGGGAACGAGGGAATCTTGGTAACAAGAGAAACTAGGTTAATTAAGATATGAAAACCGATTCCCTTCTTTATCGTTTATTTCAGCGATCGCCTGGATTACTCAAGCATTGGTGGATTAGGAATTGTTAACCTGTTCAAAACTCCTTGAACTTGCGCGGTATAACAACCTGATTAGAGTATGTGCCCAGCAACAAGATGAGGAGTAAAAGATGGGTGAGGTGATCATTAGAGGTGGGCGGATTGTTACAGCGGTAGATGATTATGTTGCCGATATCTTGGTGAAGGATGGGCAGATTGAGGCGATCGCCAGACACCTCCCCAACTCCGACGCTGAAGTTCACGATGCATCAGGGTTGATGGTGTTACCTGGTGGGGTAGATGTTCACACTCACATGGAATTTCCTCTCGGATCAGCAGAAACTTGCGACACGTTTGAGACGGGGACGCGATCGGCAGCGTTTGGCGGCACTACTACAATCATTGACTTCGCTCTGCAAAAACAGGGAGAAACGCCCAAACAAGCACTTGATCGCCGCCTTGCTTTAGCTGAACCGCAAGCCTGTGTAGACTACGGTTTTCACATCATCCTCACCGAAGTTACTCCCGAATCGCTGAGTGAACTGCCTGATCTGATCAATCAGGATGGTGTGTCCAGCTTCAAGATGTTTATGGCGTATCCCGGTGTGCTGATGGTGGATGATGCAGGCATCTTTAGAACGATGCGAAAGGTGGGCACTCACGGCGGCATGGTAAATCTACACGCTGAGAACGGTGGTGTGATTCAAGTGTTAATTGAGGAAGCGTTGGCACAGGGCAATACTTCACCCAAATATCACGCTCTCACTCGGCCCTCAATTATGGAAGGGGAAGCTTCCCATCGGGCAATTCGACTGGCAGAACTGGCAGAGATTCCGGTTTATCTGGTGCATTTGTCAGCAAAAGAAGCGCTGGATGCAGTTGTGGAAGCCCGCGATCGCGGCATTTCTGCCTTTGCGGAAACCTGTCCTCACTACTTATTTCTCACCATTGAAGAGTACGATCGCCCCGACTTTGATGGCGCAAAATATGTAATGACTCCTCCTTTGCGCGATCACACCTGCCAACATGCGCTGTGGCGTGGGCTAAAGTTCGATGACCTGCAAATTGTCTCTACCGATCACTGTCCGTTTTGCTTCAGTGAACGTCCGTTTGGTATCCATCGCTCCAAACAGTTAGGACAAGGTGATTTCTCCCAAATTCCGAATGGCGCACCGGGAGTAGAGTTTCGTGTTCCACTACTCTATGACGGTGGTGTAGGTGGCGGCAAAATTTCACTCAATCGCTTTGTTCAGCTTACGTCTACCGCACCTGCCAAGATGTTTGGGCTATTCCCACAAAAGGGAGCGATCGCTGTTGGTAGTGATGCCGATCTCGTACTGTTTGATCCACAAAAACCTCATATTCTCAGCGCTAGCACTCACCATTCCAACGTAGATTACTCACTGTTTGAAGGGAGACAGGTAACGGGCAAAGTTGAGAAGGTGTTTCTCAGAGGTGAATTAGTTGTGGATGGCGATCGCTGGCTGGGGAAACCGGGCAACGGTCGATATCAAAAGCGATCTGCTTCGGGTCGGGTAATTTGATTGGAGTTCTCATGGCAACTTATTTAATCACAGGTGCAAATCGAGGCATTGGTTACGAATACTGCCGTCAACTGCAAGCACGGGGCGATCGCGTCATTGCCATCTGTCGCAATGCTTCTGAGGAATTGCAGCAGTTAGGAGTACAAGTTGAGGAAGAAATTGATATTACCTCAGATGAGTCTGTAGCAGGTTTACGCACTCGCTTAGGTGATACGGCGATCGACGTGCTGATCAACAACGCTGGTATTATCAAGCGTGTCACCTTAGAAAACCTGGACTTTAACAGCATTCGAGAACAGTTTGAGGTGAATGCTCTGGGTGCATTACGAGTAACCAGTGTGCTACTTCCACTTCTCAAATCAGGCTCCAAGATTATCTTGATGACAAGCCGCATGGGGTCGATTGAGGACAATACCTCTGGTAGTTCCTACGGCTATCGCATGTCAAAGGTGGCGTTGTCGATGGCAGGCAAGTCCCTGTCCCACGATCTCAAACCGCGAGGAATTGCCGTCGCAATTCTGCATCCCGGTTTAGTGCAAACTCGCATGACGAACTTTACAACGGGCGGCATTACTCCAGAAGAGTCTGTCAAGGGCTTGCTGCGACGGATCGACGAGTTGACATTAGAGAACACGGGCACCTTCTGGCACGCAAATGGCGAGGTGTTGCCCTGGTAATTTGATAGTACGGTGGTAGTACGTTCATTTGTATTGCAGAATGTTCCGTATGATGGGCAGTGTTTGCCTGTCCTCAATACACGCAAATTCTATTCGGGTGAGGAATGCCCATCTTGCTGGTACGTTATGGCAATTATTTCTTCTAAACAGCCTGAACCCAACCGTCGCCACAAGGCGGAACCCTTAGAGACGACAACCACCTTACTGAAGCCAGAGGTTGATGTAGATGAGTTGGGGAAACAGGAGGAAAGCCTGCGTCCCCAAAAGCTGGCAGACTACATTGGGCAGAAAGCGCTGAAGGAAGTGCTTGATATCGCCATTCGAGCCGCCCAAGCCCGCAAAGAAACTCTAGATCATCTATTGCTCTACGGCCCACCCGGTTTAGGAAAAACAACCATGTCGCTGATCTTGGCGACAGAAATGGGCGTTGGCTGCAAAATCACGACAGCCCCAGCACTGGAACGTCCACGCGACATTGTCGGACTGCTGGTCAATCTTCAGCCCGGTGACATTCTGTTTATTGACGAAATCCATCGGTTGCCCAGAATGACCGAGGAAATCCTCTATCCAGCAATGGAGGACTATCGCATCGATATCACCATTGGCAAAGGGCAAAGTGCCCGCACGCGCAGCCTACCGCTACAAAGGTTTACGCTGGTTGGCGCAACGACTCGCGTAGGGGCACTGACTTCTCCTTTGCGCGATCGCTTCGGCTTAGTCCAACGGCTGCGTTTTTATGAATTGGACGAACTCACCCTAATCGTGCAACGCACCGCCGAAATTCTCAAAACTCCAATTGACCCTGATGGTGCAATGGAGATCGCCCGTCGCGCCAGAGGCACTCCCCGTATTGCCAATCGCTTGCTCAAACGAGTGCGTGACTATGTTGAGGTAAAAAATACAGGAGCCGCGATTAGTGAGGCGATCGCTGCCGAAGCCCTAGAGCTATTTAACGTAGACCCCTGCGGACTCGACTGGACCGATCGCCGAATGCTAACCGTAATGATCGAAAACTTTGGTGGTGGACCAGTTGGGCTAGACACCCTTGCCGCTTCCACTGGTGAAGATGCCCAAACCATTGAGGAAGTCTACGAACCCTACCTGCTGCAAATCGGTTACCTTCAGCGCACCCCCAGAGGACGCATCGCTACTACCGCCGCATGGAAACACCTGGGCTATCAGCCTCCTGAAAGCCAGCTTTCACTGCTAACTTAGAATTTATATCTTGAAGGAGGCAGACTAACTGCGATCGAATAGCGATCGCAGCCTAATTTTACTCGATACATAGAACGGAACCTGGTAATGCTCCGCCAGCAGCCAAGCCACCAGCAGCAGGTGAATAAAAAGTGTACACCCTACCCAAACTGCGGGAAACCACGCCCACCGACTGCCGGGTAAGGGGGGGAAAGTGTAGGCAGATAGCCAGACAATCGACGGTGGCATCAACGCTACAGCAATTCCGACCAGCCAGATCACCAGCGTCAGGTTTAGCTCATCCCGATAGGCAACCTGCCAGGTCCGCCCCGTCCAGCGCCAGGACATCGGTTGAGAGCTATCTACCACCTGAACAGTCTGACTTTCCAGATTGGCAGTAAAAATGTGGCGACAGAAACTACAGGCAAAAGCATCCATCAGCGTTAGCTCAGTAATCTGCCCATGCCGACAGACTGGACAGAGATATGTCCCTTGATAGCTAAGCTGAGTGTTTTCAGTTGCTTCAGGCGATCGCAGCGTATCGCTCTTAGCCTTGCGCTCTGGGAATTGCTTCGTCATACCAACCTATGAACCTTCACGCCCACATTTTTGCCTTTGCCGCAGCGTTTTCCCAAACCCATACAGAAACCGCTACAGCGCACCCGCTATTGCAGAACTGCCAACTGACCGAATCACCTCAACCCCACCCTGTTCCAAAATAACAATAGGTTCGCCTGTTGTGTCGATTCGCTTGACCAACACACTGCCACCCGCAAGATAGTCTCCCGCATTCACGTAGCGGCTCGTTGGCTCACCCGGAACCTGAACGATCGCACTCACCGTTCCGCCTGCCTCAATGACTCCACTCACCTCAATCCCATTGGCAAGACTGGTTGGAGCAGCGGGGGAAACAGGAGCAGTAGAAGGATTCGCAGCCACACTTGTTCCCGGTACAGCCACAGGAGGAAGACTGTTACCAGGCAGAATTGGCAGCGGCTGATTTGGTAGCGGCACAGTTGTAATTTGAGGTGCCGGAGCTGGAACTGAAGCTGGAGCCGGAGCAACTGCAACGGATGGTGCGGGGTTGGATGGTGCAGTCGCGACTGATACTCTACGGCGCACAATTGGTGCATCGGCAATCGCCCCAAACGGTTCGCTTCGTCCCACCGTTACAGTCGGTAGGCGATCGCCTGGTGTTGTCGGGGGAATCAGATTGGGCACAGGTAAAGCTTGAGGAGAGGCTGCTGCACCTTGGTCAGGGGAAGTTGAGTTAGCCTGAGACGTAGCCACGCTATTGGTACCATCCACAGCAACCGTTGTCTCAGCTTGGGGCTGAGCTACAGGCGCAGAATTTTCAGCAACTTGATTGCCACCGCAACCTGTTAGAACCAGTGTGGCTCCCGCCAAACCTAAAACTCCTCCTAGCGCCTTCCTCATACATTTCACCCCAATTTTCAGGTTTTACTCGTGCCTCATCTCACTAAGGATAGCCCTGATTTTGGGTTGTGAACCAGTACTTCTTGGGGAAGGGAAAAAAGGGAAAGGGCTTAGGTTGCGCTTCAAAGCATTCCTAAGCCCTTTCCCTGGATCAAGCGAAGACATTCGCTGATTCCAATCTACTTTTCCTGTCTGTGATATTCCTTAAAGGATTGGTAACACGCTTCAGGATGGTACAAATGGCAGCGATCAGTAATCTCCTTCATTAAACTCCAAGAGAATTGCCGCTCTTGCATGTGTTCGCCCCAATTTTGCTTTAAGCTCTGGTGCGCCATCCGCAAGTTGTAAGAGGGAATTGCAGTGGAAATGTGATGAGGAACGTGAACGCTGATGTCATGGCAAAGAAACTCTATCCAACGAGGATAGTCGCAGTGAACGGTTCCTGCTAGCTGAGCCTGAGCTGCATCCCATTCAGATGTTTCAACAAAAGCAATGTCTGGATCAGTGTGATGCACCAGGGTAAAGGTGCTCATCCAGAAGTGGTAAACCATCCAAGGCAACAGCCAAAATTTGACAAATCCCCAAATGCCAGTAGTGGCAATCAGCAGGGGAAATGCGATCGCCACAAACCCAACTACCACTGCAATAGAAAGCTTCACTTTACTGCGATCTTTGGCTGCAAACTGTGACAAATCAAAGTGCAAACCGACCCAATGCACGATGGAGGAAAGCCACCAAAAGCGCTTCCGCAGTAGTTCATAGCCCAACCGCACTGGACGTGCAACGGTGTCATAAAACTCTGGCTGAAACGGCTGCCAGGCATTATCTACAGCTAATTCATTCGTATGCTTGTGATGGAAATTATGCAGAATTCGCCAGCTATGGAAGGGGTAGATCAGCGGCATCATCAGCACATGCCCAACTAGATCATTAACCCAGCGGCGCTTGGCAAACGAGCGATGACCGCAATCGTGACCCAGCACAAAAAAACCGGTCAGTGCTGTACCGGTAAAAATCCAGGCAATGGGAAGTAAAAACCATGGAGCGATCGCGATCGCTCCATATCCCAAAGCAACCATCGCAACATTAATCAGAACTGCACTCCAGGCTTTAACTGGATGTTTTTGAAAGCATTCCTGGGGCAAGGTTTTTAGAATGTCTTTCAGTCGAATTTTTGCGGTAACCGAGTCATCAAAGCCATTTGCGGCTTGTACCGTGTCGTCAAACTTGATTGATGTTGCTGTCATGAATGAGTTAAAACACCTTAACTGTTTTGAAATTAAACGTGCTTTCCTGAAAATCTACATGAGCCAGATTGCAGATTCTCTGGAGAGGTTCTCAACTATTTCTAGCAAGCTATAGCAAGATAGTCGCATCCAATCTCTAGTTAATAGTCACAAAATTACTGAAATCAAAAGATTTAAGCATTTTCAATAAGCAATAACTATGCAATTAGCAGGACGAGACTTAGGAATATGAAACTTGACCTAGAGCAAAATCTGCATACAAAAATCAGTCAGGTTCAGTTCAGAAACCTCGATAGCCTCATTTCAAAAACTGAATCTTGACTGAATTCTGTGTAAGCCTACTTCTCTAAGTGAGAGCTTCGATCTTCTCGCTCTCTACTTGGGAAAGGGAGTGACTTGAAGTGAGCCGTTGCTGTTGAAGCACTTGAAGCTGCTTCAATAGAGCCTCAGTTTCAGCTTGAAGGTGCAGCAGTTCAGCTCGATGATTGTCTCGATAAGGCAACTTACTAGGTTCTAGTAAACGAAGGCTGCCCTGGTTTAAAGCGGATTTAGCACTCTCTTTACTGCTCGTGGGGTTGGGTTCACAGACGGCAGTTGAGGATTTGGTTAGCTCAGATAAACGATTTGACATCAAAACCTGACTAGTTATTATTACTCATTCACACCACTAGGGTATTGTAACCCAAAGTTTAAATTTGATTGTATTAAACATGTCGATTTGTCAAAAATTAGGTGTGTCGGTTTGACAACTGGCTGATCTAGACTACTTTTCTTCTAGAAATTAGGGTCGTTTACCCAATCTCGACATCTTCCGTCTTCCCAGGTTCTAACCGTATTCTGGCACTCGGCTTTGCTGTCAATCCAGGGCACGTCGGTTGCGTGAGGTTCAAGCTCTGTCAATTTTGTGAGAGTAGGCAGCAAAGCTTTTTGCAAACTCAAACTTGACAGCAGGATCAAACCGATAGCTGCTGCGATCGCCATCATGTTAGTAGCCGTCCAAACAGGGTACTTGCGGAACTCTGTCTGCAAGCGTTGCTGCGATCGCCGTTCTGGACCTGCTAAAAGCACCAGATAAAAGCGATTGAACGGGACAGGAACCGACAAACGAATGTCTACAGGATGCTTCTTCCAATTCAGCTGGCTACAAGCTTGCTTTAGTGCCTCAACTTGAGCAACGGTGAAAGTCTCTGCTGTTTGAGGGGGTACATGAGCCAGAAATTGCTCAAATAGAGAATCTTTCCTGGAAGGTTTGCGTGTAATAGTTTGTCTCATGTGTTTCGCCGCGCGTATCAATACATACAGGCTATTTCATGGGATGAAGAATGAAATCTGGATGATTGGCTGATACGCATCAGCTAATTGTAGGAATTCTTCCTGAAACTAAGGGATATTACTGCTTTTTCTGAGTGATTTATATTACACTTTGAGGTTTTGCAATGTAAGTCAGAGATTATATATCAGAGAGCTTGCCTACCAAGGTAGACTTAAGATCCATACCGTAATTTTTAATTCTCAAAGCTAACTTGACTCCTGTGACTCTAAGCCTGCCTTCCGACTCTGTATCTGTAACTTCTTCGACGAAGCTCAACAGTTGGCCTGGGCTGATTGAAGCCTATCGCCCCTATCTGCCTGTTACTGAAGCAACCCCGGTTGTGACACTTCTCGAAGGCAATACGCCGCTGATTCCAGCCCCGGCGATCGCCGCTGCAATTGGCAGACAGGTACAGGTTTTTTTAAAGTATGACGGTCTCAACCCCACGGGTAGCTTCAAAGACCGGGGAATGACGATGGCAATTTCCAAGGCAAAGGAGGCTGGAGCCAAAGCGGTAATTTGTGCCAGCACGGGTAATACCTCAGCAGCGGCAGCAGCTTATGCAAGGCGGGGCGGAATGCGAGCCTTTGTGCTGATTCCTGATGGTTATGTAGCCCTGGGCAAGCTCGCTCAAGCTTTACTCTACGGGGCAGAGGTGCTGGCGATTAAAGGAAATTTTGACCGAGCGTTGGCGATCGTTCGAGAAATGGCAGAAAGCCACCCGGTGACTCTGGTGAATTCAGTCAATCCCTACCGCCTGGAAGGGCAGAAAACGGGTGCCTTTGAGATTGTTGATGCACTGGGTAACGCTCCTGATTGGTTGTGCATCCCCGTGGGCAATGCCGGAAACATTACGGCGTATTGGATGGGGTTCTGCCAGTATCATCAGGACGGAAAGTGCGATCGCCTGCCCCAGATGATGGGCTTTCAGGCAGCAGGTGCATCGCCTCTAGTGACTGGGGAACCTGTAGAACATCCTGAAACCCTGGCTACCGCGATTCGCATTGGCAATCCGGCAAGTTGGCAGAAGGCCGTTGCTGTCAAGGAGGCTAGCCAGGGGCAGTTTAACCCCGTTACAGATGAAGAAATCTTAGATGCTTATCGACTGCTAGCTTCCCAGGAAGGAATTTTTTGTGAACCTGCGAGTGCTGCTTCTGTGGCTGGGTTGTTAAAGGTCAAAGATCAGGTTCCGGCTGGGGCAACCGTTGTCTGTGTGCTAACTGGCAATGGGTTGAAAGATCCTGATACGGCAATCAATCACAGTCAGAATCAGTTTAAGCCTGGCATTGAGCCAACTCTAGAAGCTGTAGCTCAAGTTATGGGTTTTTAGCCTAGTCTTTGGGGCGGTCGCTATGTCCCAAGTCTCTTTCGGGGGCAATGCGATCGCGCACTAGCTGCTTCAACTCCTTAGATTCAGGGAAACGTCCCTGCTCTTTGCGTGAAAAGATTAGCTCTTCTTCCAGCCGCACTTCAAAAATACCACCAGTACCGGGAACTAGGGCAACTTCTCCTAGCTCTGTTGTAAACGTGGTGAGAAGTTCCTGTGCCATCCAAGCTGCTCGTAGGAGCCAGCGACATTGAGTGCAATAGGTGATTTCTACGCGAGGAGAGGGCATTGGCTTCAGGTTCACAACACATCTTTATTTTTAGTCTTAACGCGCTGATAAAACTCTTCCATCAGGTCAATGAAAGAACTATCTTTCTGCCAAAACGGAGGAAAATCTCCCTGCTTCTTGATCAACACAGCCGGAACGCTGGTTTGAGGTGTTGCTTCAAAGTTTTGCGGTAATCGCTTTTCGCTCATCCAAAACTCCCTCAGATCGATCTCACCTTCTAACGCTACTGTTTCTGGCTTGGTGTAATAGCTGGAGGAGGGACGTGGTGCAGCTTTTTCAGCAGTCAACTCTGCGGACAGAGCCATACCTAGCGGAGACTTTGCTAATTCTGTTTTGAGAGTTTCTCGACTCAGACCGCGTAATTCAAACAGCAAAAATGGATCGCGATCGAGTTCTGCGGCAACTAGGTAATAGACTCCGGCAATGTGTTTACAGGGGTTACTGTAGTCTGGACAGGAACAGCTTGTCTTAAAGTCTGCTTTGCTGTGCGGCAAAAGGTGTAATCCTGATGTGGCAAAAGCCTCTTCAACGTTGTCCGGCATTTCGTTGAGCAGCAGCTTAGAGACAAAGCTGGCTTTGGAGGCAATGTGGGCGATCGCCTTTTTCCACTTTACTTGAGCGATCGGCGTGATTTTAATTTCTGTGGTGTAGAGCGGTTCCTTATAAACCCCAAAGTAAGGATTCACCGAGCCTTTTACTTTCGCCGTCACCACTCCATCTTCAATCTCAAAGCTTTTTACCTTGCCGCCACTAGCATAGGAACGCCCGCGACTCAACCGACCTGAATCGGTGAATGCTTCCAACGCTTCAATAAACTTTTGTCCCCACCAAGTACGACTAAATCCAGCCATAATTTTTCTCCTAAATGGCTATTCCAAAATGGCACTTTGATTGAGGGCAATGAGATCTCTAAACGCATCATTATCTAACTCCGTCAGCCACGACTCATCAGCACCGACGATCGCCCCTGCCAGTTTCTTTTTGTCTTCAATCATTTGGTCAATGCGCTCTTCTAAGGTGCCGATCGCCACAAACTTATGAACAAACACATTCTTTTTTTGCCCAATTCGAAAGGCGCGATCGGTTGCCTGGTCTTCGACTGCCGGATTCCACCAGCGATCAAAATGGAATACATGATTGGCTTTGGTGAGTGTGATGCCAACTCCTCCCGCTTTGAGGGAAAGGATAAACACAGACGGCTCTGTTTCAGGATCTTGAAATTCAGCGATCATTTTTTCTCGCTTGTTGCGATTGGTGCCACCGTGAATGTAGTAGGTGTTGTAGTGCAGCGTTTGTTTTAGGTATTTCTCTAGCGCTTCGCCAATTTCGGTGAATTGGGTGAACACCAGTAGGCTCTCTCCTTCCTCCATGACTTCGGTTATCATTTCGCTCAAGCGAGTGAGTTTGTGCGATCGCTCCGGTGTAAACTCACTGCTATCCTGAAGAAACTGCATGGGATGGTTACAAATCTGCTTTAGTTTCATCAGTGTGGAAAGAATTAGCCCCTTTCGCTGAATTCCTTCAGACTCCTGAAGCTGTTTTTCTACATCTTTGACCGTTGCCTCATAGAGAGAAGCTTGTTCTTTAGTCAGGTTACAAAACAGCTTTTGCTCTACCTTGTCGGGCAGGTCTTTGATGATCGACTGGTCCGTCTTCACACGCCGCAAGATGAACGGTTCTACCAATTTCTTTAAGGTAGAAGATCGAGTCACGTCATTGTTCTTTTGAATTGGAATTTCAAACCCTTTGCGAAACTGAGCTTCTTTGCCCAGATAGCCCGGATTCAAGAAGTTAAAGATTGACCAAAGATCAAGCAAACGGTTTTCAACAGGTGTTCCCGTGAGCGCCAAACGGTGATGAGCTGAGAGTTTTAGGATTGCTTTAGTCTGTGCAGCCTGGGGATTTTTGATATTTTGCGCTTCGTCCAGCACCAGTCGATGCCAGTCTACACCGTTCAACAATTTGGCATCTTTCCGTACCAGGGTAAAGGAGGTAATCACCACATCATGTTCCAGACAAGTTGCTTTAAACTCATCTTCTGTTTGGAGTCGCTGGTTGCCGTGATGCACCATCGCTCGCAAATGGGGCGCAAACTTTTCAATTTCCTTGTGCCAGTTACCCAGAACTGAAGTGGGCGCAACCAATAGCGTTGGGGGAACTGCTGCACCTTCCTGCTCAGCCAGTTCGCGCTCCTGGATGAGTCGGGCAATCACCTGCACGGTTTTACCCAAACCCATGTCATCTGCTAAACAGCCATTCAACCCCAAATTTTCCAGATAATAGAGCCAGGAAACCCCGCGTTTTTGGTATTCCCGCAAAGTGCCTCTTAGACCTGCCGGATCAGGCATTGCTTCCAAGCGGCTTTTATCATTCAGCTTTTCTAACATTTCTGACAAAAGCCGATCTCGATTCAGGTCAAGCTCAAAATCATCCTCCGAATCTGCTGTCAGCTTCATTAAGTCAAGCAGGGTCATTTCCGGGTTTTGCTGCTGTTGAGTTTTCCAAAACTCCAGCATTTGCTGCATTCTTTGCTGGTCTAGCTCTACCCACTGTCCCCGAAACTGCACTAAGGGAGACTTTGCTTCAACTAGCTGTTGCCATTCTTTTTCGCTAATGGGTTGGTCGCCGATTGCCAGTTCATATTCGTAGTCCACCAGCGTTTCAAATGAAAAGTAACTCTGAGATTTTTTATCACCCGCAGGCTTTTTACCCGCTGCTCTTAGCCGCACCTTTGCCCGCTGCTGTCCTTTAGAAGTCCACCATGCTGGGACGATTACTTTATAACCTGCCGCTTCCAGCACCCAAGCGGATTCGCGCAAAAAATCAACTACTTCATCTAGTGACAAAAATGCACTATCGGGTTCGTTGGTTTCCAATCCCTGCCATAGTTTCGGATAAACTCGTGCCGCATAGCCCAGGTTGAGCAGCAGGTTTTGCTCAAAGTCTTTGCCAAACTGCTTTTGCAGTTCTTTTTGCTGGCTTGAGCGCAACCGCCAATAGTCCAGCAGAGGAATTTTCAGGGAAGGATCTTGTTTTGGTGCAACCTGAAACTGAAGCTGCCATTTATCTTCGGGCTTTGCGGGTGAATGCAGCTGGAAATAAAGGTGAAAGGGCGTTTCTGTCTGAGTGCGGCGGAGGCGATCGCTCCACACCTGCCACTGCTGATATTGCTCTAGAGCGACGGTTGAAGTCCAGGGCATTCCGCTTTTATGCAGATACAGGCAGCTATATATTAAGGAGTCAAAGATCTTCTGGTCAAAGGCGCTGGTTGAAGGGGTATGCGTGACAATGTCTGTGAGTAAGCACTCGGAGAAGTGCCGCAACAGCATTTCTTTGGCGTAAAAACCGGGCTGATCAGGAACTGCCTCAAAGCCTGCAACACAGACTAAGGGCATATATTCAACGTATTGCTGAATCTCCGTCTCGTACTGTTCAGAAACAATTTCCCAAGCTGGATAAATTTCAAAAGATTCTGAGGCAGATTCTGATTCAGTAGATTGTTTAGCGCCATTTGAACCAGAAGTTTGCTTGGATTTGGCAGATCGAGTGGCTTTGACAGATTTCGTTGCCCCAGTCTGTTTGGTTTGAGCAGCCTGTTTGGTTCTCGTAGATCGTTTGGTTGAACTGGGCTTTGCCTCAGCTGCAGGCGAAGAGCGGTATTTGAGTGCAGGAATGTACTGATCGGTGAGAATAATTTGTTTGAGAAATTGGGTGTAGTGATACCAGAACAGCAAGTCTGCTCCTAGTTGAACTTCTGCTAGGTTGTGCAGCGCGATGAAGTGCAGATTGTTGAGCAGGTTGATGACATTGCTAACCAGTGAGTAGCGATGAACATCGGCTTTGACGGAAGCGATCGCCCTATAGCAATCAATTTGCCAATACTGAAAGTCAAATTTTTCTGGCGTTTCTGCTTCTAAATAGCGCGAAAGTTCTAAAGAGGGTAAAGGTTGGTCGGCTGCACTGGGCAGGAGAAAATATTTTGGTGAGATGGTTTCTTCTGGCTTTTGAGATGCAATTTTGACGCCCAACTCATCCGCTAGAAACGTCTCTAGTTCTAGTTTGGAAAGCTGACGCGGATGGATGGATTTACTTTTTGAGCGTTGTTTTTTGCCCTCAGTTGTCTCTACCCAAAGATAGAATGCACCTGCCTGAATGAATCCATTTTCTGTCTGAGGAATCCAGGTTCCGTGAAGGATCTTCATCGGCTTACACTGCTGAAATTCTCAAATTAGGTATTCCTAAGATTAGTGCAAACTTTACTCTTTTTAAACCGATTGCCTCACCAAAGTTCTGGAGAATTGACAAAACGCTGAAATCGTCAAATTTAACAGACCTGTCAGAAGAACTGTTTGTCTAGAGCGCGAAATCTTTGAAAGGCTCACATAGATAGAACAAGTGCTTATAATAGATGAAACAAATGTAAATTTATGTAAATCTGGGGCAGTTATGAGTCAGTTGAGTTTGGAGCAGATTGCGAATCAGCTAGATAGCCACAATTCGCGCGATCGCATGTTGGCGCTGGCTTCTTTGCGAGATATTCCAGCGACAGATGCCGTACCACTGATTAAAAAAGTGCTAAATGACGAAAATCTGCAAATTCGCTCAATGGCGGTATTTGCTTTGGGTCTAAAGCCAACTGAAGACTGCTATCCCATTCTGATCAAGCTATTAGAAGCCGATCCCGACTACGGCATTCGAGCAGATGCTGCAGGTGCACTAGGTTATTTAGAAGATCCCAGAGCCTTCGAGCCACTGGTACGAGCATTTTATGAGGATACCGACTGGCTGGTGCGATTTAGTGCAGCCGTTTCACTGGGCAACCTGAAAGACCAGCGAGCACACGATGTCTTAGTTGAGGCACTCGACAGTGATGAGGTCGTGTTGCATCAGGCGGCGATCGCTGCCTTGGGCGAAATCAAAGACGTTAGCTCTGTCGATCAAATTCTGCGCTTTGCCCAGTCCGAGGACTGGTTGGTACGCCAGCGACTTGCTGAAGCGTTAGGAAATATGCCTACTTCCAAGAGCATTTCTGCACTGCACTACCTGGAAAAAGACCCCCATCCGAATGTTTCCGCCTCGGCAACAATTTCACTCAAGCGTATTGCAGAAGGAAAGGAAAATTAGAGGTTATAACGTTTCTCCAAAAAGAGGCTACAGATGAAAGGGCACCCTGCTCAGCGGGGTGCCCTTTCATCTGCAACCCTAATTTTTGAAATTGGTATTAGGAGTGAAGGATGAGGAATGAACCTGAAGCTCTAACCCTAGCCCCTAGCCCCTAATCCCTTCCTTTAAACAAAGCTTAGGGTGCCGCGATCGCCATCTAGCTGAACTGGAAGACCGACTGGAAGGGCCGCATTCACGCCGTCGTGCCCGAAGGGCAAATCTGAGACGATGGGGATGTTGAGATCGGAGAGGCGATCGCGCAGGACTTCCTCAACTGTAAAGCTAGGTACTTGGGCAGGAGGATGACACTGGCTAAATCGTCCCAGAGCAATTCCTTGAATTTGAGAGAGTGCACCACTCATGCGCCACTGGGTAAGCATTCGATCGATCCGGTAGGGTGCTTCGGATACGTCTTCTAACGCCAGAATGATGCCCTTTAGGTCAGGCTGGGCGGGAGTGTTGAGTAGATGAGTGGCGACAGTGAGGTTTGCAGGCAGGAGGGGAGCGATCGCTTGTCCACTACCCCACCCATTACCGTGGAGAGGGTCTAAAGCTTTGCCTGTAACCCAATCAAACAAACGTTGAGCTGACCAGTTGGGTTCTGCTGCTAGCGTAGTCAAGAGTGGTCCATGTACGCCTGAAACGCCACGTAAGCTCATGCTCCAGAGTAGGCTGGTGATATCCGAGAAGCCAATTAGCCATTTGGGTTCGGAGGCTGGCCAGACCCAGTTTTCTAATAGCCTTGCCCCACCATAACCCCCTCTTGCACAGAGAATTCCCTGGCAGTCAGGATCTTTGAGAGCCGTCTCTAGCTGCGATCGCCGCTCCGAATCGATCCCGGCTAAATAGCCCCAGCGACCGTCGTAACCCGAAGTGAGTTCAACCTGATAGCCTTGCGATCGCCACAGTTCCACTCCCTGCTGAAATGCCTCTCGCTCTCGTAGTGTGCCACTAGGCGCAATGACACGGAGACGATCGCCGGGTTGGAGGGGAGCAGGAGGTTTACAGAGATGCATTGGGAATGGGAGTCATTTGTTATTAGTCATTGAGCATTGGCACTGGTCATTGGCGGCAAGCCACTAACTAATGACGAGGATGAATGACTAAGGACTAATTTGCGCTTCTTAGAATATCGCTAAACCACGCTTCAATGCGATCGCCCATTGCAGACATTGAGTATTGCGCTTCAGCTTGTTGACGGCAGGCATGGCGATCAATCTGGTCGAGATGGGCGATCGCGTCAACCAAGCTTTCAACGGAGTCGGGTTCTACTAACCAGCCTGTTTTGCCATGCTGAACGATTTCGGCTGGGCCACCACGACGGTAAGCGATCACTGGAACGCCACAGGCTAATGCTTCGATTGCCACGTTGCCAAATGCCTCAACCCAGCGGGGGGTCATCAGTAAGCCGCGACATTGTCCTAACACTTGCTGAAGCTGTTGAGTTGGCAAAAAACCTTCGTAGCTGACTGGGGCATCTGGGTAAGCCTGACAAACTTGTTGCCAGTAAGCAGGATCGGGCATTGCGCCTAATACTTTGAGAGGAGTTCCTGTTTGCTGGGAGGCGGCGATCGCATCTTCGATTCCTTTTTCGGGGGCAATTCGTCCGACCCATGCCAAAAATTCATTGGGAACAGATTGGAACTGGTAGCGGGATAGATCCAAGCCGTTCCCTAAACAGCGACACTGCTTGGCAAAGGCAAATGTGTCAGCCTGTGCCTGACTGTGAACGCCAATGGTGCCCGGAAACTGAACGGCAACTTGCTCAATTGCCTGATCCATCGCCAGGGAAAGGGAACCCATGCTAACTAAGTGGGCGATCGGGCTGCGCAAGAAAGGCGTGAGGTAGAAGGGCAACCAGTCGTAGGCAAAGTTGACCAGCAAATCATAGTCAGCTTCTACCCGACGGGCATATTCCCAAATGTTTGCCAGCACTGCATTGGCAGGCAGGCTAATGGGGGCATCGCGTTCTAGAGTTTGAGCCGTAACTTGTAGATTTCCAGCAATCTCGACCAACGGCAAAGTTTCTTGAGAACCTTGGGGCGCTACTATCTGCAAGCTATGTCCCCGTTGATGCAATTCCTGGGCAATGTTGTGTAGCGTCAATTCCACTCCGCCCCCCAAACCTGAGCCTAACGGCCCAACCGGGGTTGAGAGTAACAGCAGTCTCATTTAAATTTCACCTCAATCATGCCAGCAGAGAGTTTGCTTAAACCCTCTGTAAATTACGCCCTTACTTGTAAGCGCATGTGCCAATATGTTGCCCGACCAGCCCACGCAGAAAAATGCTTTCGTAGTCCGGATTAGCGTTAGCGTAACCTGCCAGAATCGAACCTGAGTTAAATTTCAACCTGGTTAACTAAATCTTTATTAGCTCATGCCGAAGAATTGCCTGTGCCCAACGCTTTCTTTATCACAGGCTCTCCAAATACTGCAACAGGTCTGCCATTTCTTGAGGGCTGGGCTGAAACTGGGGCATCGGCGGAGTTTGCCCACTGGTGACCTGATGGATTAAGCCAACGCGGGATTTTCGGTCTGAGATGTGGTGCAAACTGGGACCAACCCGGCCATCGCCACCCATGCCATGACAGCTAGCGCAGTTCATCTGGAAGATGGCTTGCCCTTGCTCGGTATCGCCTGTCAACTCCAAGACATCATGCACATAGGGGTCAGAATAGCTGAACTGGGAGATGCCCAAAAGCACAACCAGAACTGCCAGTAAAATTCCCAGAATTGCCAGAGCAATCCCCTGAATCAAATTGTTTGTGTTAACTAGCTGATTATTCACCAAAGACTCAAGAGAATTCTGACCGAAAATACTAGAGACAAATGTACAAGGAATTTCTCATCTCCTTACACAGCTTAATTTTTTTTTCGTAGCTTGTGCAAGTGAACTAGTCTGCTTTAGCCAAATTCTCTCGGGCTACTAACGGCAAATGGCGACAAGCGGTATTATGAGAGTCAGGTAAAAAAGATTAATTGACCTAACTTTGCATTCATTAGAGGGAGATTTGTCATGGTAGAACCGTTGCTTTCAGGCATTGTCTTGGGTCTAATCCCAGTGACTTTGGCTGGGCTGTTAGTTGCTGCTTACCTGCAATACAAGCGGGGAAACCAACTCAACCTATAGCATTGACGGCTGAAAACATCTGGTTTTAGTTATTCCTGGGTGATAATCAGACTGGCTAACATCCCTGAGAAGATGTTTGAGAAGTCACAAATAGACCTTCTGCGTGAATGGTAGCGAGGCTAAGCCTCGCTACCATTCACGTTTCAAAGTGATTAATGCAGAAGGTTTATGTTTCTTGGAAAGGCGTAGCATTCGGGCAATAGTTCTCGGTTCGTTTCGAGTATCTACCGAATATTGCGCTCCCTCTTTGTTTGGTGGGGTTTTAAGGACTTTGTTGGGCAGTCATCCTGCATTCCGATAAAACGTCAGGGCCGTGTTGCCATAAGTTTTTTGTCGGCAAGTTTGAAGGGAGGCGATCGCCTCTGGCAAAGCATAATCAGGACTATGTTCCGCAGCAAGTTCGCCGTTAGCTGCTAGGAGGAGGTGGTGGGCGATCGCCTCTAACACAGGCTGATAAAGCTGACCAGCATAGGGTGGGTCAAAATAAATTCGGTCGAACTGTTGTCCTGCTAGGGCAGGCAATCGCTTCACTACATCTGCCCGAATCACCTGAAATGTCTGGTTGCCGTGGGCAACTCGCTGCCAGTTTTGCTGAATCACCGTACAGGCTGCTCCCGACTGCTCAATGCCAACGATCGCACTTGCCCCTCGGCTCAAAGCTTCGGCTCCCATTGCGCCACTTCCGGCACATAGATCCAGCCAACGGCAACCCTCAATCTTACCCTGCCAAATGTTAAACAAAGCTTCTCGCACTCGTGCTGGTGTGGGTCGCGTTGCTAGTCCGGGCAAAGTTTTGAGCGATCGGTTGCCGTAAATGCGGAGACTCATGAGAAGGAGGTGTAGTAATGGAAATTAGGAATTGGGATTGGATTAATTAGGATAGATGTTGGCGATGGCTGACTCCTAAAAATTTTATCCGAGTAAGACGAAATCGCGGTTGCTAAGTGCCGCTCTACGTGTCAGGTTTCTAACTGTACTACTGTGCTGGCGTTGAGTGAGAAGAAAGGACGCGCACAAGATAACTCAGATAAGGCTACAAGTTAGCCGCTGACTGCAATTTTATTCCTCCGGATAAAACTGAAAGCGTAGTTCACTTGATCATCTATAACTTTTACTTCCCACTAGCGTAGTTTTCTGCACGACGATAGAAGCGGAACTGGAGGATTGACGCACATCACTTCCTCGATTCATTGCCCAACCTCGCTTCAGAACGGGAAGCTCGATATGAATTCTGCTCTCTATCGTGTGATGGCGGCTACGGCTGCTGTAGGATCTTTGGCTGCTCATGAGCCTGCTTCAGCAAGCTCAAGTCAACCCGAAACATCATCTCCTCGGGCTAACGCAATTGCTCCTCAGCAGATGAATGCGGCGATCGCCCCTATTCCTATGGCGATCGCCCCTGATAGTCCAACAGTTGACTTTAGCAACAGCAAATCTGTTGTAACTGCGTCTGCTGTAACTGTGTCTCCAACCTCAAATGTAGCAACGTCTCAAGCTCAACTGGCGCCCCTACCTACCGTTCCATCGGCTCCAGTTGTCTCGCCTCCATCAACTCAAGCACTAGCAGCTCAGCTACCCACCGTTGGCGTATCACCTGCGCCACAGACCTTGCCGCGTGTGTCTTCCCCTACATCACCCGTTTCCTCCCCTGTCCCGACTCAAACGGCGGCTCAAATGGGACAGTATCGAGTGGTTGTGCCTGCAAATACGGCTGCTATGCAACAACGGGTAAGAACGGCTGTGCCTGACTCATTTCGTACAACGGTGAATGGACAAACGGTGATGCAGGTCGGGCTATTTCAAGATCAAAGTCCGGCTGAGGAACTGAAGCGCTCACTTGAACGGCAGAATCTACAGGCTTCTATTGTTTCAGTTGGGGGAACAGTTGCTCCTTCCCAACCCTCCCAGCCCGCTCAACCTGTTTTCCCATCTCAGCCCCAACCTTCTCAATCTGCTGCTGGCTCACTGTATCGGATAATTGTGCCTGTCAGCACGGCTGCGATGCAGCAACGAGTGAGAGCGATCGCCCCCGATGCCTTCCGCACCACATTGAATGGTCAAACGGTAATGCAGGCTGGGCTATTTCAAGATCAAGGCACCGCAGAAGCTTTAAAGCGTTCCTTTGATCAGCAGAACTTACGAGCTTCTATAATCGTTACACCTGGAACAGCTGTGCCCCCTTCACAACCCTCTCCACCCAGGGCAATGGTATATCGAGTCATCGTGCCTGCCAGCACAACTGCAGTGCAGCAACGAGTGAGGGCGATCGCCCCAGACGCATTCCGCACCACATTGAATGGACAAACGGTAATGCAGGCTGGGCTATTTCGAGATCAAGCTACCGCTGCAACTTTACAGCAGTCTTTTAACCGCCAGAACCTTCAGGCTTCGATTGTCCCGATTGCAGAAACGAGTGTGCGTCCACCACAGGTTCCGTCTCCCAGCAACCCATCCGCTGAGGTTCCCAAAGACCGGATTGTCGTGATGATCGATCCAGGTCACGGTGGTGCAGATCCAGGCGCGATTGGTATTGGTGGGCTTAGAGAAGAAGATATTGTCCTCTCAATTTCCCAACAGGTGGCAAGTTTGCTGGAGCAAGAAGGTATTCAAGCGATTTTGACTCGCGGCGATGATCGAGGATTGGAGCTTTCGACACGAGTGCAACTCGCGCAAAGAGCTAATGCAAACTATTTTGTGAGTATTCATGCCAATTCGCTGAATATGAGTCGCCCTGATGTAAACGGGGTAGAGACTTTCTATCACAACAGTGGTCGGGAACTGGCTCAGTCGATTCAAAACAGCATTATGCAAAATGTGGATATGAATAATCGTGGAGTTAAGCAAGCAAATTTCTATGTGCTGCGAAACACGTCTATGCCAGCTGCCCTGGTTGAAGTTGGATTTGTCACTGGACGAGATGATGCGGCTAAGTTAAGGGATGCAGGCTTCCGTACCACGATGGCAGGGGCGATCGCTCGTGGCATTGTTCAGAATGTGCGATCGCGCTAGTGCTGTAGCAGTTCCAAGAATTTTAGATATGAAAAGGGGCACCCCGCTCGGGGTGCCCCTTTTCATTTTGAGGATTGCTGCCTTCTTACCGAGCTGCTGCACGTTCGGCTGGATTATAAAATAGCGCTTGAAATGCAGACTGTCGCTCTGCGGGTGGCTCTGCGGCAGAGTCCCAAAGGCTTTCATAGAAGAAGAAAGCAACTCCCAGTCCACGACTTCGAGCAGCCCTCACTTTAGACTGAATCAGTTGCATGGGTACTGGCGCATTTCTCAAACCCGTTAAAACGCCTGCCGCAGTTGGAATTCTTTGCTGAGCTTCACGGATTTCGGGGCGAGAAATCTGTTGGGTAAAACTTTGCAGGTCAGGGCGATAAATCTGCACGATCAGCTCATCGACAATGTCTTGTCGCACCCAGGTTAACCAATCTTGCAGATAGCTACCGTAAGCAACATCGTAGGGGTTTGGCGAAACTGAAAAAATTGCATTGGGTTTACGCTGCTTCACTGCTTGATTGAGTCGTGTCATGAATGCGGTGATTTTGTCAGCCCGCCAGCGTACCCATTCTGGATCACGAGGATTAGCAGGGACATCTCGGTTAGTCTCCTGTCGGTACAAGTCCATTGTGTAGCGATCGTAGCCAAACTCAACGGGCAGACTGGTGTGATCGTCAAACTGAATGCCCTCCACGTCATATCGTGTGACCGTTTCCAGCACCAAATCGGTAATAAACTGCTGCACTTGAGGATGAAAGGGATTCAGCCACATCACCTCACCCGCTGCGCTGATGGAAGTTTGGCTCCCATCTCGCTTTTGCGTCAGCCAAGCCGGATGGTTGGTTGCTAATTCTGAGTAAAGCGGAGTCATGAAGCCAAACTCAAACCAGGGAATCACCAGCAAATCTCGCTGATGGGCTTTGGTGATTAAGTCGGCGAGCGGGTCTTGACCTTCTAACCCTCTACGCACAAAGGGTTGAATTTCATGACGCTGTGCGACTGCGCTGGGATACAGCACATAGCCAGAGTTCCACACGACGGGGTAGACCGTGTTGAAATTGAGCCGCGCCAGTTGGGTTACTGCATCTTCTAGCTTGGCACTGTCGATCATGACATCGTTGTCGTTGCTGGTGATCCACACGCCGCGAATTTCTTGAAAAGTTTGCGGAGCGATCGCAGGGGGCAGGACTCCAGTAGAGGACACTTCGGAAGACAGCACGTTCGCAAACAGTGCGCCAGAGAAGAGTACGGTGGCGATCGCCCCTAAAGCAGCAAGAGCCACGTATTTGAGCGATCGCCTCACCGTCGTAGTAATTTGCCTTTGTCCAAGTCTCCGCTTTGCCCAGCCCCTAAATGTAAAATGCAATTTCATAGATATCAAACGAAAAGACAGCTACCCAAACTCGCAGTCGTAAAAAAAGTTTACAGCCAGACGGTCACAGGTATTAGTCTTTACGGAAGATTTGATGATCTAGCAGGACAGCAGGGCTAAATAGTATCCATAGAATTAATGCTTGCCAGAGCTGGTAATTGGGATGTATTGAGGTTGAGCTTGAACTCGCTCAATCCAGGACTGGATGCCTGGAAATTTTTCTAAGCTAAAGCCGCCTTCCTCTGCAACGTGGGTGTAGGCAAACAGAGCAATATCCGCAATGGTGTAGCGATCGCCCACTAAGAAAGGATGGTCTTTCAACCGTTTCTCCATCACACCCAGAGCTGCGTAACCTGGTGTCTGCTTTTGAGCCAGAGCTTCCCGATATTCCTCAGCTTTGCCGTTGTGCAGCCAAAATCGTGAAGTGGCAATGTAGGGTTCGTGGCTGTATTGCTCAAAAAATAGCCATTCTGTGACTCGTGCCCGTTCCAGCCGATCTGCTGGTAAAAAAGGGGTGCCTTCGCCCAGGTAAAGCAAGATTGCATTCGATTCTGAGAGAAACACGCCTGGTTCAAGTTCTAAAACAGGGATGCGGCCGTTCGGGTTTTTCTGCAAAAACTCCGGCGTTCGGGTTTCTCCTTTGAGAATGTCTAACTCGATGTATTCAAAGGAAATGCCCAACTGAGTTAAAAGCAAACGCACCTTGTAGCCATTGCCCGAAAACAAATAATCGTAAAGTCGGTACATGGATGTGCTCACTTTTTCTTCTTTTTGCCGTCGCCTTTTTTCTTGCCTTTACTCTCTTTTGGCTCAGCAACTTCTGTATCTAAAGCGCCGTTGATTTTGGCATTGAGTCCATACACCTGACGGCTACCGGCTAGCGCAACCAGCGTCACTTCCCGCTCATCCCCCGGCTCAAAACGAACGGCAGTGCCCGCCGGAATATTTAGCCGCATTCCTCGCGCCTGCTCTCGCTCAAAGCTCAACGCCTCATTGACTTCAAAAAAGTG
This sequence comes from Leptolyngbya sp. FACHB-541, assembly GCF_014695875.1. NCBI lineage: Bacteria > Bacillati > Cyanobacteriota > Cyanophyceae > Leptolyngbyales > Leptolyngbyaceae > Leptolyngbya > Leptolyngbya sp. FACHB-541. The sequence continues at coordinate 103,331 of NZ_JACJPC010000060.1, read as the reverse complement.
ATAGTGAGAACCAACCTGAATCGGGCGATCGCCCGTATTTGCCACTTGCAGCGTTACCGTTTCACGACCTGCATTGAGTTCAATTTCACCCGGCTCTACCAATAACTCTCCCGGAGTCATACTCCCCCACCCCACTAAGATTGTTGATTGCTGCTAATCTTCGGCGATCGCTCGTCTTCTGTCTATCGATTTAGCTCACTTTTGCTATCGAATTGGGTCATGCACGGTGACGAGCTTGGTGCCATCTGGGAAAGTTGCTTCCACCTGCACCTCATGAACCATCTCAGCGATGCCGTCCATTACGTCTTCACGGGTTAGCAGCGTGGTCCCGTAGGTCATTAACTCTGCAACAGTGCGACCTTCTCTGGCTCCCTCCAGAATTGCGGCTGAAATGTAGGCGATCGCTTCAGGATAATTTAGCTTTAGTCCTCTTTCTTTGCGACGTTCTGCTAAAAGAGAAGCTGTAAAGATCAATAATTTATCCTTTTCCTGGGGAGTCAGTTGCATAGTTTTAGCTTAGGGGGTTGGCTCAGCCTGATTTGAATTAGATTTAACAGCGGAATCAGGTACAGATAAAAAGCATACGGGATAAACCCCAGATCAGTCATCAAAATCGTCGCAGGAACCAACCCAGCAATGTTCCAGGGAATTAGAGGCGAAATTACGACCACCGTGTTTTCCAGGTCTAACGCCAATTTATAGTTGCCTTTTGTAGTTTCTTTATACTTTTGCTCGACAAGCTCTTGAGTCAGTAAAATGGCGATCGTTTGAGTGCAGCCAAAGGCCGCCGAACCCACCCCCACCAAAAGCGTACTCAAGAAACAATTACTGCGGGATTTGAACCGTTCTAGAAACACTTGGATTGTGTCTAAGGTCCGAGTTCCGGCAAAGATGCCAACAAAAGCAGTAGAAATAATCACGACAATAGAAACTTTGACCATTGAAATCACGCCACCACCTAGCAAAATAGAGTCTAGCGGCGTGTCTTCCGTGAGATGAAATCCTAAAACCGTAAATTTTAGAATTTGTAAGAAGGAATAGTGTTGCCAGAAGCAAGAGAGGGCGATCGCCACCAAAATGCTCATCAGCATCGACAGCCTCACCTCAATTTGTAAAATCGAGAAAATTAAAATCACCGCGGCAGGAAGCAGCGTGATTAAATCAACATTAAATAATCGGCTGATTTCTGCTGTAAAAGTTTGGTCTGCTAGCTGAACTGGATTAAATAACGATAAAACTCCATATAAGCCCACCGAAATAACCAGTGGCAACATCGCTGTTTTCCACATATTTTGAATATTGGTATAAAGCCGAGTTTTGGTAATCGCTGCAACCAGATTTGCGCTGGAGGACATCGGAGAACATCTATCTCCAAAGTAAGCTCCAGCAATAATCGACCCAGCGATCATATGAGGATCGACCCCACTGCTGTTCGCCATGATCATCAGCGCAATTCCGATCGTGCTGACTGTGCCAAATGACGTGCCTAGCAGCAAAGAGACAATACTGCTGAGAATAAAACTAGCCAGAATAAAATACTGGGGGCTAATTAACTGAATCCCATAGTAAACAATCGCTGGAACCGTTCCCGCTGCCATCCAAACGGCTGTTACGGCACCAATCAACAGCAGAATACTAATTACTGAAAACGATTTTTTACTGCCTGCAAAACCCATTTTCAGCAAAGTATCAAACGTAAAACCTCGACGCAACAGCGCAAGCGTAAATATTGCCAGGGACGACAATAGCGGATAGGCAACAAAATAGCCCTTTACAGCACTAAAAAGCAGAAACCCAAATGACAGTGCTAACGCAAACAGTAAATCCATTTCACAAAAATTGTTTCATCTCGCAATTTGACCATAAGATTTGCTAATACAGAAATCAAAGTAGAGTATAGATAGATTCTATCGATGGCTTCGATAGAATCTTATTGGAATCCTTCAAATAATAGGATTCTCTCCCTTCGTTGCGGGTGACTCTAAGTTGAAAATTTCTCAGCTACAGGCTTTTGTTGCAGTTGCCGACCAAGGAAACTTTAGCTCGGCTGCCTTGGAGTTGAATCTGTCGCAGTCTACTGTAAGCCATGCGATCGCCACCCTGGAAACTGACTTGGGCATCATCCTGTTCCTGAGAGGACGGCACGGCGCAACCCTGACTCCTGAAGGTGAGCAAATGATCCAGGAAGCGCGTCACATCCTCCAGTTGATTGAGTCAATTCACAAAAAAGCAAGTTTGGCTAGAGGATTACAGTCTGGGCAAGTGCGAGTTGCCTCAGTTCGCAGCATCACAACTCATGTTTTACCCAAAATTATTCGCCAGTTTCGCAACAAATTTCCAACAATCAACGTAGTCATCTCCGAGTTCGACATTTACGTTGAAGTGGAGCAGGCAGTCCGCGAAGGGCAAGTGGACGTAGGCTTCACGTCTCTACCCGTCACTCCTGGCTTTGAAGTTTGGGAATTATTTCAGGATGAATTTGTAGCCTTGTTGCCACCCGGAACAATCCATCCCGAAACAACCCTCACCTGGGAACAGTTAGCCAGCTATCCAATGATTCTCAACCTGCGTAGCCCTCGACATAATCAGTCTGTGCATGACCACTTCTCACAGTTTGGTCAAACGCTCAAGATTGACTACGAAGTGAGAGAAGATTCAACCATTCTTGGCATGGTGCAACAGGGATTAGGCGCAACAGTCATGGCTCGACTGGTAGCAGAGCCAATTCCAGAAGGCGTACAAATCAAAAGCCTGCCCGCCCCATTGAAACGCACAATTGGCGTGATCATCTCATCCGATATCCTGCTACCCCGCACGGTATTTGCGTTTCTCGACGTGCTGAAGGAAGTGTGGCGAGAGAATACAAAACTTGCTTAAGCTGTTGTGAGCAAAAATGCTTGTCAACTTGGCGCTATTTGCTCAACCATAAAACTAGCTGCATCTTCTTGGCAAAGTGCAAACTCAGGTAGTATAATCAAAAGCCTGTGCAAAAAGCGCAGTATGGGGCTATAGCTCAGCTGGTAGAGCACTGCAATGGCATTGCAGGGGTCAGGGATTCGAGTTCCCTTAGCTCCATTTTTTTTGATGTTGTACATTCGCACATTAAATGTCGCGATCTGTCATCGGTACCAAACCAACCGTGGTCAAATGCCTAATGATTGTTTTTGTAGAGACAAATGCCATTATCAAAGCAATCGTCCCGAAATTTAGAAAACGGCTTGATGTGCGCCATCTGTAATATTTTGATTAACCTGACTAATCACTTTTAGCTTACAGAAAACGCAGCGCTGTTCATAAAGAGAGACAACCACTCTTCCAAACGCCGCATTTCTGAATGTAACGCGCGGATTTACTCAAATGTTGTCGTTCGGACAAAATAGCCATAGAACCCTTGTTATCCAAACCCGTGGACCCAATTCGCCTGAGCGAAAATGTTTCATAGATTGCGACATTTAATGTGCGAATGTACATTCATTTTATGGAGTGCGATTGGGTTGCCCTTGCGTTTCGTTCATTTGGTTGAACGGCTCCAACATTTGGCTTAAATGCTCTAACATCTGATTGCGAAGCGTTTGTGCTTGCTGAGAATACTGTTGGGCACGATCGGGTTGCCCTTGCATGTCATAAAACTGAGCCAACTGAGCTAACAGATGAACTTTTCCCGGTGAGAAGTCGTCGTTTTCGTATAAACCCAGTGCCTGTTGGTAAATGGCTAATGCCTGTTCTGCCTGCCCCTGTTCTTCATAGACTGAACCCAGGTCAAGCATGATTTGGGAAATCTTATCTGTCTGTCCTCCGTATTGCCGCTCAAGTTCTTGAAAGGCGGCTAATGCTTTTTGGTATGTCGTCAAAGCCTGATCGAGTTGTCCAATCGTTTGATACAGGTTCCCCAGACTCGCGAGTGATGTTGCCCGTTCTAGGGAAAAGGTTTGGTCTTGAACCAGTTCTGTATAGCGTTCCTGATAGGGAAGGGCGGGTGCTATCTGCCCTTGTTGGGTGTAAGCAAAGACGATTGTAGGCAGCAGATATTCCAGCCCTCCACCAGGGTGTTGACCTGCGATCGCTACGGCACGATCAAAATAGCTCCTGGCTTGTTCAAGCTGTCCGATTGTGAGGTAAAAATCGCCCGCTTCTTTCAGGAAATCGGCTTTTCGAGATAGGTTCTCCCCTATGAACTCATCAGTCGATGCTTGAGTGAGCGTTGTTTCTGCTTGTTGAGCATAGTCTGCTGCTAAATCTGCTCGTCCCTGGGCTTGATACAGACTGCTGATGTTCTCAAGGGTGACGACGCGATCGACCGTTTGAAAGTCATCTGATTGTTCTGCAACGGCGGCTAATCCTTGTTGATAGGCGGCTAGGGCTTGGTCAAACTGTCCCTGTGCCTGATAGATCATGCCAATTTGATTGAAGATTCTAGGTGCATCATAAGAACTGCTACCCTCCTGTGTGTAGATTGCGATCGCCTGTTGGTAGGCAGCGAGGGCTTGTTCCGTTTGTCCGGCAATTTGGTAAGCCGTTCCCAGATGCCCCAAGGTTGATGCTTCCTCCCAGGGCAGGTTGGCTTGATGATTGATCTCGACTGCCTGTTGATATGCCTCAAACGCCTGTTCAGGTTTTTCAAGCCGCATATGAATTAAAGCCATCTGGTTAAGCACCTCACTGGCTTCAAACAGTTGAGCTGTGCGATCAACAGGAGAAATAATACTTCCTCCATAAATGTCCAGCGCTTGTTGATAGTAGGTTAAAGCACGCTCCAGATCTCCTTCTGTTTCAAAGCTAGATGCAATACTTTTCAGCAAATTTGCTTCTGCAACGCGATCGCCCCTATCCCGCAATTGCTGCAACAAACGTTCAAACAAAGCAATGCCTTCTTCCGGGAGACCGGATGATATCAAGCTATCAGCCTGTAAATAAAGCTGCACGGTGGGATTGCTGAGATCTGGAAAAGTTTGAGCAAGTGCCTGAGAAGACCCCGAAATAGCAGCGTGATCGATGTGGAACGTCGGTAGGGCGATCGTTAGGGATAGGGTGAGCGCTAGAGAGAGCAGTTTGGGGAAATACATGAGCTGTGCTAGATAGGGTGATGAATGGTTGTTAGATAGGGCGATGGATGGTTGTTAGATAGGGCGATGTATAGAGATATACCAAGCTTACTGGAAAATTTGGCTGCAAAGTTTTTTTGCTTGCTGGGAGTACTGATAGCAGTTGCAGGGGTATAGCTACGCGATCGCCCTGCAACTCCAATACAATCGCAGATCACAAGGCAATCTTCCAATAGTTGCGATGCCATTTCAGGGCCTCAATTCTTGGTTGATACTCAAGGTGAGTTGGCATCAAGATTTGTTCTCCATGAAACTCTCGGATTGACTTTGTATCCCTCGGAGTTTCTTCATAGAATCGATTGTCAGGTACAACAATCCTGTAGCTATCATTGATGCCAAACCAACCGTAGTCAAACGCCCAGTGGTGGTTTTTGCAGAGAGAAATGCCGTTATCAAAGCGATCGTCCCGAAATTCAGAAAACGGCTTGATGTGTGCGCCGTCTACGATATTCTGATTATCCTGACTAATCACTTTCAGCTTGCAGAAAACGCAGCGCTGTTCGTAGAGAGAGACCACCACTCTTCTAAATGCTGCATTTCTGATAAATATTTTTTCTTCATCCTTTAAATCTTCTATCTTATAAACGGCTCCCCCTTGTTCAGAGAGCTTACGCTGAACGTTCTCAAACTCATCCACCTCATAGAGTTTCTGAAGCTGAATCTCCTGGTGCGGAAACCATGTTTGAATCAAGATGGTCGTGAGTTGAAATCGGGCAGCAGGAGATTGCTGCCGCCGATCGCATGGAAATGTCTCCCGCAATGGCTAGCAAACACGTTATGCACCTAGAGCAGCACTTAGGCGGTCGCTTGCTCAATCGCACCAGCCGGCATTTAAGTTTGACTGAAATCGGGAAAGTCTATTTTGAACAATGTTGCGAGATGTTGGATAGCCTGGATGAAGTAGAAGCAACAGTCAGCCGAGCAACAATTGTACCGAGTGGGGTGCTAAAAATTAGTGCCCCAGTCTGGTTTGCCAATCGCACATTTACGAAGATACTTGCTAATTACCAGGCACAGTTTGCCGCAGTCTCTTTAGACATTGACTTAAGTGGGCGAATGGTTAATGTAGTAGAGGAAGGGTTTGATTTGGTATTGAGAGTGACTCAATCTCCTCCGAGTAACCTGATTGCACATCCAATTGCATCTATTCCGTTTTACCTGGTAGGCTCTCCGTCATACCTTCGCAAGGCTGGATACCCTTTAAAACCGAAAGATTTATCGCAGCACGCTATGATCACTTATTCATATTTGTCACTTTCAGAAGGTGAACTACCCCTTGAAGGATTAACGGGGAAAGAGAGCGTTAAGATTGATTCGTCGGTGCTGCGGACTAACAATGAAAATCTGATGCACAACGCGGTAATGGATGGAATGGGTCTGGCATTCTTACCAACTTGGCTGATTGAAGACGATATTGCTGCCGGACATCTAGAGAGGGTGATGCTGAATTATCGTTTGCCAGCTAGCATGCTTTATGCCGTGTATACTAGCCGCAAATATCTTTCATCGAAAGTGCGAACCTTTGTTGATTTTATTGCTGAATGTAGCGAGCTAAAAAACTAACTTTTGGAAAGAGCAGCACAGGTCACGCGTGGTTGAGTGACGTGGTTAGCTTTCAACACTATGTGAAAGAATCGTGCTGCTGCTTTGCCTGACCAGTTTTTGCGATACAACCTAAGCGGCGGCGCTGCCGCTTATGCGAAACCTACGGAACAATTGCAGTAACGCGGATTTCAATCCGCATTGTTGGAAGCCCAAGCGCCGCGACTCCTACCTGTGTCCAAATTGGGGCGTGGTTAGGCATGTAATGACGAAATAGCTTGACCATCACATCGTTAACCTCTGGGGGAAACCCGCCAACATGGTAAGAATTGACGTGGACAACATGCTTCCAACCCGCACCAGCAGTCGTCAAAGTTCGCTCTACGTTCCGAAACGCTTGGGCAATCTCGTCTCCGAGCGATTCGGAAATTTGCAGATCGTCATCCCAACCACCTTGACCGGATGTCTCCACTCGATTGCCAATTTTTACCGCTTGCGAGTAATGCAATTCATTCAGCATGTATTCCCCATAACCGGGGGTGACAAAAACTCGGGCTTATTCATGGTTTCATCCTTGACTTCAGTTTTGATGACGAAAGCCCTTAATTCAACAATCTCACCGTCGTGAAAGCGCCAGACATCGCAGTACGAGTAATGAGCTGCCTTCCCGTCTTCGTCCTTCATTGTGATGTCACCGAGTGCCGTGACGAAATCACCTTCAGCGATTAAGTTAGCAACCATAAACTTGGGAGGCTCTACGTATGTCGTTGCCATCCATTGGCGAACGGCTTCTTTTCCGTTGAGGGTCTTATCGCCTACAAACGTCCATTTCGTATCGTCAGCGCAGAATGACAAGAATCCTTCATAGTTGCCTGCAGCGATCGCCGCGTTTGCCTCTTCTAAGATGGCTTTATTTTTGGCTGACATCTGAATCTCTCCTCTGTTTAAGTGGATGCTTTAACGGAGTGTTCTCTCTACCAACGCATCATTCTCCTCAGCCAAGCCGACGAACGACTGGAGACATTGCAGGGTTTCCCTAACCGACATTAATGTTAGGCGTTGAGTTCTCCTGGGAATGTTGCTTCTCGTTTGATTTAACTTAAGCGTAGTGAATTCCTATGCTCGGTTTCTTTCAGATTCTTAGGGTGTTTTGTCAAATTCTTGCGTGATAACCTTTAGGACACAGCGCTGATCAGTTCCTCGCTTTTCGCCCAAAGCTGCTTAGCTTTGTTAGTGTCGAGCGCATACGACCTGACGCCGTCGGCAAACGGGTTGGGCGTGTCATTGATCGGCGCGATCGCGCAATCTTCGAGATAGCGTCCGCCGATCTCGTCTTTGTTAGCCACGACTGCTGCCCAGACCGACGTCGCGGCTGCCTGCGGGATTTCTTTCAACCCTTTCGGCGGCAGACCCGCTTCGGCGCGCGCTGCGTCAACGGTCTGTAAAAGTCCCTGCAAATCCTCCGGCGAGAAATGGCGGGGTAGGTCCGTGAGACTGTTTCCGGGCATCACCGAAGCAGCCCGAATGCCGCGATCGCGATGCCGCCTGTCAAACTCCACAGCGAACAGTGAATTGGCGGTTTTCGATCGGCTATAGGCAACCCATGGATCGTACGCCTGCTGCTCAAAATTCGGATCGTCCAAGTCGATATCGGCACCGCGATGCGCGAGCGACGACAAGACTACCAGCCGTCCATGATCGGCGAGCAGCGGCTCGATCTCATTGATCAGGGCGAAATGACCAAGATGGTTCGTCTCAAACTGGACTTCAAAGCCGTCGATCGTTCGACCGAACGGAGTTGCCATAACGCCAGCGTTAGCGATGATGACATCGAATGGCTGTCCGTCAGCCAACAGTTTATCCGCGCAGGCACGAACGCTTTGCAAGGATGCCAGATCGAGTTCGATCAACTCCAGACTGCCACCTCCTTGCGACGCGGCGTCACGAACCGATGCAGTAGCCCGCTCAGCTTTACCGAGGTTCCTGACCGCGCCGACAACACTAGCGCCGTGAGAGACCAGTGAGCGGGCGGTTTCAAGCCCAATGCCCGACGATGCACCCGTAATGAGAAATCGCTTTCCCTTGAGATCAATGCCCGTAAGCACCTCGTCGGCGGTCGATTTTGCACCAAATTTTTCAGCCATTTCTTTTCCTTTCGTTAATTGTGAGTGTAAAAGTCTTGATCTTCTTCGGCTTGATCTTCGACGCTCAGATTTGGAATCCGCCGGACACATCCACTACACCGCCGCTGATGTAGTCAGCGTCTGGACCTGCAAGGAAGCAAACGGTCGCTGCCACCTCCTCCAAGGTTGCGATCCGGCGGATTGCGTGAAGATCCATGATCGCTTCCGGCAATTTGTCAGCTACAGCCGCCGCCATGTCCGTTGGCATGATGCCTGGCTGCACGACGTTTACGGTGATGTTGCGCGGGCCAAGATCACGCTGGACACCTTTCGCATACCCTATGATTGCCGCCTTGGTGCCCGCATAGTCCGCCACGCCCGGGAATGGGACACGGCTGCCAAGCCCAGAACCGATGAAAATGATCCGCCCACCGTCCGCGAGTTTTCGTGCTGCGGCCCGCGTTGTTGCCACAACACCGAGTACATTGATGTGCCACTGACGGTCGTATTCATCGGCATTGAGTTCAGGATCATCGACCCTCTTGCCTTGAACCGCGATGCCCGCATTGTTCACGAGGATGTCGAGCCTGCCGAAGTGTGAGACGACGGTGTCGATCAACGATTTAGCGGACGACAGGTTGGACTGGTCGCTTTTGATCGCGATGGCGCGCACGCCTGTCTTTTTCAACTCCTGAACAACCGCCTCCGCTTTTTCTGCTGACACGACATAGCTGATCGCAACGTCAGCACCCTGAGCAGCCAGCGTCGAGGCGATCGCCGCTCCTAGACCGCGAGAACCACCCGTTACCAGTGCAACTTTGCCTGCAAGGGTTGTCGTCATGATGTACTCCGTTGGATGTATTACCGCCAAATTAGTATTTATTTACCGATTGGTACAGATTAGTATGAGCCTTCTCACACTGTCAAGGAAGTTTTATGCTGAACGGTATGGAAACTAGAAAATCCCATGGTGTGCAGGGTCGTCCTCGCGCTTTTAATGTCGACATCGCTTTAGAGCAGGCTTTGCTTCTGTTCTGGCGCAAGGGCTATTTGGGTACATCGCTCACCGATCTGACTGAGGCGATGGGCATTAACCGTCCGAGCCTTTACGCCGCCTTTGGCAACAAGGAGACTTTATTCCGCAAGGCACTCGATCGCTATCGCGATCAGCGCGCTGCGTACGTGCGGGCTGCCCTTGAGGAACCTACTGCCCGGAGAGTGATCGAGCGGATAATGCAGGGCGTTGTGGACTTAGTGACCAATCCAAACAATCCGTCCAGTTGTCTGGTTGCACAGAGTCTGCTCACCTTTGCAGATCCAGATGATCCGCTCCATCAGGAATTGGTAGAACGCCGAGCGGCAGACGAGCTTGCTATCCGCGATCGCTTCGAGCGGGCGGTATCTGAGGGGGACTTGCCGCCTGATGCTGACCCTGCTGACCTTGCCCGCTTTGTACTCACGGTCAACTCTGGACTGTCTGTGCAAGCAGCAGGTGGGGCCAGTCGCACGGAACTCCTACAAGTTGTTCAGACGGCGTTGCAAGCTTGTCCAATATTAGATTAGGTAGATAGGTTTTATTATTTGTTTAAGTTAAGGAATTGCTGTTCGCAAAGAGTATGCAGAGGTCATTGGTACCAATGGGATGGAGTTGTTAGAGCGGGTATGGGAAGATGCTACTGCACCTGTGAGGTTGACCTATCTTCCATGTCAAGTTCGCATAAATCAGCCTTTGTTCTAAATCTTATGCAAGGTTTTAACTTCCCTACATCTGAGAGCAACGCTTAACTAGAACATTCCATCTCCAATCCGATCGCTACTAGCTAAGCCAAATGCCCATTAGCAATTCCTCAAGGGAGGAAAATACTTGTCAATCGTTGGCTTAAAGAAGCACCAAGCAGGTTAGCTAGTTTGTAATTACTCTGTTAGTTCTAGCTAACAAGTCATCCTGAAGCTCCTCCGATTCACGAGGAAGGATTTTTCAGCGGACACCTGGTTAAAGAAATCTAACAAGCTGATGGATTTCAAGATTCCCCTGCGTATTTTGGAGATGGCTGAGAGGAACTTGATCACAAGCGATGAAAAAAGACCTTAATTACTACGCTAGAAAGTTCGCAAAGCTCAACGTTAACCGAAATAATGGGGTGAACGCTCCGCACAAACCGATCCTATTACTCGCGGTTATAGAACTGATTGAACAGAGGAAGATTCAGACCAATCAGATTTACCTTTCTCCAGAGCTAATCGCTACCTTCTTGAAATACTGGTCTAACTTAGTCACAACTCATCATCAGTCCAATATTGCGCTTCCGTTCTTTCACCTGACAGGCGATAAATTTTGGCACTTGGCTCCTAATATGAGCTATGAGGGAAACCTTGCTTCCATCAAACCAAGCTTGTCGGCTCTACGAAACGCGGTGAGATGTGCCTATACCGACCCTGAACTATTTGAGCTGTTGCAACAAAGCTTTTCAGTTCTACAACTCTGCGAAACACGCGCATGCTCACTAATGTATCCATTTTGTCCAAGTATCATCAACTAATAAGAAATGATGGATCAATATTTTGCCTATTGATGAACTAATAGTATATGAATATAGTGAGTTATATCGGCTACGGGGCCATAACCATCAAACAGAATTTAGATATGATAATGCCTGAATTTCCGACCTACTTTGTTTCTCACGGTGGTGGACCCTGGCCCTACATGAAAGACCAATTGGGTCAAAAGTTTGCTCTGCTCGAAACTTCGTTACAGGATATCCCTCGCCAGTTAGGAGCGACACCCAAAGCAGTGCTAATGATTTCGGGACATTGGGAAGAAGAAGACTTCACTGTTTCGGCGAGTCCAAATCCTCCAATGATTTACGATTATTCAGGATTCCCCGCGCATACATACAAAGTGAAGTATAGTGCCCCAGGTTCACCAGAATTGGCTATTCGCGTCCAATCGCTGATTCAGAGTGCTGGATATTCAGCCCATCTTGACCCAAAACGCGGCTTTGACCACGGTACTTTTACGGTGATGTACCCCATGTATCCGCAAGCACAGATTCCTGTCGTTCAGCTTTCGCTCAAGCGAAGCTATGACCCGAAACTTCATTTGGAAGTAGGACAAGCATTGGCTCCATTGCGAAAGGAAGGTGTACTCATTATTGGTAGCGGATTGAGCTATCACAATCTCAGGAATTTTGGGCCAAATGGTGCAGAAGCATCCCAGCAATTTGATGATTGGCTTCAGCAGACGCTGGTGCAATCTGAGCCAACACAGCGAGTTGATAAACTTATCCATTGGGCTAACGCCCCTGCTGCACGATTAGCTCACCCACAGGAAGACCATTTACTACCGTTAATGGTTGCAGTTGGCGCAGCCCAAAACGATCCAAGCGTTTGTGTTTATCATGATGAAAACAGCTTTGGCGGTATTGTTGCGTCTAGTTTTCGATTTGGCAACGCCGCAGCATAATTCTGGATTGGTCTCTATTGCATTACCTGAAAAATGGAATTGTACCCATACCGGATTAATTCATGCCGCAATTATGCAATGCACAGCAGTGTCTGCTCATCCTGCTCTCGTCTCGATTATTGTTCCTGTGCTGCGTGGCAGAGGTATTGACGGACTGCTTCTATCCATCAAAGGAAGACCAAAAGCTGCAAGCCATTGAGTTTGAATCTCGTAAACACTACATCAGCAAATGCCTCGTTCGTACTTGAAGGCTGCTGAGGTTGAGCATTATGAGGAGGCGATCGCCCCTGTCAAGGAACTGAAGCGTCTGAAGCGGGAGATTGAGGTGCTACGGCAGAAGATTGAGAGAGTCGAGCAGTTGGGTGGATAGGTGAGGCGATCGCCGGTTTTTCAAAACTCTGGCACCCTTAGCAGAGTATCCCTGATGGAGTAGGTGACTGCTCCGCTGAGTTTAACTACAGCCCCTGCAGTTAGGTAGAAGCTATAGCCAAAGCTCTGCCTGCTTCTTTTTCAGGCTTTTAATGTGACGGATGATGACTGCCAAAGGATTAATCCCTTGTATGAGTAGCAACCCTATCCAGCAAAGCAGTTTAAGTTGGCTAAAAGCGGAAGGACGAGTGAGGCTTTCGTGGATAGCAATTCGGGCTTCATCCAAAAAGCTGTCGTATTCCTCCACAATTGGAGCGTCATGAAAGACTCGCCCATTGATGCCGTTAACACCGCTCACCCAATGGTTTCCCATCTGAATTCTATCGAGCTGAGCAACTTCAAGGTGATAGAGGTCATGATAGTGAATCCAAACGTTTCGGACTTTGACCCCTCTCTTACCGACTTTGATTGGAATCAGGCTAATACTGCCTAGTCTATGCTTCAGGGTCACTGTTTTGGCATGATTGGTGCCATTTGCTAGCCAAACTTTCGCCAGAGCAAGCAGCTTTCTGTGATAGTGAGTACACCAGACGGCGAATTTTCCTTTTCTGCCTGATATCAATAGTTGATTCTGGTTTTGCTGAGAAATGAGTGGAGTGTTGGAGGGGTCGTCTAACAACAGGAAAAGATAGTAAGGAAATCTGGTAAAGCAGAGTGGCGATCGCCTCAAATGCTGATGCTCCCTTTGAGTGAGGCACTCTTTAAACTGTTGTTTGAGGTCGTGACGATACCGAGCTAAAGTATCTGCGGATAGGCGATCGCGTCGTCTATAAACAGCAAAAGCGCGCAACAACAGTCGTTTTATTTGAGGTGCAACCTGTTCATCCAGCTTTTCCTCTGCCCACAGCGCTATCTGCAGCGTGTTTTGCTGTCGCTTTGAGAGGGGATTTGCATTGAGCTGATGCTGTTGTGAAGCAGCAGGGTGTTTGGTGGAAACTAAGCATTGAGTTAAACAGTGATGAGAAAGGTAGCCAATCATGCTGGATTCAAAACTCTACTATCTTTCTCTCAGGAGAAACGCTGTTTTTTGGGTGATAGCTTAAGTCCAAGACCCAAGTACGGGTATGTTTAGCAAACGCGAGTCGATGTTCTAACTAAACTGGCGGTAACTATATCAGTAGGGCGATTCCATCAGCAATGAATTTGGTCAAAATAAGGAAACTGGATCAAGACTAGTTGTTTTGGGTTAGTGAACTTCTGTAGATGAAGGAATTTGATTACTCGCTCGATTTCAAGGCGATCGACTTTCGCCAGCATCCAGAACTGTACCGGATCGGTCGAGGCGAACAGGGCGTTTTGCTAGTTGAACCCTACAAGAGCGAGATTTTGCCCTACTGGAGATTCAAAACCCCAGATATTGCCCGTCAATCTGCTGACAAAATCTACAGCCTATTTCTCCAATACAAGGCGGAGGGCGATTTCGTTGGTATGGACATGGCACGAAAGTTTTTGCAGATGGGGTATACCAGAGCGCGTCGCTATGCCAACCACAAGTCAGGACGCAAGTATGCAGCAGGTTCCAAAACGGTTCTACCCCGTGAAGAAGATCCAATCAAAGCTGAATCTGCCAAGATTTTCTATGAAAAGTGGCAATTGGTGAAGGCAGATCCAGAGTATTTACGATTAGCTACATACCACCGCGACTAGTATGAACGCCCTTGACAGTTTTTGCGACACAACCGCCCAGCTTGCCAGTCGCGAAGGTGGTTTCATACAGCAACTGATGTAGCGGAAATGGATGACTGGGTTGCAGTAGCTGGTGCGTCCAGTGATGTTCTCACTTAGTGCTGCCGATCGCGCTCTAGCCCATCCCAAAAGACGGCGATCGTGTTATAACGCTCCCGCAACACCCGACGCAGGACTTTCTGGGAGGCGGTGCGAGGTAAGGACTCCACGATGACGAGATCGCGCACTTTAAACAACGGATTAAGCTGCTGGGCGATCGCCTGCTGGCACTGCGTCTGTAAGGCTGCTGACGTTAGCTCAGTCCCTAGTCGTACAACGGCATAGATAACCAGTTGGCTTGGTCCCCCTACCGGAGGCGAGACCGCGATCGCTGCCGTTTCCTGAATCTCCTCTAGCTGATTGAGCACCCGTTCAATCTCAGCCGAACTGACCTTAATGCCGCCTAAGTTCATTGTGTCATCTACTCGACCACAGACGCGGTAGTAGCCGTTTTCCAAGCGTTCTAGATAATCACCGTGTCGCCGTAGAGGAGTCATGGATGCAGCACCAGCCGGTAAATTGCCCCTGGATGGGTCGTTCGGCAATCCCTTCCACCGGGGAGTGTCAGCAAAATACACGTGATGGTGGTCTTGGTTAAGCAGGGTGGTGGAAAGTCCTATCGCAGGGGGCACAATAAACGCTTCTCCTTTGTCAGTAGGTTGACCGTTTTCATCGAGCAGCACTACATCCAGACCCAAGGCGGGAGTGGTAAAGGTTGCTGGCGCACAGGGTTGAACCAGCGTCCCAGTGATGTAACCACCGCCAATTTCAGTGCCGCCGCAGTACTCGACAATGGGACGATAGCCAGCTAGCGACATTAGATACAGCATGTCCTGTGGATTCGCACATTCTCCAGTCGAGCTAAACGCTTTGATGGCGCTCCAGTCCAGTCCCTCCATGCAGTAAGTCGTTCTCCAGACATTGACCAAACTGGGGACAACTCCCAACATCGTCACCCGCGCTGCTTGAATAAATTCGCCGTAGCCGCGAGTGGTGGGTGCACCATCGTACAGCGCGATCGTCGCTCGGTTAATCAGGCTGGCGTAGATTAGCCACGGTCCCATCATCCAGCCTAAACTGGTTGACCAAGCCAGCACATCTCCTGGATGCAGGTCGTGATGCAAATGACCATCCGCAGCACACTTAATTGGGGTGGTTTGCGTCCAGGGAATCGCTTTCGGATCGCCAGTTGTACCCGAGGAGAACAAAATATTGGTGGGGTCCATAGCCGATCTTGGTACCGCGTTAAAGGTGTCGTTCTGGCTGAGAAAATTGCGCCAGGTCAAATCTTCTGGGCGGACCACTACAGGATCAGCACATTCAGAAAGCACGATCGCCAGGGGCGCGTTGGCTGCTATCACTTTGTGGTAGAGCGGCAGGCACTTGCCCCCCCGGTACATCACATCTTGGGTAAAAATTGCCCTGGCGTGGGCGATTCGCAGCCGTGCGGCGATTTCTGCTGGTGCAAAGCTATCGGCGATCGACACGACGATACAACCTGCTTGGACAATGCCCAGGTAAATTGCCACGGACTCAGGCGTCATCGGCAGATCAATGGCGATCGCCTCCCCCGGTTGCACTCCCAATTCCACCAAACCATGAGCAACACGGTTGGCAAGGCAGTGTAACTCCTGATAAGTCCACATCTCCAGTGACTCACTGCGGGATTGCCGTTCTGAGCTAAAGATAATCGCTGGTGCAGTGGCAGAAGCTTGAAAACAGCTTTCGACAATATTGAGGCGAGCATCAACCAACCATTGCGGAGATTCCACACCCTGAGATAAATCGACAATCTGGCTGTAGGGCTGCTGTAGGCGAATGCCGAGCCGTTGCACCATCTGGTCCCAGAATTTAGCCCGGTTCTCGATAGACCAGGTGTGCAGTTGCGAGTAAGTCTTCAGTTGTAATGCCTGCATCAAGGCAACAATATTGGTAGACTGAGCTTGCATCTGCGTCGGAAACCACGCCGGGGGCATTCCCTGGGTTACATCCCAATTACAGAAAGCTGTTTTGTACAACAATTCGTGCAGGGAAAACGGGTGTTTGGGTGTTAGCAAATGCTGAGTCAGATCTTGCCAGCAGGCGATCGCAGGTAGCGTTGCGAGGGATTGGTTAATGTGGGGCAGGATTTCAGTAGCGGTCTCTGCTGTCACATCGCAGGCGATGATCTGCTCCAGAGAAAGTTGCTTTGCCATCGCTACCCCCTGTTAAGGTGAAAGTGTGACGTAGTAATCTCATTCAGAGCTTTCAGCAAACGATTCACTTCAGCCTCGGTGTTGTAGTGGACGAGTCCAATACGCACAAAGCCACCGCTTGCTTCAAGCTCTAGCCGTTGCGTCAGTCCCAACGCATAGAAGTTGCCATGCCAGACAAAAATTCCCCGATCGCCCAATTCTTTTGCAACCGCGTAGGGAGTCTGCCCTTTCAAGCGCAGGGCAACGGTGGGAGTGCGCCAGCTAAAGCAACTCGGTTCCGTAATGCCGTAAATGGTCAGATCTGGAATTTGTAACAATCCCGGAATCAACAGTCGGGCTAACTTCCGTTCATAGTGCTGGATTGCTTCCATCGCTTGTATCAGGGCAGCCCGATTCCCCAACTGGGGTGAAATCTGATGACCGAGTTCGGTCAGATAATGCAATGTTGCAATCAGCCCTGCCATGCCTTCATGGTTCTGGGTGCCTGTCTCCCAGCGACCGGGAGCATCGTCGGGGGCGGGTCGCACCTTATAAGGAAGAAGCCGCGCCAGATGTCTCCGTTTGCCGTATAGAATGCCAATGTGAGGACCAAAAAACTTATAAGCAGAACAAGTGAGAAAATCACAATCCAGTGTCTGCACATCGATCGGTCCGTGGGGCACATAGTGAACCGCATCAACAAAAACTAAAGCTCCCACCGCATGGGCAATGCGCACCACGGCAGCTATATCATTGATAGTGCCGACGGCATTAGAGGCATAGCCGATCGCCACCACCCGTGTCCGCTCATTTATCATTTGTTCCAGACTATCCATGTCCAGCGTACAATCCTGGGAATTAATATCGACCACACGAAGGACTACGCCCTCCGCTGCCAAGGTAGACCAGGGTGTGACATTGGCATCATGATCCAGCCGGGTAACGATGATTTCATCTCCCGGTTGCAGCTCTCGTCCGATCGCCCGACTGATGGCAAAGGTCAGGGTTGTCATGTTTGCCCCAAACACGACTTCGTCTGCATCGCAACCCAGCAGACTTGCGACAGCCGAACGGGCAGAGGCAATCAAACCATCGGTTTGGGCACTGGTCAGAAAGGCTCCGTGGGCATTGGCGTTGGAATGCAACAGGTAGTCGCCCATGGCTGCAATCGACGTTCGTGGCACCTGAGTCCCACCGGGACCATCAAAGAAAACAATAGGTTGACCGTTGAGTTCCTGCTGAAGTGCCGGAAATTGTTCACGAATCCAGTCCAGATCGAGGGAAGTCATAACGATCTCCTAATGTAGAATTGCCTCGTGCTGCCAACCGTTAATTTCTTCCAGGCATCAATCCTGGGCAGGTGAAAACAAACACATCCCGAATACCCTGTTCAGTGGAGCTGGTTTTAATTTCAGAGGTGAAATGGAAAAATTGCCGATCGCTGAATACCAGCAGTTCACCCGGATTGAGAATTTTGTCAAAAATTGGCTGCTCCTGCCTGGATCGATAAAGGTGAGTTTCTCCGCCTTCAACGCCTCTCCGTTGGACGCAGAAAATTCCCACCAGATCGACCCCATCCCGGTGAATTCCTTCAGGAGCTGGACTTCCCATGTGCTGACTGGAACTGGTAATGCGAATCTGGTGAACGCCAATCTCGTTGGCTGTTGAGCAAAGTTTGCAGAATTCAAAGAACTCTAAAACCGTTTTCTGAAAATCCTCCAGCTCAATCAGGGCATCCGCTAACTCTGGATACTCTCTGACAACATTACCCAGCAAGGGATTGTAATCTTTGGTCTGAAAAAAGAGTCTATGCGGTAAATGAACCAGACGATCGGCTTCAACTCTAAAGTGAGATAAACGCCGGAAACGATAACTGCCTTTCAGATAAGGATCAACAGGAAGATCATCAAAGAATGGCTTCAGTTTATCTATGTCAACAGTAGTCAGCGCTTCTAATGCATAACTGGTAAAAGAGTTAACATTCTGGTTCTTCAATGACAAAAGCATTCTTTCAGCCTCCTGGCTCGATGATTTCATTGCACTGACAGTTCAAAATCAGGCGTAAATGGCGTTTAGCCGATCGCACTCTAGCCCATCCCAAAAGACGGCGATCGCCTCTAAGATCTCCTGACCGCCCTGGATAAATTTGGCTCGATCAAATCCCGGTTGAAAATAAACCGCTTCCAGTTCTTCCAGGGTATGTCCGGCATGTTGGGCTTCCACGCGGTTATGCCAGGTGAAAAATGCTAGTCGCAGTTGGGGATGACGCAGTTGTTTAATCCGCATTAAGCCATCTTCTAACTCTTGCCAGAAGCCTGCTGCTGCCCAATTTTCTACAGCAAAGCTGGCACCCTCGGCAATATTGGCATCATCACTGCCATAGAGGCGTTGCAGTTCATCACAGAAGTGCAGCGTGGTGGCGCTCCCGTGCTTCCGTTGACCAATCTCCTCATAGTGCAACCCCAGCCCCTCGGCTACGGCAGTCAGCCACTCAAAATGAGCCGCCCGGAAGCGACAAATGCCACCATCCACCGTTCCTTCGGTGCTGACAAATTCCGGGTCGCCTTCTCGATCTTTTTCCTCGTCTGTTTGAGTCGTCTGGGTACCCGCTGTGCCACTCAACTTGCGATAAATCACGCCCAGTTCATTTAGCAAAATCTCCCGGCTGGCACGGGACTGTTGCAGGGTAGGCGAATTTATCACTTTCAGCAGGGCTGCAACTAAAAATTGATTGGAAAAGACAGAAAATTGCTGGATAAAATACCGCAATTCCTCATCGGTCGCGTTGCCTGCCTGAAACCAGCGCGTGTAAGCATTATCAGTGAGGATGCGGTCCTGAAAAATGACCCGATCGACCTGATTGAGAAAGTCTTGAAACTCATTCACCTGCGATCGCGTTAACTCTCCTTTTTGTAACCGCGCTTGGATTCTGGGAGAGATCGTCAGTGAGTGAGCGTTAGGAATAAGAGCGACCATAAATCAACTGCTCCTTTGATCAATTGTCCAACTGTAGGCATATTGCAAGTCGTCTAACGCGATCGCCTGGCGAGTGAACTGCAACGGGCGAAACGTATCAACCATCACCGCCAATTCGTCCGTTCGCTCCTGACCGATTGAGGCTGCATACTTTCCGGGATGGGGACCATGGGGTAGTCCACTGGGATGCACCGTGATGGACGATCGCTCTATCCCGTTGCGAGACAGAAAATTCCCCTCCACGTAATACAGCACTTCATCTGAGTCGACATTCGAGTGGTTGTAGGGAGCGGGAATTGCCAGCGGATGATAATCCAATAGTCGCGGCACAAACGAGCAGATCACAAATCCCGGTGCTTCAAAGGTTTGATGAACGGGTGGCGGCTGGTGAACTCGTCCGGTAATCGGTTCAAAGTCGGCAATGTTGAAGGCGTAAGGATAGAGATGACCATCCCAGCCCA
Organism: Leptolyngbya sp. FACHB-541; assembly: GCF_014695875.1. Lineage (NCBI taxonomy): Bacteria > Bacillati > Cyanobacteriota > Cyanophyceae > Leptolyngbyales > Leptolyngbyaceae > Leptolyngbya > Leptolyngbya sp. FACHB-541. The sequence goes on along the minus strand of NZ_JACJPC010000060.1, from coordinate 83,336 downwards.
CCACGTCCATTGGATGATGATGATAAGTGTAGGCTGTGATGCGATCGCGCGCTTTCACCCGGACTTCAAACTCACCCACCTCATCGCGAGGAACTAATGCTTCGGGTGGTCGCAAATCCCGCTCCCCGTAAGGTGAATGTTCTAAAAACTGTCCCTCACGATTGAGATAGCGGGCTGGTGGGGCAATGTGTCCCTGAGCTTCAATCACCAGCAGCCGTTGAAGAACGTCCACATTGGGCAGGAGACGCCAAAACACACCCGTGGGAATCACCAAGTAATCCCCAGGACGATAGTGAAGTAAGCCGTATTGGCTCTCCAACACACCGCTGCCGTCATGGACAAACATTACCTCATCCCCATGAGCAAAGCGATACCAATAGGACATGGGTTCCGTCGGCTGCGCTACCGAGATACAGACATCCGCATTTGCCAGCAGCAGTATACGAGACGAAATTGCATCGCCTGCACTCACACCCTGGGCGGTGCGTAAATGGCGGGGACGTAAAGCGCTAGGTTGCTCAAATTCCAGAGCAATTGTTTGCACTAGCCGCACGGCATCTATCTGAGTGGGTGGGTGCAGATGATAGAGCAGCGATTGAATTCCCGTAAAGCCATGTATTCCCATCAGCTCTTCGTGGTACAACGAGCCATCGGGTTGACGGAATTGCGTATGGCGCTTCTTAGGAATTGTGCCGAGACGGTAGTAGTACGTCATGGTTCTGTACCGGTTTGCTCAACTGCTGCCCCTCATAAATTGCCGCGCAACGCCTGTTCTCGCTCGATCGCCTCAAACAGTGATTTGAAATTGCCCTCTCCGAAGCTTTGTGCCCCATGCCGTTCAATGATTTCAAAAAATAGGGTGGGACGATCTTCAACGGGTTGCGTAAATATTTGCAGAAGATACCCCTCGTGATCGCGATCGACCAGAATTCCCAGATCTGCCAGTTGGTCGATCGGTTCATTAATGTCGCCCACGCGGGCGGTTAAATTGTCGTAATACGTGGTGGGAATCCGAAGAAATTCAACACCAGCCTCTCGCAACTGAGTGACGGTTTGAATGATATTGGCAGTTGAGCAGGCAATGTGCTGCACTCCCGGTCCTTGATGGTATTCCAGGTATTCTGCAATTTGGGATTTTCGCTTGCCTGGAGCAGGCTCATTGATCGGTAGTTTGATTTTGCCGGAGCCGTCCTGCACCACTTTAGACATCAGCGCGGAGTATTCAGTCGAGATCGCTTTGTCGTCGAAATGCACCAGTAGCTCAAAGCCCATCGTGTCCGCAAAGAATTTAACCCAGCGCTCCATAGCACCGAGTTCAACATTGCCAACAACATGATCAATGGTTTGTAGTCCAGCTGTGTGGTTATGAGTCCTGGTGGGTTGCGGCTGAAATTCTGGGGCAAAAATGCCGTGATACTCGGTGCGATCGACAAACTTGATAAGCACATCGCCATAGGCACGGATAGCGGCGTAACGCAATAAGCCATGCTCATCCTCAGCAGTGGTAGGGGGAATAACGCCGACCGCCCCGTGTGCCGTCACTTGCTTATAAGCGGCGATCGCATCGGGCACCGCCAGGGCAATCACAGCCACATGATCACCATGTTTCAGCACGCTATGAGCCATCAGGTGGTCAGGACTGACTGCCGTACTGAAAACGAAGCGAATATTGCCTTGCTCCATTACATAAGAGGCAACTTTACGGCTACCGGTTTCTAACCCGCAATGAGCAGTATTGGTAAACCCAAATAATGTTTCATAAAACTTGGCAGCTTGCCACGCGTTGCCTACATAAAACTCAAGGTGATCGAAGCCAAGAACGGAAAAAAAATCAGTCATGTGATTCCTCCCTCTATTAGGAAGAATTAATTATTTGTAGCGATTGAGGACAACTCAAAAAACAGATTACAGACATTGCACATAAAACTTGCGCGAGGCGATCGCGACTAATTGCAACGAAAAATACTCGACGAATTTCGATTCAAAAATTGTTAAATCAATCGCCGAACTCAAGACACTAGCTAGAAAGCTCGCAAACTCTCTATCATGCTCTGAAGCGAGTGACTCAACTTGACCTGAGAGCCCATAAGTAAATTATAGATTTATCGTCTAGGTTCGCCCAGTTAGAGTAACTAATTATTAAGGCTATCTTGACATCTATTACTAACAGGATAGCTATAATTTCTGTCTGATTTATATTCCTACAGAAGCAAGTTTTTCACTTAATTAGGTGCAGTAGGAAGTTAAGTACATTATTCACAGAAATTTGATCAAAATGCCGAATTTCTGTTGCCAAACTGTACGACCTATAGGCAAACTTTTTTAGCTAAAACGCCTAACCTCTCCAGCGCTAGATGGAGTTAAGCAGAAACTCGACTATGATTTTCTCATTGGTAGCAACACTGACTCTTCACTACTCTTTCCTGCTGCCTGATGTTTGAAAGGAGGAGATGCATTGCGTGTTACTCTCCCTTAAACAACTGCTCTCAGCGATCGTGGATTATGCTGGACTGTTTCCACCTGCCCAGTTAAGTCTGCCCGAGGCACTAGTAATCTGCGATCGCGCTTGGTCTTCTCCCCATCACTGGATGCTCGGGCACTTTGTTGTACCAGCCTCACGATTGTCTGAGCTAATTCAGCTTCTGCCAAGCTTGCCTAGTCGGAGCAATTCCTCTCAACCCTGGACACTGAGCGTCATTCTTTCGCCGAAATGGGTAGCCGAACTTGAGCAGATCCACCAGCTCAGCCATGCCACTAGCCAAATTTTGATTTGTGCCTTGGAAGTTGTCCCGTTACCACCGGACGAGATCCAGCAGGTTTACCAGCATTTACCGACAGAAGTAACCGCTTTCTTTGAAATTCCGTTTGGTGTGGATTTAGCACCTTACCTGAAAGTTTTGCAGCAGCCCGGCACTGCGGCAAAACTGCGGACAGGCGGACTCACCAATGATGCCTTTCCTGACAGTGGACAGCTTGCTCAACGAATACTATCTCTAGCCGAAGCCCAAATTCCCTTAAAGGCTACAGCAGGGTTACATCATCCTCTGCGAGGTCAGTACTGCTTAACCTCTCAAGCTGACAGTGCCCCCGCCACCATGCATGGTTTTTTAAACGTACTGTTGCTGGCAGCTTTGGCTTATCAAGGCAGTATTAGTGGTGATGAAGCAGTGGCAATTTTGGAGGAGCGATCGCACCACTCGTTCCAGTTCACCGATACGACTATCCATTGGCGGAAACACTCCCTTACCTTGTCTGAAATTGAACGCTCCCGGCAGCAGTTCTTCCACTCGTTTGGTTCCTGTTCGATTCAGGAGCCGATTGCCGATCTTGATCATCTGGAACTCCTATGATTTGTGCCATTGACGCCACTCATGATCGAAACCTACGAAGCTGGGTTGAGTCAGCAAACACAGCCGACACGGAGTTCCCCATTCAAAATTTACCGTTTGGGGTATTTCAAAGATCGGGCAGCAGTGATGCTCCGCGAATTGGGGTGGCGATCGGTGACCAGATTTTAGATTTGGCTGCATGTCGCACCCTTGAATTATTGGCAGCACTGCCTGAGCCTCTACAAATAGCCTGTGCAGCGCCAAATTTAAATGCTCTGATGGCAATGGGAAAAACGACCTCATTACCGTTACGCCATCATTTAAGTCAATTACTGCGGACGGGTCAGAAACCAGAAGCCGCCAGCCAAATCCTCGTTCCCAGAACAGACGTGCAGATGCTGTTGCCTGCCACGATTGGGGACTACACGGATTTCTATGCCTCAATTTTTCACGCTACGAATGTTGGCAAGCTGTTTCGTCCTGACAATCCGCTATTACCGAACTACCAATATGTGCCGATCGCCTACCACGGGCGAGCCTCATCTATCGTGCCTAGTGGTACTCCGATTCAGCGCCCCTCTGGTCAACAGAAACGCCCTGAAGATAAAGCTCCCAGCTTTGGTCCCTCCCAAATGTTGGACTACGAGCTGGAAGTGGGATGCTTTGTCGGGATGGGGAATGTTTTAGGAGAAGCGATCGCCCTGACTCAAGCCGAAGACCATCTGTTTGGACTTTGTCTGGTGAATGACTGGTCAGCGCGAGATATTCAAGCCTGGGAGTATCAACCCCTTGGACCCTTTTTAGCCAAGAGCTTTGCCACAACGATTTCTCCCTGGGTAGTGACGATGGAGGCGCTTGCACCCTTTCGCGGCTCTGCCTTTACCAGAACCTCTGATGCCCCAGAAACCTTACCCTACCTCACAGGCTCGGTCAATCAAGCGCAAGGTGGCATAGCTCTGACCTTGGAGGTGTTCCTCACTTCTGCTCAGATGCGTCAAGCAGGAATTGCTCCTGTGTGCCTGAGCCGTAGTCCGTTTCAACAGATGTATTGGACCGTGGCGCAAATGCTCACCCATCACACCAGCAACGGCTGCAATCTTCGTCCTGGAGATTTGTTAGCCAGTGGCACTGTTTCGGGCGCTGACGTTGGAACTCAGGGATGCTTATTAGAAATCACCCAGCGCGGCAAGCAACTCCTGACGCTACCCACTGGTGAAGTGCGATCGTTCCTTCAAGCTGGGGATGAAGTAACATTTCGGGGGTATTGTGATAGGCAGGATTATCCCCGAATCGGATTTGGCGAGTGCCGGGGACAGGTGATCAGTTAGCTTCATCGTTCATCATTATCCTCTGCCAAAAACAACTCACAAGTTTAAGCATAAACAAAAGGAATCAGCTTTTGTTTGAGCCAAACGTCGTCCCAAGCATGCAAATAAAGAGGATCAGGATGAAGCGCAATAGCCCGATCGTAGGCTTCCAAAGCAGAACCTTGCGCCCCCATCTCTGCTAGCAAGAGTCCTCGGTTAAACCAAGCTTGATGGTAGGTCGGATTAAGTGCGATCGCTCTATCGTAACAACTGAGTGCCTCAGCTTGACGCTGCAACGCACTTAACGCATTAGCACGATAATTCCAAGTTTGACAGTTTTTGGGTTCAAGGCTTAAGGCACGATCAAATGCAGCGATTGCTGCTTGATATTGTTCCGCCCCACAAAGAGCACAGCCCTGTGCTTGCCAGTCAGACGGAGAATAGATATCTTGTACAGAATTCATAGTTTATACCTTTGGTGACTCTCTGGTGACTCTGCTTGGGACAATGCGGTTTGGGTGAGCGATCGCTGAATTGTACCTTCTCCGTATCCTAAGTCGTACTGGCCGAATTGCTCTGGATCATCTCTAGTGAATCCTTAGAGCGACTCAGCAACTATCCTCTTTGCCACGACTAACCCAATCCTCCTCACCTATTCTGAGAATGTTGCTCACTCTTCCTATTCTCGGCACTGCAAACAATTAATTTGGGTCTATAGTTTGAGCACTCTCTCTTGTTTTAGCGCGCCTGCTGACCAGTCGGCTCAACCATTAGACAGTTTTAGCCGAACAGCCCAGACTACTGCATAAACAGAGTGGAAGTGTCACACTTGTTAAGACGACAAACAAGATGTTACTCGACACAAGGATTATCGTGCTTATTCTTCAATTTCTCCGATTAAGTTGACAATACCTTGCTTAGTGGTGCAGAAAACTTTTTGAGGACTCATGAATGAAATGTTGCATAGCTCCACCACAGAGTATTTATTCGGGAGAGCAGTTCAGCCTACTACGCAATTCTGGATGCTGAGTGAAGTAGGGGCTTAGCCAGGAGCAACCTTGTTCTAGGAGAGTTGATAATTTTGGAATCTGCCACTGATACACCCTATTGCTATTGCCAACGCTAAAGATCGATTGTCCATCATCACTAAAGCTGACATTTTGAATGGACTGTGGAAGTGTGATGTCGCTCATCAATTGCCCGTCTACTGTCCATAGCCTCAATGTGTTGCCGGCAACAGTGATAAAGCTATGGCTATCGGGGCTAAACACAAGACGGTAGATAGGGTCTGTGTGTGCTGTAAAGTCATTCAATAGCTGTCCCTGGCGATCCCAGAGTTTAATATTGCCGTTTATCCCAGTAACTGCAAAATACTCTCCATTTAGGCTAAATTCAATCGCGTAAGCTTCGGGTTGAGATTGATCCAGCGTTTTGACTAGCTTTCCTTGAGCAGTCCAAATTTTTACAGATCCGTCATAGCCTGTGGTAATCAAGTGTTGCTCATCGGGGCTAAACTGCATGGCGATAATGCTCGACTCGTGAGCTTTCACAGTTGCCAAAACGTCTCCACTTGCAGACCATAACCTCAGGTTTCCGTCCGTTTGACCTACTGCAAAATAATTGCCGTTGGGGCTAAGACTTGAAGTACTGATAGATGTTTGGGACGACAAGTGAGTTTGCAATAGTTGCTCTCCTTGACGATTCCAAAGGACAATCTGGTTGTTGTTGGCAATGCCTGCGATATAGCTACCATCATGGCTGAGGGCAAGGGAACTAATGTAGGGGAGGCTACCTGTTAACTCCTGAAGGAGTTGACCTTCTGAATTCCATAGGCGGATTAACCCCTCTTCTCCGGCGATCGCCACTACCTGCCCATTCTGACTAAATTGAGCATGAGGATGAGATTGCCCAGATACATCTAGCGTTGCTACTTGCCGCCCTGCCATATCCCACAGCTGAGCCTTGCCTGCCGTATCGATACCAATCACGCGATTAGTTTGCTCGTTTAGATCTGCTATTGGCATCAAGCCAGACGTAGCCCCTTGTAGCGGATACTGGTTTGGGCTTTGCAGGTTCCATGTTTGAATCGTGCCAGCAGTTGAAAAGGTGAGCAGGCGATGCGAAGCAGTTCCCCCTTCGGGGTCATCGCCCTCTGGAGCAAACCAGGCATTGAGAATTCGACCTTGTCCTCGCACAATTGAAACGCTTGGCTGAGATGATTTGACTTGTTGCCGCAGGTAAATATTGCCAGAGTAATCGCTAAAGATGAGATGATCACCTTGCGGACTGACCTGCAAGTTTGGCTGCATTGGAGTGATTTGTGAATCAGGACGGACGTTAGGCACCTTTGGAGAGTGTTGTTCCCCGGTGTGTGTCCAATGGCTCACTTCGCCATTGACAGTAATTACAACGATTTCATCGCTGGATATAAACTGAGCATCAGCAATTGATTTGTATAAACCATTGCCGTCATCCGGAAACCTAATCTCGCCAAGGCGATCGCCATCCAGCGTCCACACTTGAGCGATGCCATCCATGCCGACGGTAAGTAAATGCTGATTATTAGGACTCCAGTGCATCTTCTCGTGAGGAGAGGCTTTGAAACTGGCTAGAGTTTGACCGTCGCGTGACACAATTTTTACATTGCCTCGCTCGTCAATTGCCGCCAGATGTTGTCCATCCGGACTGAAGTGAACTGCATGAAGATTGCCCTCAAAGCCCTCCACTTTGAACTGGTAGCGTCCTTGAGATGACCAGATATCGACGGCTCCAACGCTAGCTACGGCTAGCCATTTACTATCGGAACTAAATGCCAGAGCCCATACTGAACGGTTTTCAGGCTGTTGAAATTCTTGCAGGCGATCGCCCTGTCGATTCCACAGTCGGATCTTGCCATCATATCCAGCAGTAGCAAACATTTGACTATCAGGGCTAAACTGCATTGCTAACTCACTTCCGCCATGATTTCCTAAATCAGCAATCAAGGTTCCTTGAGTCGTCCACAGTTGGGCTTTAGGTGGTTTCCCAGTAGAGTCAGAGGCAGAAGCCGTTAGCACCAATTCTCCATCGGGGCTAAATTGGGCTGCACCTAGATCAGACGGAAAGCCTGTCACTCGATTTTGTTCATGAATCTGGTTTAGAACAGTGTGCAAAGCCAAAACGGGACTAGTTGCCGGATATTCAGATAGGGAATGATTGCCTTTCACCAGTTGATTAAGTTCTGCTCCTGCCTCCATTGCCGCCACCAAAGCATCCAGTTGAGAGGTCTCAAACTGTCGCAGAACGCTCATTCCCTGTTGCTCTAAACGTGTGCCTGTTAAGGCAATTTGCTGTTTTTGTAGGGCAATACTGGCAAATGTCCCTGCGATCGCGGCTCCTATCGTAGAGACAGCCAGCACCAATGAACCAATTTGAATTCGGCGCTTTGCCTTGTGGTTAGCAATCGTCAAAATTTGATTTGCTTTAGCGATCGCTTCCTTTTCCTGCTTTTCAATGTCCCAGCCAATTTGAACCTCTAATTTCTCTAGTTGAATCGTGCGATTTTCAGCGTCCTGACTTGCCGCCAAAAATTGGTAATCCTCATCGCTCAAGCTTTTGCCTGCCGACCAGTTCAGCGCTTCTCGTAGCGATTGTCCTCGCAGTAAGCGAGAACTGTCTTCGCGGTTAGAAGCGATCCAGGCGGCGATCGCATCGTTGTAAATCCGCAGATTACCCAACTGCTCACTCACCCAATCGGCATCAAACACCGTTTCATAAATCCGGTTAGCGACCCACAGTTTGCCCTGGCGCTGCACCACCAAACCCGACAGTTTCAGCGCCATTTGCTCCGCCGAATCATCCGCCAGAATCGATCGGTCGGGAGCCAGCAAGATCTGTTGATAAAGCCCCAATAGTCGCCCTGCTCGTTGCTCATTGCGGAGGAGGCGATCGCGTATGGTTTTCAGATGTTCTGGATAGTCCTGCGCTTCCCAGTTGGTGAGAAGGTGAGTTTGAATCAGGCGAGCGACATCACTTTTTCGCTCTTTTACTAATAGCTGACACACCTTTTGGGTAAGGAATGGCTGTCCACCCGTCCAGCCCAGGATGGTACGCAACGCGGCTTGAGGATCATCAACAGCTTCTGTTAGACCATCTGCTAAGAATTGTGCCTCATGCTCTGCAAACCCATACAAATCAATCGCTCGACCAATGTTGAAAGGAGTGCGTTTGGTATCGCTGATCAAATCACTAGGGGTAGCAACTCCCAACAAGGCAAACGTGAGACGACAATAAGCCGGATGATGGGCTCGTTTGTTGTAGCAGGCGCGGATCAGCACAAAGAAATCGTCCAGTGAGTCCCGAAAACTGAGAACACTGTCGATCTCATCAATAAAGATGACAATCGGTTGAGACTGCTTGAGTAAAATCTCTTCGAGCAGTTGGCTGAACCGCTGAACGGGTGAAAGGGAGCCGCGATCGCTCCACCAGGTCATAAACTCTCTGGAGCTAAACACGTTCAGGTTACTCACGAGCTTATAGGCAACACCGCCATACCACTGCTCTAGTGATACTTGATTACCAATATCGGAAATGTCGATCGTGACACAAGCAACTCCCTCTGCCTGTAAGCGATTCATCACCTGCACCTGAAGGCTCGATTTACCCATCTGGCGCGAATTCAACACATAGCAAAACTCTCCTGCCTTCAGCCCCTCATAAAGATCGAGGTCAGCCTGCCGCTGAACATAGGTAGGAGCATTTTCGGGTAATGTGCCGCCCGCCTGATAGTAGGAAGCGATCGCTCCTTCAGAGAAACCGTTTTGTATCGCTTTGTTGTGTGCCGTCATAGTTGTTTCGACGCTAAGTGAGAGAAATAGATTCTGGTGGGAACCTGTCTTCTCCTATGAAACTAGGGTGGTTGGTGAGTTCAAGCAGGAGAACTTTGCGCTGCGATTGACTTGCTATCGACTTTATCGACATACTATCGGGTTTATCTCATTGGTCATAATTGAAATTGCCAGTACAGAATTCTGGATTGCCAGGTTCATTCCCCCTACCTCCCGACCATGCCGCGATCGCTTAAACTCCGTCAGTCCTGCATCTCCCACGTTAAGCTGTCTCTGTTGCGAAATGGCTTTCCCAGTCAACGACTGCTGGCAGATCAGCTTGAGATTGCTCAATCAACAGTTAGCCATTTCCTCAATGGTAAACCTGTCGATTTTGTCAATTTTGTAGAACTCTGTCAGGTGTTGGGGCAAGACTGGCGCGACCTGGCAGATTTAGAAACAGAACCGCAAGGAGAACAGCAGGAAGCGAACAGACAGGATGCTGTAACTGTTTTAATCAGTGGAGACGCGAGTTGTGCCGAGTTAATCACGCAGCTCCAGCAGGCTTTTACTCAGACGCAGCATCGAGTAACGATCGCCCCAAGAGGGGAACAGCTTCGCTTTGCCCCCACCCCTCTTCTATCCGTCGAAAACGTTCAATCCTCCGACTATTGGCTGCTACTGTTAACAGAACAATCTGCTGTTAGTGAAGCAACGCTGGCAAACATTCAGCTTGCTCAGGAGTTACAGAAGACGCAACAGCCCACAATTTTACCAATTCTGATCGATTTACCCTGGATGCAGCAGTTGCCGTTTGACCTGTTGGGCTATTTGCAAGACAAACAGCCCTGGCAATGGCAGACAACCGATGCTCCCACACGATTAGCAGCAGCACTGTTGGAAGTTTGGGATCAGCGCCGCAAGTCACTTCCTGTTAACCCTGAATTTGCTATCTCCTGGGCAAAGATTACAGGTTCCAGTTCTCATGTGCCTGTTCCACCCTTGCCCAGCGCGGCTCCTGAAATTCCTGGTGGGCAGATGGACCTTGCATCGCGGTTTTACATTGAGCGACCACCCATTGAATCACTTTGTTATGAAGCGATCGCCCAACCGGGTGCATTAATTCGGATTAAAGCTCCCCGTCAGATGGGCAAAACCTCACTCATGGCTCGCATTCTGCATCAGGCAAAACAGCAAGGATCGCGAGTTGTACCGCTCAGCTTTCAGCTTGCCAATCAGCGTAGTCTCACCAACTCAGATACATTTCTCCAATGGTTTTGCGCCAGTGTGAGTTTAGAACTGGGGCTCCTCGATCCAGATCAACTCACCAAACATTGGCAACTTGCCGACCTGATTGGCAGCAACCAATGCTGCAAAGCTTACTTTGAACAGTATTTGCTGCCCAGCCTTTCGGCTCCCCTAACGTTGGGGCTGGATGAAGTCGATCGCGTATTTGCGAACCTTGAAATTGCTGATGATTTTTTTGGCTTGCTGCGTGCCCTGCATGAAGAAGCAAAACGGCGAGAGATCTGGAAAAACATTCGTTTGATCGTGGTACATTCCACCGAAGTTTACATCCCGCTAGATGTAAACAAATCTCCGTTTAATGTCGGACTACCGACTGAGTTACCGGAGTTCACACTGCCTCAGGTTGAGGAACTGGTGCAGCGACATGGTCTTTCCTGCCGCTCCAAAGATATTCAAGCTCTAACGGAGGTGATCGGGGGACATCCATTCCTGGTGCGATTGGCACTGTATGCGATCGTCCATCAATCTTTGAGTTTTGAGCAGCTACAAGATACATCTACGACAGACCGCATCTATGCAGACCATCTTCATCGCCACCTCAGCAATCTCGAACGCAACCCCGCTTTAATGCAAGCATTTCGGGAGGTTGTCCTACACGATAGAACCGTGCGGCTCCCCTCCGAACAAGCCTTCAAACTGGACAGTATGGGTCTTGTCAAATTAACAGGTAATGATGTGGTGGTTAGATATCAGCTCTATCGCGATTACTTCCATCGTTGCCTAAATTAGCACATTATCATAAGCTCTGCTTCAAGGCATACCCTAGAAGTGTTGGCTCTTTTTGTGTTGCTCCTTCAATGTCAGCTGCATATCTAACTCCACCAGAATGCTGAATTGCTGACTGTAAGCGGGTTGCATTTTGTTGATAGGACTTGTGACTTAACACTTGCTGAATGACTCTTCGCAATTTTTGGGCAGTCAGATACCCCCAGTGAAGCTGGTAGCTCGATGAGTGTGACCGCCTGGCGGGTGTCCTTTCTGAGGGCTTATCTGTTCAACTGTTAGAATTGCCCGCCTTTATCGGCAATCTCTTGTTCGCGGATGCAGTGACGTACTGCTTCTAGTTCAAACCCAACCTTTGACACTGCGTATCCTCGTGCCCAGAAATTTTCACCATTGAAATTGCGTTGCTTGCCACTGAATTGACGCGCAATCGCATTCTTGCCTTTGAAAAACTCAACTACCGATGCTACTGCATACTTTGGTGGAATTTCAAGGCACATATGAACAGGGTCTGGCATCAGATGTCCCTCGATGATGCGACACTCCTTTTGCCGCGCTAGCTCATGAAAAATCGGACCGAGAAATTTACGAATCTCTCCGAATATCGTTGTAAGGCAATGTTCGGGTGTGAATACGATGTGATACTTGCAGTCCCACTCGGAATGGGAAAGGCTTTGATACAATTGCGACATGATATTCTCTCCTACGGTTTTGCTTCACCAAGCCACCGTGGGTGTTACTTTACTGCTGCAATGCTCAAAGCTGGTCGAGTCGCACTGGTCGAACCAGTGGCTTACTTCAAGAATTCAGTTAGTTGTTTATTCTTCACTAGTTTCTGCGACAGAGCCCTCTTACCCCACCACTGGCCTATTTTTGCGACACTCCCCTCAATCTGTAGATTAGCGTTACTTATTTGAAAAGCGCGCCAGTTTCAGGAGCATCTAAACCAGTCAGGAGAGTTTCATCGCCAACGCAATAACCTTAGAGTATTTGAATATAAACCCTGACCACATGGCATAAATGCCATTTTTCAACCGTGACATTTGTCATGTGCCCATAGGGGGCTATTGTTGTGAATAGATTATAGGACAGTGTGTGGAGAGCCTAGTTCTCAGAATCTTCAAGCCAGGTCAGGTGAGAATTGGCAAGAATCGCTGCTTGGGTGCGATCGCGTAAGTTCAATCGACCTAAGATGTGAGTGATGTGATTTCTAACGGTTCCTTCCGAGAGGTGAAGGGATTGAGCGATTTCTCGATTGCTAGAACCTACTGCAATCAGTCGCAAGATTTCTCGCTCTCTCGGGGTCAGCTCTGTCAGCCCTGGCGGTAGTTCTGGTTGCTCAGGCTCCTCTGTTAAAGGTGCCTGGGAGATTAAATTCTCCAAGATTCCGGGTCCAAATTGGGTGTAACCTTTGTAGATTGACCGAATTGCCTCTGCCAGCTCCTCTGAAGGCATATCTTTTAACAGGTATCCCTTTGCTCCAAATCTCAATGCCTCCGCGACATATCGAGTATCATCAAAGGTTGTCAACACCAAAATCTTTGTTCCTACAAACGTTTGACAAATCATTTGAGTCGCTGTTACCCCATCCATGATGGGCATTCGGATGTCCATCAGAACAACATCTGGCTGATCAGACGAAGCCCACAGGGTTTTCAACTGCTGAATGGCTTCCTGTCCATTACTGGCTTCTCCTACGATCCGAAGATCGGGCTTAGTCTCTAAAAGAGTCTTTAAGCCCCGTCGAACAATCTCTTGATCTTCTACAAGCAGTACTTTAATCATAAGTCTTAAGCAGTTGGGAAAAATGCACTAATGTGGCAGCCTCTGTTTAATTCACTGATGATCTCTAGGTGACCTCCTAGTGCCACGGTTCGCTCACGCATTCCTTGAAGCCCAAAGCCAGTTCTATTCTCCCTGACTCGAAACCCTTTGCCGTTGTCTTGAAGCGACAGCGACAAACCGGAAGCGTTGGTATGAATTTGGATTTGCACAGCGGTTGCCTCCGCGTGCTTACAAATGTTTGTCAGCCCTTCTTGCACAATGCGATATACAGCAGTATTAATTTGAATGGATAAGGGATGAGACAAGTTAATATGACATTCTGGTAAGACTCCAGTGGTGCGGTGAAATTCTTGAGTTAGGGTGGCGATCGCTGCCTCTAACAATTGTCCCTTAAGCGGGTCTGATCGCATATCAGATACTGATTGTCGCACTGCTTTGAGCGCTTCTGAACCTAGCTGTTTTGCCTCCTTAAGAAACGTGTAAGCCCTATCTGGAGCTTCTTGCCATAGCGTTAGAGCTGTTTCCATCTGAATATTTAGCGCCACGAGTGCGTGCCCTAGTGAATCATGAATATCGCGGGCAATTCGGTTTCGCTCCTCTAGAGTTGCCATCTCTTTTATTCGCTGGTTCAAGGTTTGCTCGTGTTCTAGCGATCGCCGCAGATTTGCCTCTGTTTGCTGTAAGCAAATGTTTTGAGCTTGAAGCTGTGTTTGCAGTCTGCGGAGTGTAAGCTGGTTCTCGATTCGAGCAAGCACTTCTTCTACTTGAAATGGCTTTGTGACATAATCCACTGCCCCCAATGAAAAGGCCCTTACCTTATCCAAAGTTTCGTTCAAGGCGCTGATGAAAATAATTGGAATTTCTTGAGTGCTAGGGTTGTTCTTTAAGTGCTGACAAACCTCATATCCATCCATTCCTGGCATATAGATATCAAGCAAAACCAAGTCAGGAGGCTGGGCTGACGCACCCATCAACGCTGTTGAGCCGTTTGTTACGCTCCGGACCTCGTACCCCTGCTCTAGGAGTAGGGTCGATAAAAAGCGTAGATTATCTAGCGTATCATCGACGATGAGAAGATCTCCCTTAGAAGATGAAGTGTGGTTCATAGTCTGCGCCTACTTATGGCTCATGAGGAATTGAGATAATTCAGCAGTAGAAATACTGGCTTGAATCTGTAATTTTCGTTACAAAATACAATACTTTTTGAAACAGGTGATATTTAAGATCAGTAATTTGTGAGACTATGCCTATTTCCAAAAACTCATCACCAGCTAATTTACATTCTTAGTGAACGCTGTGGCTGAGAATTAAAACAATTTAAACACTCGCTCTCACGTGTTTATTCTACAACTGTGATCGCGATCGCCATCCAACAGAGCTTTGCCTAATCAAGCAAATTTTTTATACCAAAACTTGATTACAACCCAACTCACTTAATTTACCTCTTTTTTCAAGCATTGTCGAATAGAAGAGATTATGCACATAGGGATAACATACACGTATAACAGTATGAATAGCCAAGCTGCTAGCGTTAGTAAGTTTCTGCGTAGAAAGACCAGTCGTCGGCTGAGGCGATTTTATCAATTCACGCTCATAGCATTGGTATTGAGTGTTATCATCGCTGCCTGCACTAACAGCGAACCAGGCGCTATAGTCACCGATCCGCCTGACCACAACGCAGCTCTAACAATCTGGTGGGATAAGGGCTTTAATCTAGAAGAAGATGAAGCCATTCAGCAGGTTGTGAACGATTGGAGTAAGCAACACAACGCGCCTGTTGAGCTTTCCTTTTACACAGCAGATGATTTGTCACAAAAAGCGCAGAGAGCACTGCAAGCGGGCAATCCACCAGACATTATGATGAGCAATAGTGCTGGCAAGGCCCTGATCCCTCGTCTTGCATGGCAAGGAGAACTGGCTGATGTTTCTGATGTCATTGAACCAGTCCAGCAGCTATATCCAGCTTCAGTTCTAGACTCTGTCGCTCTCTACAATAATACGAACCAAAAACGTAGTTATTACACAGTGCCGATTTCTCAGTCAAACATTTATATTTTTTACTGGCGAGATCTCATTCAACAAGCAGGCTTTCAGGAAAGCGATATTCCTCAAGACTGGGACACCTTTTGGGCATTCTGGCAGCAAGTGCAGGATAACCTCCAGAATCAGCCAAACCAAACTATTCATGGATTAGGTTTTTCCTACTCAGTTGCATCTGGTGATACTTACTCCATGTTTGAGCATATTTTAGAGGCACACGATGTGCAACTATTAACTCCTAATGGAGATCTTTTGATTGAAAACCCCCAAACACGTCAGGGTATCATTGATAGTTTGAGGTGGTATACACAATTTTATCAGCAAGGGTACGTTCCATTAGGGTCTGAAGATTGGAGAAATTCTGATAACAACACTAATTTGCTCAATCGTACTGTGGTAATGACCCCAAATGCATCGCTTTCAATTCCTGCTACTGTCCGTCAAGATACTGACACCTATCAAAACAAACTTGGCATCCTGGAATTTCCTAATAAACCCAGCGGGCAACCGATGCGGTACTTGGATGATATTAGGCAAGCTATAGTATTTGCAGATTCTGAAAATCAGAAAGCAGCGAAAGAATTTCTCTCATACTTAATTCAACCTGAGGCAATTGAGAACTATCTCAAAGCGGCGGGAGGGCGAAATTTACCCGTTATGACTTCTATTTTAGAAAATTCATTTTGGACAAACCCTGCTGATCCCCATCTCTCAACAGCAACCAAAATCCTACTTGAAAAACAATCTCGTCCATTCTATTCGATTTATCACCCTGCCTACAGTTTGGTTGTTCAAGAGAACGTTTGGGGTCAAGCTATTAATCGCATCGTGGTCGATCGTGTCTCTCCAGAGCAGGCTGCCGATGACGCAATTCAGCAAATCCAGCAGATTTTCGCTCAGTGGCAATGAGCCAAGGAAGAGGTTGAAGAATATTTTTCACATGCTTTAAAATTTTAGGAGAGCTGCGATGAGATTCTGGAACCAAAACATTACGAATAGAGTCTCTAGCTCCTTTTTACTGCTTTCTCTTGTAACGGTCGGTGTTGTTGGAGGAGTTGCTTTTACCAGAGCCAGAGAAGCATTAAAGCAAGCAACCTTTAACCAGCTTAATGTTACAGCCAACTTAAAAGAAGAAGAAATGTCTCGTTGGTTTGAGGACCAACAAAGGGATGTTTTATTGATGACCCAGGTTCCCAATATTCAGGATGATCTAGGAATACTTCTTTCTGAGCGTTCTGACGCAAATTACACTGCAGCTCATGAGGAACTTTCAGACTACTTAACAAAATTCGTTCAGCTCAAACCTAGTCTATTAGAAGTCTCCATTTTGGATTCTAGCAATCGTATTGTTTTATCAACGAATAGAAGCCGTGAGGGTAGATATGAGGTTCTAGCTAGTGTTACTTATCTTGATCACGTTGAGCCAGGAAACACTTTTGATCCAATCTTTTATGTTTCATCAACTACAGGAAAACCATCTGTTACATTAGCAGCGCCATTGCGCGATGAATTAGGCACTCGTCGGGGGTTAATTTTGGCTCACCTAAATCTAGATCGGATTGATCAAATTGTGCGAGAACGTACTGGTTTAGGTAGAAGTGGTGAAACCTATTTGGTCGGCTCATTCAGCAGTGAGACGATGTTCATTTCTAGAGAACAGTCGCGATCGCAAACCGTTCTACCAGAAATCAGCAGCCACGGAATTGACGCAGCAATGCACGGGATTAGTGGCTCCGGGCTTTATTCAAACTATGTAGGTGTGTCTGTAATTGGAGTATATCGCTGGCTCAACGACCGTGACATTGCTCTGCTAGTGGAAATGGAGCAAAACGAGGCATTTGCTCCTGCTCGTCAGTTAGCAGGAACAATCATGTTGGTAGGATTAGCGTCAGCGGGAATTTTGGCGATCGGGGTTTATTGGCTGGCGCAACAGCTCCAAATTTCTCGCAAGCAGCTAGAAAATTATAGCCGTCAGTTAGAGCAAAAAGCTCAGGAAGCAGATACCGCGAACCATGCCAAAAGCCAGTTTCTTTCTAACATGAGTCATGAGTTTAGAACGCCACTCAACGTCATTCTAGGCTTTACTCAACTCATGGCTCGCAGTACCTCTCTCAATCCAAAGCAGCAAAACTATCTCAACACCATCAGCCGTAGCGGTGAACACCTGCTCAACTTGATTAATGATGTGTTAGAAATGTCCAAGATTGAGGCAGGCAGAGTTGTTTTAAGTGAGAGTAGTTTTAACCTTTATGATCTGCTAAATTCGCTTCAGCAGATGTTTCACTTCAAGGCAGAGTCTAAAGGCTTACAGCTCGTTTTTGAACTGGACCCAGATCTACCTCAACATATTCGTACCGATGAGAGCAAACTGCGTCAGGTCCTAATGAATTTGCTGAGCAACGCAATTAAGTTTACCCAAACGGGACGTGTAATACTCCGGGTGAAACAAGTTGAAGAGCCAGAAAAAGATGTAGAGCATTCTCAGCGCTCAACTACTACATCTTTGCAGTTTGAGGTCGAAGACACTGGACCTGGCATCTCCCCTGAAGCAATAAAAATCCTCTTTGAGCCCTTTGTGCAGAGCGAGACGGGGCGCGATTCACAAGAAGGAACTGGACTTGGCTTATCTATTAGCCAGAAGTTTGTACGCCTGATGGGAGGTAGAATTTCAGTCACCAGTCGCGTAGGTGTAGGATCAACTTTTGGATTTGTAATTCCAGTTTGCCAGGTTGAACCGGAGCAAATTCAGACTCAAGTGCCCAATCGTCATGTGATTGGCTTAGAAGCCGGACAGCCCAACTACCGCATCTTAGTAGTAGAAGACAACTTGAGTAATCGTCAGCTGCTTGTAGAGTTGTTAACCCCAATTGGTTTTGAGGTCAAAGAAGCAACTAATGGAGAGGAGGCGATCGCCTTATCCAAAAGCTGGTTACCTCATCTAATTTGGATGGATATGCGAATGCCAATTGTAAACGGGTACAAAGCAACCCAACAGATTAAAGCAGCAGGTACACCAGCACCAATAGTCATTGCGTTAACAGGCAGTGCATTTGAAGAAGAACGCATCGTTGCCTTATCCATTGGTTGCGATGATTTTGTTCGCAAACCCGTACGGGAGGAGATTATTTTTGAGAAGATGGCGCAATATTTGGATGTGCGCTATGTCTACGCTACCGAACTGCAAAATCAAACAGTACAACCTTATCTTCAGGCTCTCACTCCTTCAGATCTAACAGTAATGCCACCCGAGTGGATAGAGCAATTACATCAGGCTGCGACTAAAGTGAATGCAAAACAAGTCATTGCCCTGATACAACAAGTTCCTGCTAAGAATGCTAACTTAGCCACTCACTTAACCTATCTGGTCAACAACTTTAGGTTTGAAGAGATTATTAGTTTATGTTGTGTTGGACAAGCTAAAAGTTGAGAATCATCATACTGATTCCGATGAACTACCTCAATCTTTGCCTGATAATTGCAGTCATCCTGAGTGTAGTAACGCTGTTTAAGCCACACTAAAGCGTCCTGTTTAGAGTGGAAGTGCCAATATATCTCCGTAGTTGGGTCGTACACTTCAAGGTATAAGTTGCGTTGGCGATCGCATTTACAAACAAGTTGAGACTCGTCATTTATGCCAACTGTATTGGCAAAAACTCTATAAAGACTTGAGCAAACTTGTAAGAAACGCTCGCCCTTTAAAGAGCGCCAGAATTTTGATGCTTTTGATCTGTAAGATCGTGAGTTTGGATTAGAGGAATTTGTGTTAGAAGAGATGGAATGGTGAAGCGACATGAAATTTTCCTTTGCTGCTTAGCCTCAAGAAGACGTAAAAGTTTGGTTAGTGGTCGTTGCTTTTGTTAGTTCTATTAATGTGTGAGTTATGGGAAGTACCTAGGAGAAGATTTTTGTGTAGGGTGTGTTTAACTTTCATAGAAGTGTTATACTAATTCTCTATGAGGTTGCACAGAATGTTTTCTCCTCGGGCAAGGGTTTCAGGCACCTGGGTTCTATGCAGCTTTACATAAAATTGGTATTAGCTCCATGATTAAGGCTAATTCACACCCTACAAATCATCAATTAACCGAAGACAAAACTGAAGGAATTGCTGTCTAAGCTGAGAGTATTAGCGGCAACATTTTGCACTACGCCAATCAACTCATTTGTGACAAACTGGCTGTTGCTCTTAATGTAGATTCCAGTGCCAGAAATATTATTGAGTGAAACATTAGCGAGTAGATAGTCAGACTTAGAGCCTACTAACTGAATCTTGTCCTCTGTCGCCTTGAAATCAGTAATTAGCGCGTAATCTGTCTGTCCAGAGGTGTTGCGTTGTCCGTCGTCATAGAAGCGCACCATGTAAGGAAATTCGCCACTCTTTGCTGCACCTAGTGCGAAGTAATCAACTCCAGTTCCACCCGTAAGCCTGTCAGTTTCGCCCTTACCCGCGTTATCGAGCCAAGTTCCAACCAAGGTGTCATTTCCTGTTCCTCCTAACAGTCTGTCGTTGCCATCTCCGGCACTAAGGTAATCATTTCCTCCTGAACCGCTCAGCTTGTTGTGGCCCACACCGCTGTAGATCTGGTTGTTAAGGTCATTGCCTAAGCCGTTAACGTTACCCGCGCTGTCAAGAAATAATTGTTCAACACCACTGCTGAGACCAAAGCTAACGGTAGAGATTACCTTGTCGTAGCCATTGTCAGTGTCCAACTCATTAACTATATCTGCTGCATTGTCAACGTAATATGTATCACTGCCGTTGCTGCCAAACATCGCATCAGCACCGATGCCACCAAAGAGTCTGTCGTTGCCTGTACCACCAAACAAAGTGTCAACGCCACCAGCACCACTGAGTGAGTCATCGCCCCTCCCTCCAAGCAGTCTGTTGTTGTTGCCGTTGCCCAAAATATAGTTGTTTAAAGCATTGCCTAGACCATTAGCAGCATTGCCAAGCAGTGTTAGATTCTCAACATTTGTTTTGCCGCCTGAGGAGAGGGAGAAAGAAACTGAGGATTTAACTGTATCAATGCCTTCATTGGCTGCTTCAAAAACTTGGTCGGTGGAGATATCAACAATGTAGGTGTCGTTGCCTTGACCACCTATCATTTTGTCAGCGCCTAAACCACCATTAAGCAGGTCGTTACCGCCAAATCCATTCAGCCAATCATTACCTGCAAATCCGAAGATTGAATCATCCAAGTTGGTGCCGTTAAGTTTGGGTTTTTGGCTACCGTTATCATTGAACTGTGTACCCGTGATAATTGCCATTTGAGTGTTCCCAGATAAATTAGATTAAGTAAGAGAAATCACGTCATGCAGCAGCGAGCTTTGCTACTCGACTGAAGTAGTCAAAACTGATTTGGTTCAATCGCCAATTTGACAACCTTGAAGTGAAAACGATTGGCGATCGCCTCATCGCAAATCATTGATCTTCTCTTCGAGAAGCTGCTGAGCAATTGCGCTCTCTTGTGATGTTTCTAAGTTAATGGGTGAACAACTCCACTCACATCGAATAAATGTCACTTCCTTAGCGTGACATCTGTCATGCTGAAATCGTTTTTGCTCGAAAGCTGTTGGTTGTGTCGCAAAAAGGTTGTGTCGCAAAAACAGGTCAGTGGCGACGCTATGGTGAATTGTAGGAACGGGGTTGTCTGTGGGAGCGAGGTCTTTTTTTCGTAGATAGAAGTAGGACGATCGCCACCACTCCCATTCCAACTATGTTTCCAGGCTCAGGAACAGTCGCTACATTGAGTGGGTTATTGGGTTGAGTCAGTTCGTCTAACCCGTCCTCGACTTCGCGCTCAAAGCGATCGCTACTCACTTCTGCCTGGGCCAATAGTTCTCGCTGGCGATCGTTGACTAGTACCAGCATGGAGGAGTAAGGAGTGACAATCTCAGTACCTTTTGCCAGAGTGTGAATCGCATCCAGTTCGGCTAGCTGAGTCATGTCTTTTTCGCGACTCAATTTGAGAATGAGTTGTCGAGCCGCGAGTGGTGTGAAGTCGGCTTCTGTCGATGCACTGACTATAGGTTCAACTTCTGAAGTATCAGCTTGGGGTGATTCTACTCTCCAGATATAGCCGTCTGTAACGCTGGCAACGGAGTGTCCTAGTTTTTCCTCAGTTGCGATGCGCTGCATTACTTCTGCCACATTGGTTGCAACTCCGCCTCTGGTTTTTTGAATGGTTTCCAGGGTGGCATCATCGTAAGCAGGAGGTAATTCACCCAAATGGACAGCCCAAAGTGGGGAGGCGCTCGCCGGAAGTTCAGCCTCGTCAACCGTTAGCTCATAATTTCCCTCATCGGTGATTACCAGCACTGCATCATAAGCTGTCTCACCGTGCAACTGCCCAAACTGTTGCAGCATGGTGTGAATTGGTAGGTTGCCGTAGAAAGTAGTTTTGCTAGAGTCAAACTCACGAATATCATCCAGACGTTCCGGCTCGGCTCCAGCAGATGCGGTGAGATACAGATCCAGGTCGTTGTTGGCACTGTGTTGAGCTAGCCAGCGGAAGGTTTTGGTTAACTCGTTAGAATGAGTTGCCATGCTGCGAGAGCGGTCTAACACCAGTGCAAACCGTTTGGACTGGGGCAAAGCGGATGAACTGTGGCTCAGGGGTTCTGCCACAACCTGATAACCTCCTGGCAGCGTCACCTGATGAGTTTGAGGCGCGTGTTGTCGAGCGGGTAGCGATGTTTCTAGCCATTCTTCTGCTGGCAGTTGAGCAGCTCTGCCATTGCGACGACGTACGGTGTCTTCTGTCCAAAAGACATTGCGCTTTTCTGCCAGATGAGGCATCGGCCAGCCTTGCTCCTGTCGCATTGCCTGATAGGTCATCCACAGATGCAGTTCTCCCGGTTCACCATTCTGCTGCTGCATTGGAATGGGAAATACGCGCAGACGATATTGCCGTGGCCCAACTTGCTCTAGCAATGCCGGATCTTCTGCCACAAAGTTAGTGCTGCGGGCAACCTCTCCGGTGTAGACCTGTTGGGCAGCTCCACGCGGCGATACGACAAACGGAAAGCGAGTGGCTCGACTCATGCTGTCGCCCAGCCATACCCCCGTGAGAACAGCACTTTCGGGTAATGAGAAAGAGTAAAAGATCTCCTGATCCTGCCAGGTGGGGTTCTGATAACGCTCATACAGCTCAATCTCTGCCCAGTCTCCATGTTCATGCACATTCACTCGCTGCTGGGCTAGCCAGACAATCTGCTGGTTGATGTTGAGCAATCCTGCCTGAGTTTCGTCCCGGTTCGAGGTAGATTGCAGCGCGTTTTGAATTGCCTCCCGTTCTGCCTTTTGAATCGGGGCATCAAAAAATTCTGCATACAGGTTGGCGGCTCTATCTGCATCAGCACGCGAACCGTTATATAAGAATGGGGAAAGAATATGGTTGTGTAAATCCTGCCAAAATTGAGCTTTTTCTGGAGTCAGATTAAATACGTTGCGGTAAGTTTCGCTCAGGCTGTTGCTTTCTTCCCAGGGGCTAATGTAGCGGTAAGAGTTGAGATAAGCGTTGACCAGCCCTGTCCGAATCAGATCTGACTTAGCTAGAAGTTCTTGGCGATCGCCCTCCGTTGGAGCAGGCTGTGAAAGCAGCTTAAAGGCTTCGATCTGGGGCTGTTGTTGTAGAGCGGTGAAAATGAGTAACCAGGCAACTGCTACCCCTGCTGTCCCTGCTACGGCTTTGAGTTGTCCGTAGCGATCGCCAAACGCTGCTGCCACTCGCCACCAAGAGCGCAAGTAGAAATTTGTCATCACAAACGGCATGGCAAAAAACAGCGAACAGCTAAACCCGAATAGGAAGAGGAAAACGGGTACCCACCAGATTGTGCGTAGCGGACTGTGAGTGAGTGTATCCCGCAGGACGGGTATCCACTCAAGCTGGAAGAATTGGATAATCCATGTGAAGACTGCAAATAGGGATACACACAGAGCAGGCACCGCATAAAATGTCAGTAGTACTCCGGTGTACACTCCAACAATCAACATTAAGCTGTGGCTTGCTAGCTGTAGCCATGCCAAAGTGCGTTTGCGCGCCGCAAACCCACACAGCAACTCAACCGCAAATGCCCCAATGCAAAACAGCGCTGTACTCAAGATCTGTGAGCTTGCCGGAGTGAGTTCTCGGATCAGGAATAGGCGCAGCAAACATAGCGCCACCAGTGGCGCTTCGACCCCATAAAACAAACGCATCAGCAAAACAGGCTGTTTGCGTAATCGGAACCAACCCACCAGGGTGCAGACCGTCGGCACCAGGAGTAAACCCATCAAGCTTGCAACCAGCGTCGCGGGAATGGCCACACCTGCCCAAACGTCTTCAGAAAAGGCAAAGCCGATTTGCGGTAGAACGACTCCATAAGCTAGAAGCAAAAATGTACAGTTCCACAGCCAAAAGATGGAACCATAAGAGAAGTGAACTAGTTTTTTCATGGTGAAGCTGAGGTAAGGTTGTGGCTCCAGTTTGGAAGGGGTCATTTGCTATTTGCCTCTTGTGAGCAGCCCGTAATTGATGACTGATAATTAAATGACTATCCCTGATTGCGTTCCTAGTATTTCCTCAGTCGAGATCGGCTCGATTTTGGGAATAGTTTTGTAAAGTTTTGATAAATGCGATCGCAACTCCAGAAAGTAGCCAAGCTTAAGACTGAGGCAACCCGACAGCGGACGTGAGATAGTCATTAAGCTGTAAAAATCGGAATTGCTGATCATAGGAGCGCGTTATGGATGTCAAAGCCGCAGTTGCCCTCGCCGCAGGAGAGCCACTGAGCATTGAGACAGTTCAGCTTGAAGGGCCACAAGACGGGGAGGTGATGGTAGAAATCAAAGCGACCGGAGTTTGCCACACCGACGCTTATACCCTCTCTGGCTCTGACCCAGAAGGACTCTTTCCCGCTATCTTGGGGCACGAAGGCGCTGGAGTCGTCGTTGAAGTGGGAGCCGGAGTAAAATCTTTAAAACCTGGCGATCATGTCATTCCGCTTTACACGCCAGAGTGTCGTAACTGCGAGTACTGCCTGAGCCAAAAAACAAACCTGTGCCAAGCTATTCGTAGCACCCAAGGGCGTGGTCTAATGCCCGATGGAACCAGTCGCTTTTCTAAAGATGGCATGATGCTCCATCACTATATGGGTACGTCCACATTTGCCAACTATACTGTGCTACCTGAAATTGCCGTTGCCAAAATTCGCGAAGATGCTCCCTTTGACAAAGTGTGCTACATCGGCTGTGGAGTCACAACTGGAATTGGAGCCGTAGTTAACACCGCCAAAGTTGAACCCGGAGCGAATGTCGTTGTATTTGGACTGGGCGGCATTGGCTTGAATGTAATTCAAGGGGCGCGTCTGGTTGGGGCAAACATGATTGTGGGTGTTGACATCAACCCCAGCAAACGTGCTCTGGCAGAGAAGCTGGGCATGACTCACTTTGTCAATCCCAAAGAGGTAGAAGGAGATTTAGTTCCTTATCTGGTCGATTTGACAAAAGGTGGAGCGGACTACAGCTTTGAATGTATTGGTAATGTGAATGTGATGCGTCAGGCGTTGGAGTGCTGTCACAAAGGTTGGGGAGTGAGTGTGATCATTGGCGTTGCAGGAGCCGGACAAGAAATTAGCACTCGCCCTTTTCAACTGGTAACCGGACGAGTATGGAAAGGAAGTGCATTTGGTGGTGCAAGAGGACGTACTGATGTCCCTAAAATTGTGGACTGGTATATGGATGGCAAGATTAACATTGACGATCTGATTACTCAGGTGATGCCCCTTGAGCAAATCAACGAGGCATTTGACATCATGCACAAAGGAGAAGGAATTCGCACAGTTATCACTTTTTAGTGCTTAGCGTAAAGCATACAGCAATATTCCAGTGGGTAAGCCTTAGAGTAGGGGCGGTTCGCGAACCGCCCCTACAGGGATTTGTTGTTTATGCAAATGGAAATTGCTGTAAGTCTTCGTAGGGGTGGGTTTAGTAGACAAACCCTGATAGTAGCTGAGGTTCAACAGCAAAACCCACCCCTACAATATTGGGATTATCTAGTGTGGTTATCTAGCAGGGTTAAATATTAGCCCCATTCTCAATAGATTGGAAGAATTGAGCAATCTGCTCAGTAGATTGAATGTGATAAACACTTTTAGTGTTCTTTGCTTGCTCAACATACTGGCGATATTTGGGAGTCAAATATTTGTGGCATAACCAGAGCACACGGTAACTGTTCATCGAACTCTTTAAGATGGGGCTCTTATCAGGCCAGCCTGCGGGCGGATTAGAGTAACCTGTGACGAATCGTTTAGTGACCCACCAGCAATGTACGTAGAGGGGCAGATCTACAAAAATCAGACTATCTGCCTCATCAAGTCGCGGCCAAAGGGTTTCCAGAGAACCAAATCCGTCAATGATCCACTGATCGCTGGTCAAAATTTTCTGATGGATGGATTTGTATTCCTCATCTGGAACCTCAATGCCTCCTGGTTGATATTTAACCTTGTCCAGGATGTAGAGTGGCAGTCCAGTGATCTCTGATAGCTTTCTGCTTAGAGTTGATTTACCACCTCCAGCATTGCCAAACACTGCTACTTTTTTCATACTGATTCCTGTTTGAGACACTGATTCCTGTTTGAGATACAGAGCTTAGAGTTTTTTCGTCATAAACACACTATTGGGATCATCAATATATCCAGCAAAGGGCCCTCGGTACTCAAACCCATACCGTGTGTATAAGGCTCGTGCTGGGGCGAATTCTGCGAAAGATCCTGTTTCTAAATTGAGGCAATTATAACCGCGTCGTTCAGCTTCTTTGATCATGTGTTCTAGAATTTTTGCGGCAACTCCTTTGCGTCGATGAGCATTAGCGGTACGCATTGATTTGACCTCACCAGTTTTTGGATCTAGTTCTTTTAGTGCGCCGCATCCGAGCAGTTCATCACCTTCCCAGGCTGTCCAGAACGTGATGTCGGGCGATCGCAATGCCTCTAAATCGAGTGCATGGGCACTTTCGGGTGGGGTAATCTCATACATATTTTCGAGATGTTCCCGGAGAAGGTCAGCGATCTGTTGACCGGTCAGGTCATCTTCGCGAATTTCCAAGTCACTCATCTTTTTAGTTGGCTCTGTAGACATTATGGTAGGAAGCAGCTTAAGACAGCTTTGCCTGATGTTTGGCACCAGGAATTCGCCGCAAGTCTCGCCAGATTTGAGTAGCAGCCAATGCTCCATCTGCTGCCGCAACGACCACTTGATTTAAGCCGACTTTGAGATCACCGATTGCAAAGATTCGAGGATGGGAAGTACGCGCCATTTTATCCGTCACTAGATTCTCACCCTGCTTTTCTAGATTAAACTTCTCTAGATAGTCGGCATGGTACTTTGACCCCATTGAAATCAGCCCAGCTTCTAGTGAAATGGTTCTGCCGTCTTCCAGTTCAACTCCATTCATCTGATGGTCTTCACCCAGGAATTGCTTGATTGGACTTTCGACCAGTTGATAGCCATGCTCCTGTAGTTTCTGTCGCAATTCGCCAACTTCAAACAGTCCTTGCGTAAACACGGTGATGTGTGGAGTAAACCAACCCAAGGGAAACGCAACTTCTGCATTGCTGGCACTGTTGGCCAATACGCCCACTGTTTTGTCTACCATTTCGTAGCCATCACAGATGAGGCAGACGTGCAGATTGTATCCGGCATAGTCATACACGTTTCGCATGGTGTCTAGGTTAGGCAAGTAATCAATGATGCCGCTGGCGGCAATCAGGTACTTGGTGCGAAAGGTCTGATAGAGGCTGTCCTGGCGACCAATCTTGACTTTAACGGCAAAGGTTTCGCCTTCATCTTCAATCTCTTCTACAAAACCATCGAGCATATCACCACCCAGTGAGAGGTATTGCTCTTTGCCTTGCCGCAGCAGCGATCGCCCTGGTGTGTCTGATGGCAATCCGAGATAGTTGTGCAGTTCTTGCATCCAAAAGGAGCGGGCTTTGCCTTTGTCGATGATCAAACTAGAAAGCAGGTAGCGTTGCAGATAAACGCCAGCCGATAAGCCCCCTGCGCCACCCCCGACCACAATCACGTCGTAAACATGATCGATACGTTCTGAGAGATTCTGTTTGGTTAATTTCATAACACCCTCTAAGATGCGATCGCCTGTTCCTCATTCTCTCAAAAATTTCCGTAGCCTAACATCTTGACGAAGCGTCACCATCCCAGATATGCTCTCACGTTAAGGTTGTCAATTTTACTAAAGACAACCCGACCACACCCAAAGATCTAGCGCTACCCAAGGCTGTTGGCAGCAGCCCTGAGCAGCTAACCCCCAAACTGGAAACAGCAGTCTGGCGGCTAATGGTGGATTTTAACACTCCCTTAGCCACCCCGACTTGTCATGTCAAAAAAAGCGTTGCGAATCCTTTAAGACACGAAAGTGAAAATAAACTCACTTTTAGTTCTTTCACTGGGTTTTTGCACGTGTGAATTAGTGCAGGGTGGCTAGGTTTTTGGGGTTTCCTCGTAAACCTCAAGGAGTCACAACTCATGTCTCAATGCTTTTTAGAATCTCCCAACACGCCCACTGTTGAGAGAGAAATTTCTGCGCTGCAAAATGATGAGCGCGATCGCTTACGAATCCTGGTAATCGGTTCTCGTGATGGTGTGATTGAAACCATTCATGATCTGTATCGACGTGGCTTTGCTGAGCCCAATGCATGGAGTCCGCTTTTACCTGCACCTAGTTCTGGTGAGGTGATGAGTATTTTAACGCGCGATCGGAGAAGATAGGAGAAGAGAGGAGGGGGCGATCGCTCCCTCACCTTTTATCCATCTAACGGGCTTCTTGCCCCATGCTTGCTCCACTTGAGTTTGAGCAGATCTGCGGAACCCTGCTGTAGATCTTCCTCAAATCAGGTAGATCTACAGCAAGGCTGCCGTTGATCCATCAATATAGGGTGGATCTACAGCAAAGTAGCCGTTGACCTACCTTAATTTGGGTGGATCTACAGCAAAGCTCTGTACAATAAATTGTTAGACTGCTCGTTGTTGTCTTTAGGGAAGCAACCCAACCATTACTCCTTTCAGATTGGTGTTGCCGAAAGGTTATTTACATACAACCATGAACACAATCACCTACAGACTCCCGCAGATTGGAGACGAGCATCAAATCAGTGGTTGTATGTGGGCTTCTGCGGTTCTATGGAAACTCACAGATGGCACACCAGAAAGTGTTGCCGAATGGCTACAGATTTGTCATCCAGAGGAATTAAGAGACAGAATCTTGAGTAATGAGAAAACGCTAGTTGCAACGTGGAATGAAATCGTTGTTGGATTTATTGCCTTTAAGAGGGGCAATCATTTGTCATTGCTGTTTATCCGCAGAGAATTTTCTGGGCAAGGAATTGGTCGAGAACTTTTCACCCAATGTAGCTATGATTTGAATGAAGTTACTGTCAACGCCGCAGAAGAAGCAGTTGGCTTTTATCAGAAAGTGGGGTTTAGACAAAGTGGCGATCGCTTTTTCAAGCATGGAATATGGGGAACACCGATGAAATGGATCAACCCTTCACCCGAGGTCATAGAGTAATCTGATGGAGAACCTATCGCTGCTAGCCACACTGCGCGAACTAGAGTGTAAACTTCATCAACCTGAGTGCCGTAGAGATCGAGAGCGCTTGGCACAGTTGCTTGCCCCTGACTTCAGGGAGTTCGGTCGGTCGGGAGCTTCATACACGCGTAGTGACACGCTGATGTTATTACCGACTGATCCAGAACCACCGCAGGTTCATGCTCAAGACTTTGCTGTGCAGAAGCTCTCAGACTCGATCGCGCTACTCACCTATCGAGATGCTCATGTGAATCTATCAGGAGAGTTGTTCCGTCACACCAACCGATCGTCGATTTGGCGGTTAGATTCATCAGGTTGGCAAATGGTGTTTCATCAGGGTACGCCTACAGACCCTATGCTGTCTTGACGACTTATTAAGATGGTATAGAAAATGCTCCTCCACACAACTGAACAATTCACGTTATTTTGATCAGTCAAGCAAGACACAGGATGACAGTACTTTAAACAAGTTTTCACTAACGAGTTGATTTCCCTGGGGACTGAGGTGAATGTGATCACGATAGAGGGCTTTGGATGATTCTGCACTGTTGAAGATGGGCAGAAAGTCCAGATAGAGAATTTGGGTTTCTTCAGTAAAGTCTTTTAGTCGCTGACGGGCTTTGATTTCATAGTCGCGTGAGCCAGGAGTGCCAATTTCTCGGAGTAAAGGAGTCATGGCTAAAACCAGTCGTCCGTTGGATTGACCAACCAACTCGTTGATTTGCTGAATTGCTTCCAGGTTAAAACCAACGCGATCGCCCCCTTCTGACATCACTTCATCCATTCCGGGGATGGGCTGCTGTTTAATCAGATAGCGGTTCACCAGTTCTGATAAAGCAAAAGGAGGTTTGTGGTCGGGGTAGTTGCGATCGCGCCCTACAGGAAGAGAAGTCGGAGCCGTACCAAACAGGTCGTCTGTGTTGATTAGCAGTATCACAACCTGAGCCTCAAAGCTGCTAAACTGCCGCAGATAGGCTAACTCATTGCGCGGACTCCAGGAATTTGCCGAAGCATTCAGGACTTCTAGCTGCTCAAATTCAGTCTGATTAAGAGAAGGCTGTAGCTGCTGCTGTAGCATGGCTGAAATCGTCTCATTTTGGTCTGTCCACCAGCCACCATTCGCGACAGAATCTCCCAGCAGCAGCAGTCGCAGGGCTGTTTGGGGTCGAGATGTTGTAACTTCGGGACTCCGCATTGAGTACTGGTTAATGGTGATTCGGTTGCCAAATCGACGCACTTTTTGGTTGGGTGCCAGCAAATAGCCAATTTGCTCATCAGCGATATAAATCAGCGGATCGCCGAAGCCAAACAAAATTCGCAAGCCTACTTCGGTGAGTAAAACCAGTCCGACGATTACCGCCACGACGATCAAAGCAACCTTCATCTAACTTCCTCATTCATAGTGCGTAGTTCTAGCTCAGCCCAAAGTTTTGCTTTACCAAACTTCAAGACAGATTTAAGCTTTTATCCTTCAATTTGCCCTCAGAAGCTCTAAGTCCTGGATAAAATCGAGGCAGGTTCGGCTCTAGCAATTTTCTCAACCCTATTCTTCAGTCCAATCTTTTTCAAGCCAGTCCATTCTGTCTTTAACCCTGAAAATTTCCAAGAGGAGGACACTGCATTTATGACAGATTTCAACCGAGGGATCATGAAGTTTAAGGGAGCAGATAGCCCAGTGGCGATCGCCCTTTTTTCTACCCTGCTATTAGGTTCGATTGCTTTGCTGATTTTGTGGGCGTTGCAGTCTGCTTACGTGCTTAATTAAACCTACAAACCAATACTCCAAAAATTTTAGGCGGAAGTGCAATTTAGCTGCACCTCCGCCTAAAATTTTTGGGCTAATAAATTATTTGTAATACGCTTATGCTACAATCTGTAATCTTGACGAATTTGGGGGCTACTCGACTGCTTCTACCGATTTGGCGTGGCAGTGAGGTTAAATATCATGGCAAAGTTTTCCGACATCCTCCGTTACTACAAACCGTATGCTGCGATCGCTGCCTTCAGCATCGCAGCCAGTAGCCTTTTTGAAATTATTGATCTGGTGGTGCCCTACGCGATTGGGCAAATTCTGAACGTGTTGTCCAACCAGCCTGTGGATGCGTTGCTTCAGCGCAGCGTTGATCTGGTGGCAAGTTTAGTTAATTTACCGTCTAACCGAGGATTAGCGATCGCTGTCTTATTAGGTCTAATTTTTCTAACCACTGTTGTGCGTGCGCCGATTCAGCCCTGGGTCGGGTCTTGGTTTCACTGGGATGTTGCTCTGCGTTCCCGGCGGGATCACGCCACGCAGGTGTTACGCAAAATTCTCACCTTACCGCTAGAGTTTTACGACGAAAACAACCCAGGGCGAATTGCCGGACGGGTCGCCAGAGGGCTGTCAAACCACACCTGGACGTATCCCGAAATTGCCGGACAGCTCATTCCTAAGCTGGCACGGGTGCTGGGCATTTTCATCATGATCTGGTTTATCGAATGGCGGATTGCGATCGCCTTCCTGGTCTCGTTTGTCTTTGTTCTCACGCTTAGCCTGTTCAAGCTAAAACAACTAATTGCTCAGGAAAGGGCGATCGAAAAACACGAAGAAAATACTGAGAGCCGTACCTCGGAAATCATTACCAACATCAAAACGGTCAAAGCTTTTGCCACTGAATCTCACGAGCTAAAGCGCCAAAGCACTCGGTTTAACCGTGAGTTTATGGTGATCGATTACCGGATTCATCGCGGCTACATCAAGCTTGGCATGATGCAGCGCACAATTGTGCAAATCTGTGTATTCCTGGTGCTGGCGTTCACTCTGATTGCGACGCTACGGGGGCAAATTTCCCTGGGTCATTTTGTCACCGTTCTGACGATTTCTAGCATGGCTTACTCTGAGCTAGACCCCATTGGTCAGCTCGCCGAGATTTTTGCTCGTCGCTATGCCTCAATGGTCAGCTTGCATGAGTTTATGCAACTGCCGACGGGGTCTGATGCTGCCAGTCTGGTGAAAGACCCTAATGCTGTGCAGCACTACCAGTTCACCGGAAAGATTGATTTTTCCCATGTCACCTTTGGCTATGACCCAAATCGTCCGGTGCTGAAAGACATCAACCTGCTGATTGAGCCCTATCAAACGGTGGCACTGGTTGGACGTTCTGGTTCCGGCAAGTCTACTCTAGTGAAAATGCTGTTTCGCTATTTTGAGCCGCAGCAGGGTCAAATCTTGATCGACGGGCAAGACATTCGCAGGTTAGATGTGGCGGGTTATCGCAAGCGACTGGCGATCGTTCACCAGGAAGTGGATGTGTTCAACGGTACGCTGCTCGATAACCTCACCTACGGCAACCCCAATGCTTCCTTTAAAGAGGTGGAGTTTGCCTGTCGGGTTGCGCGAGTAGACGAATTTATTCACCTGTTTCCCCAGCGCTATCACACCATTGTGGGTGAACGCGGGGTGCGGCTCTCTGGCGGACAACGGCAGCGACTAGGAATTGCCCGTGCCTTGCTGATGAATCCCGATGTGCTGGTATTTGATGAGGCGACTTCGAGCCTGGATTATGAATCGGAGCGATCGATTCAACTGGCAATGCGAAGCATTCTTGGTACTCGCACCACGATTATCATTGCTCACCGTCTCAGCACCGTGCGCGAGGCAGATAAGATTGTGGTGTTAGACAAGGGCGAAATTGTTGAAGTCGGCAATCATGACGAGCTATTGCAGCACGGCGGCATCTATCACCGTCTCCATGCGTTGCAAGAAACAGGTGAACTGCTGGTGTAAGTTCAAAAACCTTGCCGCATGAGTAGTCAAGTCCATCGCATTGTTTTAGTTGGGTCGCACTACTACTGACGTGACCCAGCTTAAAGGGTAGTCCTAAAACCTTGATCCCCCCTAGCCCCCCTTTTTCAAGGGGGGAATTCTAGAAGCCCCCTTTTTAAGAGGGTTGGGGGATCTGCCTGCGTAAGTCCTGCTCAAATTAAATCGGTATAACTCTGCACAGCTCCTCAACGATTCCGCACAGCTCCTCAACGATTCCGCATAGCTCCTCAACGATTCCGCAGGGCTGCTTGGCGATTCCGCAGGGCTGCTTGGCGATCGCGCATAGTGACTGAGCGGATCTGTTTCATCCCCTGATTAACTGACAAAACTCCTAAAACCACTGACATCCCATAGGTTGGGTGAAGCATCGCGGAACCCAACAGAATTGGGGCAGGAGTTGGGTTCCGCTTTGCTCCACCCAACCTACATCAGAAGATTTGTTAGTCAATCAGGTTGCATCTCTGTTGGAGAAAATTCCCAGTTTTTCTCCTTCCTGACTTTTAGCGAAATTCTCCTAGAATAATCGTTGCGGCTGGGCCCCGTGTTTCAGCAGCCTGAATTACCCGTTGCCACAACGCCGTCTCAGATTGATAAAGGCTCAAAGCGGCCACAGCGTCTTTTGCATCGGCACTTTTACCTTCTGCAACCAGTGACAGCAGAAATTCTAGCGGTTCGTCTTGCCGCAGCATGGCGATCGCCAACAGTCCTGTTTTCCGCAATTCTTTGTGTGTTGTCTGTAACCACCAGTGCTTAAGCTGCTCAAATGCTGCGTTACTGCGGGATTCGCCTAGTGCCAGAGCAGCCATCTCACAGGCTTGAGGATTGGCATCGTCTAGAAAACTGGCAACTAGCGGCAGAGAATCAGGAGAAAGATTGATCAGCGCTGTGAAACAATCCAAAAGCACCTGAGGTTCGTCGCCCAGCTTGACCCGCAAACGCAGCAGCGGAACTCCCTGTTTGCTGCCGCTGTAGGCGATCGCCCTAGCTGCTGCCGCCCGCGCCAGCGGAATCGGGTCAGCCAACAGGTCAGCCAATTCGCTCATCACGTCAGGATAGTTCATTCGCACCAAGCCGAGGGCACACACTCCGCGCAGACTGGGTGCGGTATCTTCTTGCCCACCCCAAACTGGCTCCATCTGCCGATGCTGAATGCCCCGCAAGAACAGGTCTGCTTCACTGCGTCCCATTTTGTAAAGTGCTTCGGCAATCCTGAATTTGCCTGTGCAACCAATGTCGCGCTCGATCGGTTTCTCTATCAGTCGGTCAAAGGCAGTGACCAGGTCAGGCGTTAGCTCACTAATGGCAGCTTTCCCAACGAGTTTGGCGGCAGAGGCGATCGCCACTGAGTATTTGCTCTGAAGAATTTGCCGCAGCCCCTCCAGGGATGCTTCCGCAGTCGGGTCTTCCCGAAACTGATTGACCTGCTCAATCAGTTCTTCCAGCTTGCGTGATTTTGCCATTTTCAGAGGTCAGCTTTTTGAATTTTGGAACCTCAAAACCGTTCAACCCAAGCTCCTCGCTCGTCAAGTTTTAATTCCTTGACCTGAACGGTAATTCCTACTGATTTCCAGGTGGTGGCGATCGCCTCCTCCACTGCTTCTGCCTGACTCAAGTTAGTTAAAGCGAGTAGCGTTGGACCTGCTCCGCTGATCACTAACCCATAGGCACCTGCGGCGATCGCGGCTGATTGAACCTGCTCAAAGCCAGCAATCAGAGTTTGGCGATAGGGTTGGTGAATTCGGTCTTGCAGGGCAGTACGCAGCCAGTCTGGTTTTGCGGTTTCCAGTCCCCGTAGCAGCAGGCCCAGATGCGCCACGTTAAAAATCGCATCGGCTCGGCTGTAGCTGGTCGGCAAAACTCGGCGGGCTTCACTCGTAGAAAGCTCAAAGTCAGGAATTGCCAGAACCGGAATGATGTCGCTGTGCCAGGGAATATCGCAAATCGTCCAGTTGCCGTCTGCATTTGAGGCAGATAGCCGACAGCCACCCAGCAATGCCGGAACTACGTTGTCGGGATGTCCTTCTAAGGCGATTGCCAATTCCATCACCTTTTCCTGGGAAAGCGGTGTCCCTGCTAACTCGTTTGCACCCAGTAGCCCACCTACGATCGCAGTCGCAGAACTGCCCAGTCCTCTAGCGAGTGGCACACCCAAGTCGATCTCGATTTGCACGGGTGGAACAGGTTGCTCCAAATGGTGATAGAGCTTGGCAAAGGCTTGATAAGCCAGGTTACTGTGATCGGTTTTGACTTGTTCAGCGTCTAACCCTGTGACGGCGATCGCCAACTCACCTGAGGAATTGGGGCTTAATCGGGAAAAGCGAAACTGGTTATACAGGCTTAACGCTGCCCCAATGCAGTCAAAGCCGGGACCAAGATTTGCGGTTGTAGCAGGAACAGTAACGGTGACGGAGTTGGTCATAGCGAAAATTTAGTTTACTGTGGCGCAGGCATTTTGCCTACTTGCGTCAGATAGGCAAGATGCCCATTCCACAAAGGATTGAAATTGCACAACGCCTAGTCCGAAACAACGGATTCCTGGCTCGCCGCTCCGGTTGGCTGTGTTCCTTTGAAGTAGGCTTCTAAAACCTGACGCACCATTGGCGCAGCTAAAGAACCGCCACCGCCACCAGAATTTTCACCAAAGGCGACTACGACAATTTCAGGATTCGTTTCTGGACCATACGCGCCAAACCAGGTGTGAGACTCACGGGGCGGATCTTCAGCAGTGCCGCTCTTTCCAGCAAGCGGAGGCAGTCCCGGCGCATTGACAGCTTTTCCGGTGCCGCTCGTGACGACTTGCCGCAACCCTCGCTGCAAAATTTGCAGCGTTTCAGGCTGCAAGTTGAGCGACTGCCGCCACTGCCTTTCCGCCTCATTGTCTTTGAGCAAATGTGGTCTAACCAGATACCCGCCATTCGCTGGGACTGAAAACATCACTGCAACTTGCAGAGGTGAAGCCTGCAAATAGCCTTGCCCAATTGACATATTAATCGTGTCGCCCTGATACCAGGGTTCGTCTAGCTCTGACAGTTTCCATTCTTCGTCAGGCACCAAGCCAGCCGCTTCCTCGTCGGTAATTTCAATCCCAGTTTTGCGCCCAAAGCCATAGCGCTGAGTCCACTCAATCAGCGGCACTTCACCCATTCTCATCGCGGTTTGATAGAAGAAGGTATCGCTACTCCAAGCCATCGCACCCGCAAAGCCAAGCGGACCAAAGCCAGCCCGATTCCAGTCCCAGAACTCGATACCACCTGCGCGAATGAACGGATAGGTCGGCAAAACGGTGTCAGGTGAGAATTCCCCCGACTCGATCGCCGCTGTCGTAGTAACGATCTTGAAGGTGCTGGCAGGTGGATAGCCCTGCAACGCCCGATTCACAAACGGAAAGTCCATGCCCTGAAGCTGCTGCCACTGGGCATCGGTAATGTAAGTGGAGAAGAGGTTGGGGTCAAAGGCAGGACGGCTGACCATCGCTAGCACAGCGCCATTGCGAGGATCGATCGCCACGATCGCCCCTTTCCTTTCTCCCAGAGCAGTTTCAGCCGCCTGCTGCAAGTCTAAGTCCAGCGTCAACTGCACGTCTCGCCCAGCCATTGCAGGTTTTTCGCCCAGCACTCGTAGGACGCGGCCCATGCCGTCTACTTCTACCTGCTGCCCACCCCATTCGCCCCGTAGCCGTTGCTCAAAGGCTGACTCAACGCCCATCTGACCAATCACATCGCCCAGGCGGTAGCCTTCATCTTCATGCTCCGTGAGTTCGTCGTCGGTCATTTCCCCGGTGTAGCCAATCACGTGCGCTGCCAGGTCACCATAGGGGTAGTTCCGCACGGCTTCAGCCTGCACCTGAACGCCCTTCAGTTCATGACTAAACTCGGCAAGTGCGGTTACCTGAGCCGGACTGATGCCCCGCGCAATTCGCACCAAAAACGGAGAGGTGTAGCCTGCCTGAGTTAAGCGAGACTGAATCTGGTCAGCCGGAATGTTTAAAACTTCTGAGAGGCGCTGTGAAATTCTGTTCCATTCAGCTTGTTGATTAGCGATCGGCCAGAGAAACACCGCATAGGACAGGCGACTACCCGCCAAAATTCTACCTTCCCGGTCTAGAATTTTTCCGCGCTCTGGCTGTCTTGGAATCAGACGAATGCGGTTGTTGTCAGCAAGCTGGCGGTTGCGATCGCCCTGCACCAACTGCAAATAAGTTAAACGACTTCCGATGCCCCCTAGCAGCGTCAGAGTGACCAGCAGCATCACCACCAAAGACTGATACTGTTTCCCAACGCTGCGCGCATTGGGCTGCTGAGTCGTAGCAGACGGGTGTTTGGTTAGAGTCATCGGCACGACAAATTAAGCCTCGACGATTTCCATCTGAAAAAACCTTTCCTAGTCTACCGCTACTCTCTACAAAGCAGTACCGTAGCTGATCCCCAAGGTTGTGTTCAACTTTAGCCCATTCTCAGGTAAGCAATGCCAATTTTCTCTTTTAGTATCTTGTATCCTAGTTGATGCAATAAAGTATTGGTGCAATTAGAGCTAAATTCTACGGGAGGCAGCTTAATGCAGCGGTCGGCCAGGCTGATCCGCCAAAACAAGCTGTATCACAGGTAACTATCAATTTTTAATGGCTGCCTAAAGATAGGCTTAGCTAACATCAATGATTCACCACTTAACTGGGAACTATTGCGGAGAGTTGCAACAATGTCTCAGACTGCTATGCAAAATCGACCCGTCGCCGAGACCAATACGCGGTTCGATGTCGAACTCCGCAAAGTATTCAAGGTATTTAACGGCGAAACCGTCGTTCGAGGAATTGATCTCAATATTCGACAAGGTGAATTTTTTAGCATTTTAGGTCCATCGGGCTGCGGCAAGACGACTACGCTCAGGTTAATTGCCGGATTTGAAGAACCTTCAGCCGGGGAAGTATTAATTCGAGGCAGGTCCATGTCTGGGGTGCCAGCCTATCGTCGCCCCGTTAATACTGTCTTTCAGAGCTATGCCCTATTTGGCCATCTCTCGGTTTGGGAGAACATTGCATTTGGTCTGCGGATTAAGCGTCAGAGTAAGGCAGAAATTCAAAAGCGAGTGCAGGAAGCGCTGCGTTTGGTCAAGATGGAGCAGTTTGCCCGGCGTTATCCAGCACAGCTATCGGGAGGTCAACAGCAGCGAGTTGCTTTAGCCAGGGCACTGGTTAATCAGCCGACGGTTGTGCTATTAGATGAGCCCTTGGGCGCGCTGGACTTAAAACTCCGGAAGGAGATGCAGGTTGAGCTTTCGACACTGCACAAAAACTTGGGCGTGACGTTTGTAATGGTGACTCACGACCAGGAAGAAGCTTTAAGCCTCTCTGACCGAATTGCAGTGATGCACGATGGCAAGCTAGAGCAAATTGGCACCCCAAATCAGATTTACGACTATCCTCAAACGCCCTTTGTGGCTGATTTTATTGGGGATACAAATTTGTTTAAGGGGCGAATAGAAACGACAGACTATGGCATGTGGCAGGTGAGAACAGAGCGAGGGTTGCGAATTTTGGTTAAGCCAACTGAATCCTTAAATGGCTCTACGCCCGATCAAGTGGTCGTGAGTGTGCGTCCCGAGAAAATTCAACTGAGTCTAGAAAAGCCCAGTAGCCCAATCAACTGTTTTGAAGGGCGGCTGATGCATACGATGTACTTGGGTACTCACGTCCATTACTTGGTGGAGTTGCTGTCGGGCGATCGCCTCACCGTTCTACAGCCCAATCGAGCTAAACTTGCTGCTGAACCAGATTCCCCTCTCTATATTTATTGGGCAGAAACTGATTGTCTAGCGCTAACAGCGTAGGATAGTTGAAATCTCGTCTCGCATTGGCGTACAAAATTGTCATCGTGTTTGATATTCCCCTGTTGTATTAGGTCAAGGAGAGCGTTTTACTTCTAATGAACACCCGAAAGCCCCGATTTTACCCAGGGCGATCGCCCCGGATCGCCAGCACCAGACGCGGTTTTCTACAACTGTCAGCCGCCGCCCTCTCGGGTGCCGTTTTGTCAAACTGTGCCCGTAACCTGGCAGACGTTAGCTCTGAAGAGCCAGCAGCTAGCAGTGCTGCTTCTGATGGCGGCACTCTGCATGTCTACAGTTGGGCAAACTATACGGATCAGGAGTTGCTAGACAGCTTTAAGGCAAAAACGGGCGTTGAAGTCGTTGTAGATACCTACGACTCCAATGAAACCATGCTGGCGAAGATGCAGGCCGGTGGCGGTAGCGCCTACAGCATCATCTTCCCATCTGACTATATGGTGAGTGAGATGATCGGGTTGGATATGCTGACTCCCCTCGATAAATCTCGTCTGGTCGGACTAGACAACCTGCGACCGCAGTGGCAAGACCCCGTTTATGACCCGGGCAGTGCCCACAGTATTGCCGCAACTTGGGGCACGACAGGTTTTATCTACAATCCCGCTAACCTAGGTGCGACCCTGACAGGCTGGGATTACTTCTGGGAAAACGGGGGGTCGTTAGAGCGGAAAATCACCTTGTTGAACGACGTGCGGGAAGTCATGGGCGGAGTGTTGCATTCGCTCGGCTATTCCTACAACTCCGAAGATCCGGCTGAGCTTGAGGAAGCCTATGACCGATTGGTAGAGCTAAAACCAGCGATCGCCAGCTTCATCACCAACGGTTGGGAAGACCAGGTTGCCAGCGGTGACCTACTTGTGTCAATGGCTTACTCCGTTGATGCAATTGCCTTAATCGAGGAGAATCCCGACCTGGAGTACGTTATTCCAGAAACGGGTTCCTCTCTCTGGACGGACACGATGGTTATTCCTAAGTCGGCACCCAACCTGGATGCAGCCTATGAATGGCTAAACTTCCTACTGGTGCCAGAAAACGCTGCCAGTTTAGTAGAGCGACTTAAATTTGCAACGCCCAATAAAACTGCCTACGAGCAACTATCTGCGGAAACTAAAGCTGATACGAAGTTGTTCCCACCTCAAGATTTGCTCGATCGATGCGAGGGAATTGCACCCGTCTCGGAAGAAGCAACAGAGTTGTATGACCAGTACTGGACACAGCTAACCAGTAGCTAATTGACTTGGGTAGGGGCGCAAAGTTTGCGCCCCTGTATTTTTTCCTCCTCGTTATGCGTCTATGTCAACTTCAACCCCAACGCCTTCTGTAGTTCCTGAAGCCAAAGTGAGTCCGAGGTGGCAGCAAAAGCTCGGTCGCTTGGTTGGTCCACTGGTGTTGCTGGGGCCACCAGGAGTTTGGCTGTTGCTGCTGCTGGTCATCCCAACGCTGCTAATTTTTCAACTCAGCTTGATTCCTGGGATTCGTCCTGGACAGCCAATGGATGGCTTTGGCTTAGGAAATTACCTGAACATTTTGCAGCCTATTTATCTTCAGGTAATCTGGCGATCGGTCTTTTTTGCCCTCGGCAGTACGGTCTTGACGCTGCTGTTGGGGTTTCCGGTTGCTTACTGGATTGCGCTGATGGCTCCCAAACGCTGGCAAAACCTGCTGCTGGTTGGTTTTGTGTTGCCCTTGTGGACTTCCTCTCTGCTCAGAGCCTATGCCTGGATCACGATTTTGCGACCCACAGGTGTACTGAACTCATTTCTCAGCACCTTTGGGCTACCCACGCTGGATCTACTCAACCGCAGTTCAGCCGTGTTTATTGGCATGAGCTACAGCTTTTTGCCCTACATGGTGCTGGTTCTCTATGCTTCTTTAGAAAAGCTCGACAAACGCTTGCTAGAAGCAGCAGCAGACCTGGGTGCTAGCGCCCCACAAACCTTTTGGAAAGTGACGGTACCACAAACGCTACCTGGCATTGCAGCAGGCTGTTTGCTGGTGTTTATTGCTGGTCTGGGAGATTTTGTAGTGCCAGAACTGTTGGGCGGCGCGTCTAGCATGACCGTTTCGCGGTTAATTTATAACCAGTTTCTTGGTGCAACTCGCAACTGGGGCTTAGGTTCTGGTCTCAGTATGGTGCTGATCTTGGCAGTGAGCATTGCGATCGCTCTGTTAATCAAGTATGGCGATCGCGACCCCGAAAGCTTCTCATAACTCATCCCCAATCCCTAACCTTTAATCCCCTCCTCTGCGGCGTGAACTCCCCTAAACCCACTTCCAAACCCACCTTTCCAATCCGGGCATCCTGGCAGGCAGTCATTTCGCTGGCGGTGTTTGTGTTCATGTACCTGCCGATTCTGATTTTGGCGTTCTATAGCTTTAACGCTTCACGCTTTAGCGCCACCTGGGAAGGGTTTAGTTTGAAGTGGTACGAGATCCTATTCAACGACTCGCGAATTTTTGCCGCACTGCAAGATAGTCTAGCGATCGCCATTTGTGCCGTCGGCGTGTCGGCTGTGTTGGGAACGTTGATGGCAGTAGGCTTAGCGCGATACCAGTTTTGGGGGAAAGGGCTTTATCGGGGGGCTTCCTATTTGCCGCTGATTATTCCTGATATTGCGATCGCCGTTGCAACCCTGGTTTTTCTCGCCTCATTTGCGATCCCCCTCAGCCTGTGGACGATTGTGGCATCCCACATTGTTTTTTGTCTGGCTTACGTAGCAGTAGTGGTTTCCACTCGCCTGTCTGGCTTAAACCCGCATTTAGAAGAAGCGGCTCTGGATTTAGGCGCAACTCCCACTCAGGCATTCCTCAAAGTTTTACTGCCTGAATTGATGCCTGCGATCGTATCTGGCTGCCTGCTAGCTTTTGTGTTGAGCATGGATGATTTGTTAATCTCTAGCTTCACAGCAGGCGGCGGTGCGAACACGTTACCCATGGAAATCTTCAGCCGCGTTCGCACAGGTGTTAAACCTGACATCAACGCGCTTAGCGTCGTGCTAATTCTGGCATCTGGCGTACTGGCATTTGTAGCCGAATATATTCGCTATCGCGGTGATCAGAGGCGATCGACTTATTAGATTTGATATATCGGTTGAAAGCAGAAACAAACAACATTGGCAGTCATATCCATGCAGGCTGGCTTGTGGGTGTAATGGACTGCTCCTATAGGAATATCTGGCTTTTGGTAGTAGCGAGAAATTGATTCATCCCTCTAAACTCCTGAATGTCATTCGAGGGCTTAGAGCCAGAACCTAGGAAAAATCATGGAACCAGAAGGAATTTTAGGCTGGATCATTACTGTTCTCCTGGTTCTGCTTGCTGCTACGCTACTAATCCTTTACTTCCGAGGCAGCTTTCGTCGCAAGATCAGTTACCCGCTGCGGAATGTTCCGAGGGTGGATGAGCCTAGTTTTTTCCTGGCGATCGCCGGATTTGCCTCTAGTCTGCCCACCCATGCGTGTCCCATCGGATTTTTTGTTGAAGCTGATGAGATCTATGCAGCACGGCTCCAGGCAATTCAAAGCGCTCAAAAGACAATTCATTTTGAAACTTTTTACATGACACCAGGGCGACGGGCAGATGATTTTGCGATCGCCCTGAGTGAACGTGCCCAAGCTGGAGTTGCAGTGCAGCTTGTAGTTGACTGTCATGGGGCAAGCTCTATGCCCAAAAAATACTGGAAGTCGCTCAAAGCCGCAGGTGTAGAAGTACACTTCTTCAGCCCGTTTAGCTGGAAAGCGCCCCTTGACTACAACACCCGCACTCACCGCAAACTATTGCTGGTTGACGGCAAAGTTGCCCTGATCGGGGGTGCAGGCGTTTCAGACGAGTGGGATGGTAAAAGCGATACAGGTGGCAGTGCACCTTGGCGAGATTTTGAGGTGCGCTATGAGGGATCAATCTTGAGCACCCTGGAAGGGGTTTTTATGGAGAACTGGACAACCGTGGGCGGCGTTGGTGACTTGAG
The DNA here is from genome assembly GCF_014695875.1 of Leptolyngbya sp. FACHB-541. NCBI lineage: Bacteria > Bacillati > Cyanobacteriota > Cyanophyceae > Leptolyngbyales > Leptolyngbyaceae > Leptolyngbya > Leptolyngbya sp. FACHB-541. Next base: position 40,846 of record NZ_JACJPC010000060.1, on the reverse strand, counting down.
TTCAGAAGTGTTTCAACCTTGCCCGCCCAAAGGACACACTGCCTTCGTGACGATGGGCACTTTTTCTCCTGAAAACTCTGCACTGCACATCCTATTTCAGACCAGCATTCAGGCAGCACGATGGCGACTCTGGATTAGCAGCCCCTATCTCGTACCCGATAAACACACCCAGAACGTGCTGGTAAAGGCTAGCAAAGCGGGTGTAGATGTACGAATTCTAACAATGGGGGTTCGCAACGATAAGCCTTATGTTTACTACACGGCGCGTGAGCTGTACGGGGATTTGCTCAAAGCTGGCGTAAAAATTTATGAGTATGTACCTAACATGCTCCATGCCAAAGTTGTGCTGGTCGATGATACCTGGGTTAGTCATGGCAGCACTAATATGGATGAGCGCAGCTTCTTCTTAAATGATGAGATGAATGTGTCCGTGAGCGATCGCCACCTGGCTCAACAGACCGAGAATTTTCTGCTAGACTCTTTCGCCAAAAGTGCTCTAATTTCCCTGGAAGATTGGCAAAAACGCTCGTTCTTAGAAAAATTTCGAGGCAAATTTGGACTGATATTCCGACAATTGCTCTAGCCTATTCACTCATGACGGATGGCAAATGCCAACCATTCAATTCAGCGACAACTGCTAATTCTCCTTGAGCGGTAGCTGAATCCGAATTAGCTGGTAGGCTCCTGCTTGTTCAACCAACTGATATTGTTCAGGCTCCAGGTCTGCTTCTCTTAGCTTGTGGGGAAAGGCTACCATCAGCACTGAAGGGGTATTTTGCTCAAAGAGCTGATCGAGCTGCTCTTCCAGGTCATCGGGATCAGAGATGAACAGAATAGGGCGTTCTGTGTAAAATACCAAGCTAGGTTTCTGAAACCCAAGCATCGTCAGCATTTCTTGCGGTTGTTGAGCTTGCACCATCGTCTCTGAAAGCTGTCGCAAAGGGAGTTGTCTTAGACTATCCACAACTGAGAAAGCAGGCATGACAGCAAACACGATGAAAGCAAAGAACCCCATGAAATTAACCAGCCAGAGCCAGCGTCCCTGACGACGCAGCAGCAAAACCAACATGATGATCGCCGCGATCGCCCAACTCGCTGCTCCCCAGGGCAAAAGTCCGGATTGGCGGATTACTTCTGGCAGGTTTCGCATGGTGGGGTCATCGCCCAGCCAATTCGGGCTGTAAAGCACTGCCCCAGCCAGCGCTACTAGAAAAATAGTATTGACAATACCTGTAATCAAAACGCTACGACTGATCTGTTGACGAGTAATTTGCTCGCTCCACAGCAGCGCCACCAGAATGGCTGCGGCAGGCATCAGCGGCAGGACATAGCTAGGAAGCTTTGTGACCGCAATGGTGAAAAAACTGAAGATTATCAACAGCCAGCTTGAGGCGAACAGACCCAGGTGTGTAGCGCGGGGTTGCTGTTGCCAGTGGGTGCGCTGCCAGATGCGAAGACGGGCGATCGCCACGGGCAGATATAGCGACCAGGGCGCGAACCCAACTAAAACAGCAAAGAAGTAAAAGTACCAGGGCGCATCGTGACGGTTGACGACCTCGGTAAACCGCTCAAAGTTGTGGTAGCCAAAGAAGTTATCGATATATTCCTGCCCGTTAGCCTGGATGACCAGGATATACCAGGGGACGGCGATCGCTAAAAAGATCAGCCCACCGCGCAGCAGTCGCATCTCACGCAGCACTGTCCAACCGTTGCCGACATAAAGCAAAAATGCGCCGATAATCAGCACAGGCAGCACGATCCCCACGGGACCTTTGGTTAACACAGCCAATGCAGACAGCACATAAAAAGCTAGATACCAGCGGGCTTGCACCTGGGGTCGCGCAGGCTGAGCATAGCCACAAAAGAAAGCAAGTAATGCGATTCCCATACAGCCGCTTAGCAGCATGTCTGAAACGCCTGTTCTAGCCCAGACAATCGTGTGCGTGTTAAGCGCCATCATGGCTGCACCGATCCAGGCCCCTAGCCAGCGTTGACGACTGGTTTTGTGAGGTGAGTTTGGAACTGTTGCCGTTTCAGCCGCAGCAGGGGAAGGAAAGCCAAACTGTTTAAGCGTGTAAAATCCCATTGTGGTGAGGGCGATCGCCGCCAGTGCTGAAGGCAGCCGCACAGCCCACTCGTTAACCCCAATGGTTTGGTAGGCGATCGCCATCAGCCAATAGATCAGGGGTGGCTTATCAAACCGAGTTGCCCCGTTAAAGTAAGGCGTAATCCAGTCCCCCGTTTCAGTCATTTGGCGGGCGGCTTCGGCAAATAGTGGCTCGGTTTCGTCAACCAAACCGATGCTGCCTAGATGCCAGATGAAAGCCACAAAGCTGATTAGGCAAATCCAAATGATTGAAAGTGTCCAGGCTGGAACGGGCTGTTCCCAGTGTTGGAAAAGTTTGCTGGGGCGATCGATCCCAAATTTCATGTAGAGCTATCAGATACTTAAGAAGGTTTAAGGTCTGACAGATAGTCTGCCAGACCTTACTTTAACTGGAAAACTGACTTTTCTATTGGACGATCAACTGCCATTCTCGGGTTCCGCTGCTCCAGGTGGGTCCTGCCGTTTTGCCGACCACGTATGGACCCCAATATTGCCGCGAACCATCCTGAGCAAAAACGACCAAAACATCTCCGTTTTGCAGTTGAAGCTCACCCTCTGGTAGAGAAAGCAGCAGACCACTAGCGCTGCCCTCTCCCGGTGCGAAGTCCCAATGAACAGGTTCTTTATAAGCGTCTGTTCTGTTTTCGGTAGCTGAGGCATCTGAGGCAGAGGTAGCATCACCTGGAACTTGCGACAAAAGCGCAACTCGTACAGGATGCTCAGTCTGATTGCTGACTCGCAGGTTGCCAGATTGAGCGATCGCCGGATTTGCATCTGGAGGCGCAGATGGAGAAGCTGGAGCCGCTGGGCTAACCGCAACTGGGGGCGAAGTGACGCTAGGAGAAGGCACCGTTTCTCTAGGAACTTCCTCGGCAATGGGAGGCGCAGAATCCAGCCCAATTTCTTCAGGTGGGATGGGTTCCATTAAAATGCTGACATCAAATCGTCCAATCAATAAGACAATAATGCCTATACCTAAAACTCCAATAACTGCGGGGTAGAGTTTTAGCTTCATATCTTTGGTCACTTCACCCTGCCCCCATGCAAACTCGCGAAATTGAATTAACGGAAAAATCAACTGCTCTTCAATAAGCCGCTAACAGCCTACCGCTAACAGCCTATGGTGTGTATCACATCCTATAGCATGAGTCGGAGATGCTCTTTAGGTTGGCATCTTACACTCAAATAGACTTTCAATTCTTTCTTCCTTTAGTCTAGTTCAGGACTTACATTACTTCATCCCGATACTTATGCGATCCGCAATTTTAGGGTTTGTGCAGCTGCGACTTCACCCTATCTCTGTTCTAATGGTTTAATTCTGATAGTTTGATGAGTTAAACCCGATTGCTGTTGCCTAGTTTCTGGAGAACCCCCGGACATGCAAAACACTCGTCTTAACAGTTTGGTCGATACCCTGCTCGGACGGCTTGATCGGTGGTTACAAAACCCTTGGCGACGGTTTTCGCTGACAATTATTAGTCTCTTGTTTGGGAACCTACTGGCAACAATAGTCGCAACAACCGCCGGACAAACCGCCGAACTGGATTCTATAGTTGCCCTACTGTTGGTTGCCTCTACGGAACTAACTAATTGGGTTGTAACCAGAGGCGATCGCCTTCGCAGGTCAGCCGAAGGCCCTTTTAAGCGCCCCTTGTTCACAGAAATGTTGAACGGCGTCAAGATTGGTTTGATCTACGGAATGTTTGTGGAAGCTTTCAAAATCGGCAGTTAAGCTATGTCTTGAGAGGGGTCATGAGCCTCTGCCTTTAGCAGGTTTAAGCGATCGCAGCGGTCTTGATAGCGTCAGAGAGACGATTTATGAGACTCTCATGACATATACGACTTCAAACCCCTCCAGCGAACTGGTCCAAAACTTTCGTAGTCTGGACGTAGACCAGCAGCTAGCCCTATTTTGGTTTGTCTACAAAGAAATGGGCAAATCAGTTACGCCTGCGGCACCTGGAGCTAGCACCGTTTCTACAGAAGTTGCAGAGGGGCTATTTAATCAAGTTAAGGATATGTCTCATGAACAGCAGTTGCAGATTCAGCGAGACTTGATTTCCGGAAATAATAATCTGATTAGCCGGGAGTACGGCGCACTAGGCGATACCACCAAACTGCTGTTTTGGTATCTGCTGGCTCAGGGTATGGACAGTGCCACAATCATCCCTATGCCACCCAACTATCAGCTTGCCTCTGAAGCAGAAGGTTTGCTCAATCAAATCAAAGGGCTAGAGTTTCAACAGCAAATTACCCTCTTCCGCGATATCGTTTCCCCCATGGGAGTTGATCCCACTACGGCAGAGCATGACGAAGCTACTGGACTCTAGTGCCAACTCTGAAAATTAGCAGACGTTGCTCGCTAGTTCATTGAACTACATACAAACAAAACAACGGGATGTGTAGAGCGCATCCCGTTGTTCTGGATGAAGAGATTGACAAAAGTCTGCCCGATTTCGCCCTAAAGTGCTTTACGACAAATTAGAACACCTGATGGCAGTACTTAATCCGCAGGAGGTGGGCTGCTCAATCCATAAGCTGTCGGTTGAAACTTAGCTTCCATGAGGTCGCTATCCCCGTCGCTATTCTCCACATCATCAATTACATTAGTTTCTTTGCCCTGCTCTTTGGCAAGCGTTTCATGAACTTCATCCCTACTCGCTTGAGACTGAAGATGAACCGGATCAGGGGTAGGAAAGGGAGGATTTGAATTGTTTGAAGGCTTCTGGGTTGACATAATTTTGAATTCTTAAATGAGCTACAAACTTTACTTTGGTGGTGAACTATATGGCAATCCTAATGGGTTATGAGAGGCATACCTCTGAGGAATGTTCTTCTCATAACCGCTCTTTTTACAGGTGATTGAAGATTGCTACATTTGCCAGTATTAAATTTCTCTAAACCGATTGCGTCCACCTAAGGAAGCAAGAATACAAACCCAACTGGCTGATAGAATTATACTCTTTGAATTAGGTTAACAACATACTGTTATAGCGTTTAACAAACGTTAAATGTATCCTCGCTCCTTTTCCCAGTTTAACCCTGTGGAAAGTAGGATTTGAACAAACTTAGGGAGTTGTAAGTTGACAGCTTTCAAGCAAATTTCCCTATTGAAATCTGAACAAACTAATTTGTTTCGCTAAGCATAAAGCTTCGTTGAGCTTAAGGGGTAAGATTGTTGCCATGCTGCTGATAGTGAGAGCCAAATCAGATGTCGCCAACTCCCCGTTTAATTCTGGAAACGCTGTTTCCCTATCTCAAGATCGCTGCTGCTTACGCGGTTGAAGTTCAGCCCAAGATTGCGGCGCGTCCTTCTAAAGAGTCAGATAGTTTCTTTGGAGCAGCGCTGAGTGATGCTGACCTGTCGATTCAAACGCTGGTAGAAGTGGCACTGGTGGGTGCTTTTCCTGACATTCGCTTTTATGGGGAAGAGTATGAGCAGTCTTACAATACAAAGTATTTTCGAGCTATTACTTTAGGCGAAAAAGATGATTATCTGGTGACGCTTGATCCGATTGACGGCACCCAGTTTTACCTGGACGGGCATTCAAATTATCAAATTATTGTGGGTGTGCTGAATTGGGATGAGTTTGAGGCGGCGATCGCCATCACTCCCGCACAAAACACCTACTGTTTTGCCTTTCGGGGGCAAGGCTGCTGGCAAGGCACTTTAGATGCGGGTTTGGCAAGCGGTCAGCCTTTGAAAATTGCTAAAACCAGTCCAACAATTCTGCTGGGATGGGGCATGGAGGCACTCGCGCCAAAGCTAAAAGACCATTACACTGTGATTGACGTTGCTACTTCTTACTCCGATGAAGTCCAGATCCCTAACGTGAATGGCATGTTAAGTGGAGATTTAGCAGGAGCAGTCACTCGTGCAGGCAAATTTATTGATAGTGCTGCATTGGCATTTTTAGCACAAGAGGCGGGCTGCATTGTCACGACTCACACTGGAGCACCCCTTCCACCACTGCACGACTGCGAAGATTATTCTCGTCCCGGTTTGGTCATTGCGGCTAATGTTATAGTACACCAGCATCTTTTGGAGGCGATCGCCTCTCTATCACAAGCATCGACCTGAAGATAAATTAGATCTCTTGCGTGAATAGTGGTGCGGCTTCGCCGCACCACTATTCACGCTTCAAAAAATGATTCATGCAGGAAATATATTAGAAGATGCGTGTTTGCTATGAGTCAGAAGCACTGAAGCATAAGCACTCACAGCGCTTATGCCCATAGGGACAAAATACCGCTCACAGATTCTTGCTTTATGCCGATGTAAACCCGTTCTAAAAGTGGTGAACTGAGGTTGGTGTTGAATAATACTGACTGATGACACAGGTTTTAGTTATAGGTGGACAGGGGCGAATCGGCAGCAGTGTTGCGGCCGACCTGATCGATCACACTCAGGCAGAGGTTATCGTCACGGGTAGAAGTGACACCCTCAAAGACGAATCGGGCAGCCAGCAGCTTGGTTCACGGGTACGATTTTTGCAGCTAGACCTCGCGGACCAAGAAAAGTTGAGGCAGGCGATCGCCCAGTCTGATGTGGTCGTTCACTGTGCTGGGCCCTTTCACTACCGTGACACCAGCGTCCTGAAGTTTTGTATCGAGCAGGGTGTGGACTACGTTGATGTCAGCGATACACGCGGCTTTACCGAGAAAGCTCTGTCTTATCAGGTAGAGGCGGAGGCAGCTGGAGTAACTGCTGTTGTTAACTCTGGTATATTTCCGGGTATTTCTAACAGCATGGTGCGACAGGGCGTAGAGCAACTTGACCAGGCAGAAGAGATTCGCCTTTACTACGTGGTGAGCGGCTCCGGTGGAGCAGGCGTAACCGTAATGCGAACAACATTTCTGGGATTGCTCAAGCCATTTGAAGCCTGGATAGATGGGCAATGGCGAAAAATCAAGCCTTACACCGAACGCCAAAAGATTCACCTCCCTGCTCCCTATGGTACGGTTCACACCTACTGGTATGAGATGCCGGAGACGTTCACTCTAGTGAATTCTTTTCCGGTAAAAACCGTTGTGACCAAGTTTGGTTCAGTGCCCGATTTCTACAATCACCTGACCTGGATTGCTGCCAATGTATTTCCTAAATCGTGGCTGCAAAACCCCAATGGCGTCGAGTTTCTATCTCACGTGAGTTATCGCATGACTTCTGTCACCGATTTGTTTAGCGGCAGAGGAGTGGGTGTGCAGGCTGAAGTGGTTGGGCAAAAAGCAGGACAGCCCAAACGCTACCGCTCAGCCCTGGTACATTCTAGTGCAGCGATCGCTACGGGTCTTGGTACGGGTTGCATTGCTCAATTCTTGCTGTCTGGTCAGTTAAAAAAACCAGGGGTTTGGGCTGTTGAGCAGGCCCTTCCTACAGATTTATTTGAGCAAGCCATGCAAGCGCGCAACATTACTATTCAGCAAGAGTGGGTGTAGCGTCTAAGCATATTTATGCTTTATGCCTGCCTGTTCTTAATAATTTAGCCCTCAAACTTGAGGCAGAATGGCATCGGGAACGATCGCTTGGGACTGAGATTCATTGGCACCTCATCGACTTTTATCTGCCATATCGCAGATTTTACAAACCGTTGGCATCGCCTTAATTCTGACGCTAATTCTGCTAATAGCCCCGGCGATCGCCCAAAAAGAAATTCCAGCTTCGGTGGTGTTAGACGGGCGAGAAATTTTTCAAATCAGCCCTTCAGGCGAATACACAGCCACCGAACGGGCAGAGTTGGTCAATTCGCTGCTACAAGAAGCAGTACAGGAAGATCAGCCCGTCCAGATTGAAATTGAGCAGCGCAACGGCTTGCCGACTATCCGGCTGAATGACCGCCATCTCATGACGGTGACAGACCGGGATGCTCCCCTAGGCAGAACCCCTGAAGAGCAGGCAAGAGAGTTAACCCGGCGGCTTAGGGATGCTGTTCAGCAAGCCCAGCAGCAGCGGACGGCAGAATTTTTGCGGTGGGCAGGAACGATCGCTGTGGGAGTCGTGGCGATCGCCATTTTGTTGCATTGGGGGCTGGGTCAGTTTTGGCAGCGATCGCTGCGCCCTTCCCTAGCTGCAATCTTGCCGCAGCCGAATGCCGATGAAGATGAAACCATTGAACACCCCCAAGCGTTGAATTTGCTGGTGAATCTGCTGCTGGCGATTGCCCGAACGGGCGTATGGCTGGGCGCAACGCTTTACATTACTAACCTGTTTCCGCTGACTCGTCAGTGGGGCTACCGCATCTTCAATAGCCTAATAGCTAGCTTTACCTCTCCCATCATTACCCTGGGGCAAAGCAGTTACTCAGTGACGGATCTGCTGGTTTTGGCATTCATGCTGCTGGGGCTGATCGTCTTTACCAAAATGGCAACGGATCTACTCAAGTCCCGCATTCTGCAAATGACTGGGGTAAACCGAGGCGCACAGGAAGCTGTTGCGGTAATCATCCGCTATGCCATGCTGTTTATTGGTTCGCTGGTGGTGCTGCAAATTTGGGGGCTAGACATCAGTTCCCTGGCAATTTTGGTCAGCGCCCTCGGGGTAGGAATCGGCTTTGGTTTGCAGGATATTGCCAAGAACTTCGGCAGCGGCTTGGTGCTAGTGTTCGAGCGTCCCATTCAAGTTGGAGATTTTATTGAAGTTGGTGAATTTCAAGGCAACGTCGAGCGTATCGGGGCACGCAGCACCCTAATTCGTACGCTCGATCAGATCTCGATCATTGTGCCAAACTCCCGTTTTTTAGAACAGGAAGTGATCAACTGGAGCCACGATAACCCTGTTTCTAGAATTCACCTGCCTGTCGGGGTAGCCTACGGCTCAGACATTGAAGCGGTGCGATCGGCGCTGTTAGAGTCGGCGCGAAATCATCCTAAAATTCTTTCAACTCCGCAGCCCCAAGTCTTTTTCAAAGAATTTGGCGACAGCAGCCTGAATTTTGAACTGCTGGTCTGGACAGCAGAACCCAGCAAGCAAGTTGTGATCAAAAGCGATCTCTATTTCCGCATGGAAGCTCTGCTACGTCAGAATCAGGTAGACATTCCCTTCCCCCAACGCGACCTGCACCTCCAAGTCGATCACCTGCCCCTGAAACTGTCCCCAAAAATGGAGCAGATGGTGCAGCAGTGGTTAGAGCGATCGCAGCTTTAAAGCTATTCAAGGGGTTGGATTTTCCATGCGCTTAATGCACAAAAAATTCAACCTCTCAAACAAACCTTCGTTTCTAAACTTTCCTGAAACGACTCCAGTTGCTTGGAGAAGTTATAGGGTGAAAGCAACTTCTTGGTATCGCAAGCTGGGTTTGCGATCGCTGGGTGGGAGTGGTGCGATCGCCTACTAGCCCGGGAAAAAGTCATAGAGGTAGAGCAAATGCGCCTTGTCTATTGGGGTTTGGCAATTGGCGGGTTCGTTCTGGTCGTTACTTGGTTGTGGGGAGCGCTCGTCGCGTTTTCCCTAATTCTTTTGCTCATTATTGGTTACGAGATTTGGCGACAGAGCCGTCCCTTAGCGTTATCAAATCGGTCCCGTAAAGCCAAGCTAGAAGACGGCTTAGTTGAGCGATCGCAGTCTGAAGTACCTCTACCCGATGCAGTTAAACTGACTGCAAAACCTGCTGGCAAGCTTCGGTTTCAACTGGTAGAAGAGAAATCAGTCAAGCACTCCAGCAGATCGGATTTTGATCAGCCCCTTGGTGCAATTCCTGCTCAATCTGCTGTAGGAGGCGATCGCACAGTCATTCAGGAGCCGCTGACACTGATCTCAGCTACAGAGGCAGATGCAATTGCAGAAGCAATTCAGAATTTTACTCAGGCCGAGTCAGACGCAGCTCTAGCCGATGCCCCTACCGTAATTGAGTCGCTCAACCAAATTCACTTTGCCGGGTCTGCTGAAGCAAACCCCAATGCAACGAGCTCGGCTGAAGAACCCACTGTTCTGCCAAAGGAGGAGAGCAAGCAGGCGATCGCCAAACCCTCCCGTCAGCCCAATCCCTGGGATGAACCTGTTACCACACCCGGTTTCCTCAATCCCCAAAACAATCAGACCGTCATTCGTTCCCCAGCCCCAAGCGAGCCAACTGTTGCCAGACCGTTCCAATCGCAGTCAGCAGATGAGCCGACCGTTGCCAGACCGTTCCAGCCTAATAGCTCCGCAGATGAAAAAACGGTAATCGGTCCCTCAAAAGCAAAAACTGGCAACAAGCCAAGCATTGCCACCCCGTTTCCAAGTCAAGACTTAAACAACGTCACTATCCCCAAGCCTGCTGATGGAAGCAGTCCTAATTCTCCATTAGCCAACCCCAAAGTCTCCTCCTTAACAAGTGCCGATTCAGAAAAAATTACTGTAATTGGGCAAAACCAAAGTCCTAATCAGGAGGAGCAAACAACGCTTTAACGGATTGGGTCAAAGTCAAAAGTGACAAAAAATCATGATTAAAATAAGGGCTATTTACTACCAAACAGGTGAGTCTCAGGAAAAAATCCTAACACCAGAAACATTAACTCAGGGGGGTGGTCTAATCGGACGAAATCCAAACTGTGATCTGGTGCTAAATAGTCCTGAAGTGAGTCGAGTTCACGGTCGAGTTTTGTATCAGTCGGGGCAATACTATTACACCGATTTGGGCAGTACCGATGGCTCTCAGGTCAACGACCAGACAGTGCAGACCAACCAGAATTTTTTGCTTCAAACAGACGATATTATCCGCATTGGCGGGTTCATTCTACTCGTCAAAGAACTGGACTTGCAGGCAGCAGCAATGAATAGCTCAAAAGCAACTTTGATTGATGGTAGTGCTGCCAATGTGTCATCCAATGCAAATCGAAACGCTGTGAGTCAACCTAATCCAGTGCAAAACGGTTTGCCTGATGATTCTTTGCCTCAAGACGGCTCATCCGATGGTCTCTTCTATATTTCTCAAGGCAACCCTACTAGCTCGGCACCTAGTTCTGCGGTTGAGGCACCCGCAGTGCAGCGACTAATGTTTAAGGTGGAAGAGTTAAAAGAGAAAGGTATTTTGAACCAGGGTTTTACAGAGTGTGTTTTTCAAGGCAAAGTTCTGGTAGAAGGCATCTCTTTTGCTAAACGCTTGCGCGAAAAAGCAACTGACCTCTGGCAATCTGAACTTGACTCTGGCAAACTCTGCCTCCTAGTGGAATATCCTGAACATTTCACCCTCTGGCAAGAAAAAGAAGGGTAAGATGTTGGGCGTTGCTGGGTGTTAGGCGATCACCCTTGCCGCAAAATCGGGAAAAGGCAGAAATCTCGACAATTACTTCATTGGCTGAACAGATTCCCAAATTCGCTTGAGTAGGTCATAAAAGGGAGCCCAGTCATCTTCAACGGTAATTGGTTCCCAAATTGCCTCAATTTCGGGTCTAAGTAAAATAGTGCTGGGATTGTGTTGTTGCAGCCGTTGGGCGATCGCCCCCATCTTTTCCTCCGGCAAAGCAGTGAGAATCTGATGATAGTGCGATCGCCACTGGTCAAAACAATCCATCACTGCATCAGATTGGGATTCACCTTCAGCAAAAATTAAGGCTTTATCGGTGCGCCAATCTGGTGAAAACTGTTGTCGTAACGCTAGAAAGAAGTCGTGATAACCAATTCGGGCTTCTTCTAACAGTTGCAAAGTGAGTTTAAGTAAGTGAGTGGCGACCCCTTGCGGATATCTTTCCGAGATCGCCTCATCTAGTTCCTCTAATCCTTCAAAACCCAACTTGTTCAGCATTTGCTGTAGATAGGCAGTGACATAGTGTTGCTCAAACTGAGCTAGACCTGACTCCATTTCTGCGGGGCTGATCACTGCTTTTAGTGGTACTTGCAGCATTTCTAAATTCCAGCGGCAGATTGAAGGCTGATTGCTATAGCTGTAGCGACCAGCGTAATCAAAATAAGCAGCAGTGAAGCGAGGATCGTATTGATCAATAAAAGCGTAAGGACCGTAATCAAAACTTTCCCCAGTAATCGACATATTGTCTGTGTTGAGTACGGCATGACAAAAGCCCACAGACATCCATTCTGCAACCAGTTTTGCGACTCGCTGCACCAGTTCTGCATAGAAATGAGCGTACTGGTCAGGTTGGTTCCACAGATGCGGATAGTAGTACTGAATCACATGATTCAGCAGCTTTTGGGTGAGATCAGGACGACCCAGGTGATGGAGTCGTTCAAACGTGCCAAAGCGAATGTGCGATCGCGAAAATCTCACCATTACCGAAGATCTCGTGGGAGACGGCTCATCTCCTCGCCAGAGTGCTTCCCCCGTTTCAATCAAGCTGAGGCAACGAGAAGTACGGACACCCAAAACATTCAGCATTTCGGATGCCAGCACTTCTCGTACACCCCCTTTGAGTGTGAGTCTGCCATCCCCACCCCTGGAGTAAGGCGTTGTGCCAGAACCTTTAGTGCCAAAATCGTACAGTTCACCGTCTACACCACGCACCTGCCCGTACAGGAAGCCTCTGCCGTCACCCAAAAACGGATTGTACTCACCAAACTGATAGCCGTGGTAGCGTAGCGCTAGCGGCAGTTGCTGCGCCTGAAAATGTCCAAAAGCCTGGATAAAATCTGCATCCGTAACCGACTTCGGATCAAGTCCTAGCTTAGGCAACACCTGATCATTACGAAAGCGAAGAATGTGACGGGGAAACTCCGCTGCTGAGACAATATCAAAATAATCGTCTCCCAGATTTTCTAGGGCTGGCTCATAGTTGAGCGATAGAAAAGGATTTGGAGAACTCGTCCGGTCAAGGGCTTCAGGGAACATGGTTACTGCTAGAACACCTACTTCATCTTCTCATCTTAGAAGGAAGTCCTGGTTCGTATAAACGTTTGGTCGCGATGGAGGTCTAACTATTTGATTTTTGCTCGTAGTATTCAGAGATGTGTTCGTAGACATCCTGAGGAAATTGAAGGTCTTTGTAGACATTGCAAGCATCAGGATCATCGGAATCAGGACAGATCTGAAAATCCTGATTTTTTTGCCATTCCAGGATGCGATCGCGTTTGGGTGGATTGTAGTCCTTGCCCTGCACCTGCTGGTAGAGCGATCGCGCCTCCCGTTCATCACAGTCTGGGTCTTTCTGAAGGTAAGTCACCAGTTCTTCTTCTGACATGAAGTGACGCGCCACCATAGCAAACGTCAGCCTGCCATAATGTCCGATATCCTGCTTTTCGTCGAGCGCCTCTAGCAAGTGCGCCATTACATCACTTTTACGGAGTTCCTTAACTGCCATAATGCACTTCCTTATTAAGCTGTGACTTCAGTACAGGGGATTTAAAGCGCTCTTGGATCGCTTTAAATCTGACCTGAAACTATTACCCTTCCTTTGTAAAACACTGCTTAAAAGGTGCCGTCTATCTTCAGAAGGCTGTTTGTAGAACAAAAGTACTCATTCTGGTAGGTTGCCCCGGGCAGAATTACCCGTTTACCTCGGAGCAGATATGTTTGCAGAAGCAGTCCCAGCCATCTCTGTACTCGACAGATTCAAGGAGTCAACTTGCTCAAGATCTGGTTCAGCCATCTGCAAATGCCTCTCTAAAAGAGCCAGATTTCGCACATTTGCTTTGTAGTAAGCGTCAAATAAGTCACCCAGAAGGGGCACCGAACCCACCACTGCCTCTAAGACAATGTTGGCAATCATTTGGCCTAGCACCTCCGAAGGAAGCTGAAAGCGCCGTGCCAGAAAAATAATATAAGCCGAAAACGCAGTTGTAACTACATCTCCTGCACCAGGAACCAGACCTAAAATAGGATCTAGCCCAATTCGAAAGTTAATAAAAGGAATGCGAATGGCAGTATCCATCAATCGACTCAGCTTACGAATGCGATTGAGGGTAGCAAGCCGTTCTACAGCATTTAAACTTGATGTATTCATGTCAAAGTAATATTCATATATTCATACGTCTAAAAGCTTGACATAGTTATTGAAAAGCAGCTTGTACCGTGAGAAATATGTTTTAAGGAAATTTTGCCTGTTTCAGGTTATATTTATTGACTCGATCGCTGTAGAATTCATTCCATTCGTGACCACTCACAGGATTACTCACAAGATTTATTGCAATGCCAAAAGCACACGATAAAGACAATTCAGGTATGAATAGACCGTTGAGTTGGCTAGGCGTTCTTTTAATTGCAGTTGTCAGCGGTTTGATTGTACGAGTCTTGGGTGATCCTATTGTTGAAGTTACGTCACCAAATCTAGAAGAATTTTTTGAGGATGTAGAGGAGTTTTTTGAAGATCCTAAAGACTTTTTTGAAGACCTGAATCGGTAGATTTGATTTAGAGCCTATCCTTTGAGCGATGAATTTTGCCTCATTTCAGACATACGCTCTCAGGGTGGCAATCTAAGCGGAGAAATGAACTATGGCTAACTTAGTAGAAGCTGCTACTGAAGCAGGTTCTTTTGGGACATTGATTACAGCGGTCGAACGTGCTGGTCTTGTAGATATTCTCAAAGGGGAAGGTCCTTACACTGTACTTGCGCCAACTGATGACGCATTTAAAAAACTCCCAGCAGAAACGTTAGAATCTTGGCTTCAAGATCCTCATAAGCTAAAGCAGGTGTTGTTATATCACGTTATCTCAGGGGATGTGCGCTCGGACGATTTGGCTGAAATCGATGAAGCCCCAACCCTAGAGGGTTCAGTGGTATCTGTTGAGCAGGGAGACGGCGTTCACGTAAATGAGGCGAAGGTACTGCAAACTGATATCCTGACTGACAATGGTGTGATTCATGTCATTGACGCTGTTTTAACGCCAGCACTTTTGGTGTAGAAAAGGTGTAAAGAAGAGAGGCGATCGCTCCTAGTCACCTGACAAATCTTCTGATGTAGGTTGGGTAAAGCAGAGCGTAACCCAACGCTTGCCTAGATTCTGTTGGGTTACGCGTTCGTTTCACCCAACCTACGATATACCCATAGTTTTGGGAGTTTTGTCAGTTAACCAGGCGATCGCCCTCAAGCCTTCACTGGAAAGGGCGATCGCCTGGTATACAGTGTTGGAACCCTATTTAGCGGCAAAAAACTTAAATCATTAAGCAACTTCTCTACAGCATTGCTGTCCAATACGAACCGTCAAGTTTTTACAGTCGGCGCAGCTTCGTTGCTCAAGGGTGATAAGATAAGCAGTCAAGCTAGGGGTGCCTGAGTTTCTCAGGCTGAGATTACACCCTTAGAACCTGAGTCTGGCTAGCACCAGCGGAGGGAAGCTGTTTATTTTGAGGAACCTCATATGCGGACTGAATGGATCGCCAAGCGGCGCGGACAAGGCAATGTGTCTCAAATGCACTATGCCCGTCAAGGTGTAATCACAGAAGAGATGCACTATGTGGCACGGCGCGAAAACCTGCCTGCCGACCTGATTCAAGCGGAAGTGGCGCGGGGGCGAATGATTATTCCCGCTAACATTAACCACAAGAATCTGGAGCCGATGGCGATCGGCATTGCTTCTCGTTGCAAAGTGAATGCCAACATTGGCGCATCCCCCAACTCTTCCGACCTGCAAGAAGAAGTCAACAAGCTTAAACTAGCGGTCAAGTATGGCGCAGATACCGTGATGGACTTGTCCACGGGTGGGGGCAATCTAGACGAAATTCGCACTGCTATCATTAATGCCTCACCCGTACCAATCGGCACCGTTCCGGTCTATCAGGCGCTAGAAAGTGTACATGGCACCATTGAAAACCTCACGCCTGATGACTTCCTGCACATCATTGAAAAACATGCTCAGCAGGGGGTGGACTACCAAACGATCCATGCAGGCATTTTGATCGAACATTTACCCCTGGTGAGAGGGAGGCTGACAGGCATTGTTTCACGAGGCGGTGGTATCTTAGCTCGTTGGATGCTACATCACCATAAGCAAAACCCACTCTACACTCACTTTCAGGACATCATTGAGATTTTCAAAAGATATGATGTTTCGTTTAGTCTGGGTGATTCCTTGCGTCCGGGCTGCGCTCACGACGCATCAGACGCAGCCCAGTTAGCAGAGCTAAAAACTTTGGGGCAGCTTACCCGCAAAGCCTGGGAAGATGACGTACAGGTTATGGTGGAAGGCCCAGGACATGTACCGATGGATCAGATCGAGTTTAATGTCCGCAAACAGATGGAAGAATGTTCAGAAGCACCTTTCTATGTGTTGGGACCACTGGTGACGGATATTGCGCCAGGATATGACCACATCACCTCAGCGATTGGAGCGGCGATCGCCGGTTGGCACGGGACAGCAATGCTTTGCTATGTCACACCCAAAGAACACCTCGGCTTACCCGATGCAGAAGACGTGCGAAATGGTTTAATTGCCTACAAAATTGCGGCTCATGCAGCAGACATTGCGCGTCATCGGCCGGGGGCACGCGATCGCGATGATGAGCTTTCGATCGCACGCTATAACTTTGACTGGAATCGCCAGTTTGAGCTGTCGCTCGACCCTGAGCGGGCACGGGAATACCATGACGAAACATTACCCGCTGATATTTACAAAACGGCTGAGTTTTGTTCGATGTGTGGTCCGAAGTTTTGTCCCATGCAAACCAAAGTTGATGCAGAAGCGCTAACCGAGCTAGAGAAGTTTCTGGCGAAGAAAAGCGTTGGCAGCGGTGTGTAACGATTTTTGGAATCAGGGGCTTAGGCCCCTGATTGGGTCCGAAAACCGGGATTAATTAGAATGCAAACCCCTCGTCCGGAATTACGTTCAGTAATTTGGAATCTATCGGGGGTAATATTTCTTTCATCTTCCCGAACCCGTTATGCAATATCCTCTCGAACTAACTTTTAAGATCTGGACGCTAGCTCCCACCATTTCAGTCACAGATGCTCAGGGCAACTTGGTCTTATACGTTAGACAAAAGCTGTTTAAGTTTAAGGAACACATCACTGTTTTTTCGGATGCTCAACAGACCCATTCGAAATTCACGATCAAAGCCGATCGCATCATTGATTTTTCTGCTCGTTATAACTTTGCTGACCACGATGGAGCCTACTTAGGCAGCGTCAAGCGTCGCGGTCTGCGGTCACTCTGGCGCGCCAGATATGACATTTTTGATGGTGATTCAAGCAACTTGATGATTCAAGAAGAAAATCCTTGGGTCAAAATTTGGGACAGCTTGTTTCAGGAAATTCCAATCCTGGGAGCGCTCAGTGGCTATGTATTTCACCCCAAATATCTGGTCAGCCGTCCCGATGGTCAAGTGGTGATGCGTTTGGAAAAGCTACCTTCATTCTTCTCAAGAAAGTTTGTATTAAAACCAGTTGATCAAATGAGCGATCGCGAAGAAGCTCAAGCTTTACTCAGCTTGCTCATGATGATTCTGCTAGAACGCGCTCGCGGTTAAATTAGCTATACATCTTAAAGGAGAAGGGAGACAGGACTGGGTTCTGCCTCCCTTCTTTAACTGAAGTGTCTACTACCAATTTCAAAATCTACAGATAGAAAGGCACCCCGCTCAGCGGGGTGCCTTTCTATCTGTAGCCTCTTAAGGATTAGCGAGCAATGTCTCCAGGTGGAGGCTGTAAATAGGGTGAAATGTTGGGCGCAATCTCACAGGCTGTGGCCTGGTTGATTTGAACGTAACTAATACCGCCTCTGCGATTCAGCACATTGATGCAGCGTCTGGTGCTGACTTGGAGTTGATCTTCGTTTCCCAATGCGACAAACACGAGCGCTTCATACTCTACGGTGCCGTCGGGCGTAAATGTGAGTGAGTTGTTGGAAGAGTCTGGAATGGTGAAAATTAGCCGATCTGCTGGAATATTGGGAGACAGCGTTTTCCATTCTCGTGGTTCTGTCGTGTAGGGTGACTGTGCAACCTGAATTCCTGTATCAGTTTTCCGAAAGTGAACCGTGTAGTTGTAGCCTTCCGAAATAGCTTGCTGCTGCGCTTCCTTGAGTGATTGACGAATTTGTTCGGCTAGAAGGTTGACTCGGGTTTGATTAACCAGACTGATGAAGTTAGGGATAGCGATCGCTGCCAAAACTCCCATCACGCAAATGACGACCAGCAGTTCAATCAAGGTGAATCCCTGACTGAAGTGCTGAGGTGGGCGATCGCTCCTCTCAGAAACTCGCAACTGATGAAGTTTCATCATCTCCCTCCATCCGTTGCCAGACGCTGCAAATCGTGTGGCGCAGGTGGTTGAATGCTAGGTTGATCCCTTTCACGAGTAGAACGGGTAGACGATTGACCTGACTGAATTCCTGGTTGAGTTTTCGGCTGAGCGTCTTCCTGAATCGTTGTGAGATATTGCTCAGCCTGCTGAAGCCACTGTCTTTGGTCAGGGTGCATCCGAGATGCATAACGGCGGCAAGACTCCCAGTTGGTCACCACTTCAGGCGATCCCTGAACTTCTGCCAACTGTGCCATTAAGCAATAGGCAGAGGCTTCTTCATCATTAAGCTGAATTGCCGCATTTAGGTAAGATGCTGCCTCAGTGTAATTCGCTTGGGTTAAGTAAGCCCAGCCCAGATTTTTGAGCATGGAATACCGAATAGTATCATTTTGCTCTAGTTTCAATCCTGCTTGCAGCAGCGAAATTGCCTGCTCTGGCTGCCCTGCTAAAATGTCAAGCCGAGCCAGGTTGCTGTATGCCTCTGGTAACCCTGCCTGCTGAGCAGTTTCGTAAGCCGTGCGAGCTTGCTCAAGGTCGCCTAGCTGCTCATAGTTACGTCCTAAGTGGAAGTAGGCTTCTGGATAATCGGGTTTGAGGGCGATCGCCCGCTCCAACTCAACTTGAGCCAGATACAGTTCTTCTGCAATCTGATGCGTAATGCCACGCTCGTGGTAGACCGTTGCCATCCGCATGGCTCCCCACTGCCAGGTGACCCCACCCAGACCCAGGGCGATCGCCACTCCGGGTACTGCCAGCGCCAAGCGCAGCTTTTTCAAGCCAGCGCGTTTAGGAGGCAGCAGCGCTGTTTCCTGCTCATGATCTTGCTTCTGAGGATAATCCTGAAGGTCGTATCCCTGCTCGATCGCATCCAGGCGTTGCCAGATTGCGTCTGTGTTTGGCGGTCGCTTACCTACCGTTGGAGCCATTAAATGGTCAATTAGGTCAGCTAACGGAGTACTAATGGAGGGAGCCTGATCCCGCCAACGCAGTTCGCCCGTGTAGAGGTCAGCGTCTAATTCCAGTGGATGCTTGCCTGTTAGCAGGTGTACCAAGGTGCGTCCCAGCGCAAAAAAGTCAGACTGCGGCAAAGGTCTGCCATCGATCTGCTCCGGCGGGGCATAGCCAGGGGAACAAATGCCGGTCAGAGCTTGCCCGCCGCCTACCTTGACTAACATGGTAGGCGTTACTTCCCGCACCGCACCAAAGTCAATCAGCACAAGCTGACCATTGGGACGGCAGATGATGTTAGACGGCTTAATGTCGCGGTGAAAGCACTGCTGCACTGAGTTGTTGTGCAGTACGCCAAGAATGTCAACCAGTTGTTTTAACCAGGCGATCGCCTGAGCTTGAGTCACTGGTCGGCGCAGCTTGCCGCGTGAGTTAGCCCAAGAATTGAGGTCAACCCCTTCGATAAACTCCATGACTAGGCAATGCAGCGTTTCAGCGCCAGCGCCAAGTCGGAACTGAAAGGATTCTTCCTCTACCTTAGGAATTCCGGGATGACGAAGCTGGCGTAATACTTTTGCTTCTCGCTGAAATAGCTTGGCGGCGATCGGCGACTGGTTTAGCAAGACCTTGAGAACTTTTTGCGTTTCAGTCTTGCCTGCCTTTATGTTCAGCGTGTCCTCAATCAAGTAAGTTTTGCCAAAGCCACCTTCGCCGACCTGCCGCTTGACGCGATATCGATTTTGCAACAGCAAGGTTGAATTGCAATGACGACAAACTGTAGCTGATGCACTATCGGGATCAGCCGGATTGGGGCAAGTCGGGTTAACGCAGTAATGAGGTTTAGGTCTCAACGTCAATTAAGTCAGAAAATTTCAAAGTTTGAATTAAATTGATTTATAAATAGAAGCCTTCCCTATTTCCATCGGAGTACACCATTAGGAGGATAAACTCATAGATCAGTTTAACCCCCTACCTGGAATTATGGGCTTCCCTCAAAAGGTTCAGAATGATGTTTCTCTAAATCTTCATAAGTAGCTTCGCATTCACCCATGTGGGTGAGGCACTTGACGGGTCGTTTATCTCAATGCTCTAGAGAACTTTAGAGTCAAAATATTAATATTCAAAATAAAAAAATGCCTTCTATTCCCAAAGCAATTGTTAAGTCGGGATATAAGGCTCAGTCAGATGACACTAGCGTTGATGTAGATGTGTTGATATTCAATCTATTGCGGCGGTTGAGTATTGAGGACAAAGCTGAACGAGGCGAAGAAACAGCGATTTAGAAAAACAGTGGCGAGATGTTTTAGGCGTCCTTAAGCTTCAGGGTGAAAGGCTGGATTTTGGCTATTTGGAGCAGTGGGCACAGACTCTTAACTTATCGGAGGATTTAATGATGGCATTGGATCAAGCAGGACTTTAATAAGGTTAGGAATGATTACAATCTACAGCGACGAGCATCATTATCAAAACGCTACAGCAGAACTTATTGATGGCAAGTTTTTACCTCCGTTTGAGATGCCAAAACGGGCAGAAATGGTGCTTGAACAGGTGCGATCGGCAAATCTGGGTGAGGTACTGCCACCTGAGGAGTTTGGGCTTGAGCCAATCTTGCAAGTCCATGATCAGCAGTTTGTCTCCTTTTTGAGTACGGCGTGGGGTGAGTGGGTGGCAGCTCACGGAGATTATGATGCGTTGCCGCTAAATTGGGCAACGCGAACGATGCGTCAAGACCGCATTCCAGAAGCCATTGATGGCAAACTGAGCTATTACTCCTTTGATGCAGGTACGCCCATCACTGCCGGAACCTGGAGAGCAATCCGCGCCTCTGCCAATGTGGCGTTAACCGGACAAAAGCGGGTGGCGAATGGAGAACAAGCTGTTTTTGCGCTCTGCCGTCCACCTGGACATCATGCAGGACGTGACCTCTATGGAGGCTACTGTTTTTTGAACAATGCGGCGATCGCTGCTCAAGCTTTTCGAGACGCAGGTGCGGAGCGGGTTGCGGTGTTGGACATTGATTATCATCACGGCAATGGCACCCAGTCCATCTTTTACGATCGTGCTGACATTTTCTTCCTCTCTCTCCATGCTCATCCCAAAGATGAGTATCCCTACTTTTTAGGCTATGAAGATGAAATCGGTGTAGGGCAAGGTGAAGGATTTAACCGCAACTATCCGATGCCTTGGGGAACGGATTGGGGAACTTATCAGAACGCGCTTGCAGATGCGGTTAATCACATTGGTGACTATGCTCCAGATGTTGTGGTTATATCGCTCGGGGTTGACACATTTGAGCATGATCCTATCTCAAAGTTTCGCCTAAAACAGGACGACTATCAGCGAATTGGGGAGGCTATTGCCCATCTTAGTAAACCAACTCTATTTGTGATGGAAGGGGGGTATGCAGTAGCCGAAATTGGCATCAACGCGGTTAATGTGTTGTCTGGGTTTGAAGCGGC
The DNA here is from genome assembly GCF_014695875.1 of Leptolyngbya sp. FACHB-541. Taxonomy (NCBI): domain Bacteria; kingdom Bacillati; phylum Cyanobacteriota; class Cyanophyceae; order Leptolyngbyales; family Leptolyngbyaceae; genus Leptolyngbya; species Leptolyngbya sp. FACHB-541. The sequence goes on along the minus strand of NZ_JACJPC010000060.1, from coordinate 19,229 downwards.
ATAATCTGACAGTGCACTTCAGTCGACATCTAGATAGCAAAGTCTAACAGAGGGGAGAGGTCTCGCAGCTTACAATTCCGCTACCCTGCATTTACAGCAAAAACTCGTGGGCGCTTCAGCGAGATTCTTTATGAACCATTCCAATTCTTCTAACCCCAATTCTGTTTCTGGCAGTGACAAAGCCGAAACTGCTAAAACAAAAAGGGCGGCAGCAGCAGCAACGGCAGCCGTGACAGACGTTATGTCACCCGAGACGGCGGTTGTTGGTGATCCGCCACCGAAACCCAACTATCCCCTATATCGAGTTCATCCAGGGGAGCCATTTCATCTTGCTGATATTGACCCAGACACTGCGGAGTCTTATCAGGGTAAGAAGGATGTCGAAGCAGAACTCGAATATCAAAGAGAACGCTTGCAGAAGCTACAGGAACGGCTGTTTGCAGAACAACAGCGTAGTTTGTTGATTGTGCTGCAAGCAATGGATACAGGTGGCAAAGACGGCACAATCAAACATGTGTTTCAGGGGATTAATCCTCAAGGCTGTCAGGTCTGGTCGTTTAAGCAGCCCAGTGTAGAAGAACTTAGCCATGACTTTCTCTGGCGCTATCATCAGCGAACTCCACCTCGCGGTATGATCACCATTTTTAATCGATCGCACTATGAGGATGTATTAATTGTTCGAGTCAAAGATTTAGTACCAGAAAACGTTTGGCGTAAGCGCTATCAGTTGATTAATGAGTTTGAACACATGCTCACACTTAATCACATCATGGTGGTTAAGTTCTTTCTCCACATTTCCAAGAATGAGCAAAAAAAGAGGTTGGAGAGTCGCTTAAACAATCCAGATAAGCGCTGGAAGTTTTCCTTTAGTGACATTAAAGAACGTCAGTTTTGGGATGATTATCAGCTTGCTTTTGAGGAGGCTATTACAAATTGCTCAACTGACTACGCGCCCTGGTATGTAGTGCCTGCTAATAAAAAGTGGTATCGCAACCTGGTTGTAGCAAGGGCGATCGCTGACACCCTTGAAGCGATGAATCCTCAGTATCCAGCAGAGACAGAAGCATTGGATAATGTGAAAATTCCAGAATAGGTAGCCCATAGCGTTAGTCACTACGAACCAACCCAGCAAGCTCTACCGCCTCTGGGAACGTTCTCTCATCAAACGCAGCAAGAGCAACCCAAAATTGCTTCTGTGTTCCAGGAATTCATCATTCGCTTGCGTGTCGATCGCCTGCTGTATGCCTATGAAGAAATTGAGCAGTTGCTGTAGCCACCACTCCAGGGAACCAGGGTTTTTAGCGGATTAGATGCAATGTACATCTAATGCCCCATGACCTTCCGGATCACCCTGCCAATGAGTGCAAGATCTGAGGTGACACCCTGTAGAAACCCATACCCGGCAATCGAAACAAGATTCCAGGTAATTATTTCCATGCGCTTTTCAACTTTTGTATTTTGCACACTTACACTAATTGCCGCTCAAGCGATTACGCGACGGGCGATCGCTACCCCTGCCCCTGCTCTAGAGGAAACCAAAGAAAGTCCGGTTAGTGTTGCAGATGATGCAAAACCTGAACTTAGTCCAGTCACTACTCCACCTGAAGTAGAGCCTGTTAAACCTTTTGCACATCGAGAGGTTGCCCACAGTGTAACAGGCGATCGCCCCACCTCAGCACCGACAGCCCCTGAGCCAGATGCCAAGGTTGAAATAGCTTTACCGACACCAGAACTAGAACCAATTGACAGTGTCGAAATTGCAGCCGTTTCCCCTGAATGGACAGCAGTTGCACCGCAAGATTCAGTGGAATGGTCCCGTCCTAACTTTGCCCCCTTTGAACCAACCCTTGAAGAACAAAATCTCCAGGTGCCAACTTCTGAAGAACCAATAGTTGTACCAGTAGTTGTGCCGGAAAACGAACCGGTTCAACTACCAAACGTAGAATCAGATCAAGTTGAATCAGAGGTTGCACCGCAGATGGAACCGGATGCTGCGCCAGAAGGTGAACCTGCTCAACTACCGAACGCTGAACCGGGAATCGAAGTCGATGCCGAGTCAGGAATTGAAATAGAGGCGCAAGCGCCCCCTAACCCAGCTAGTTTAGACACTTTAGAAGAATTTGCCCCACCTCCCAATCCTTTAACCAGACCCACCTTTCCTGAAGAAGTGGAAGTGGGAGAAGCTGTGCCAATCACCCTGGAGCAGGCGATCGCCCTGGCACAGCGTCACAACCTCGACCTGCAAACCGCTCAACTAGAGCTAGAACGCACTGAGGCGGAACTGCGTGAAGCTCAAGCAGCTAACTTGCCTCAACTGACGGCTGGCGCTGACCTCACCCTGCAGCAAAGTCAAAGTTCCTCTGGTCTTCCCGAAGAGTTAGAAGCTGCACTAGGAGTTGAAAGTGGCAATAACTCTTCCACAGCAGCAGTATTGGGCGGTTCCGTAGAACTGAACTATGACATCTTTACATCAGGTCGGCGATCGGCTCAAATCAGTGCGGGTGAGCGGCGAGTGCGGCTTCAGCAGCTCCAGGTAGAAGTTACTTCAGAAGCCACTGTGTTGGATGTGGTGAACGACTACTATGACCTTCAGGAAGCTGATGAGCAGGTGAGAATTGCCCGTGCCTCGCTAGCAGAAACGGAATCTAGCCTGCGAGACGCAACGGCTTTAGAGCAGGCTGGCATTGGTACCCGATTTGAGCAGCTTCAGGCTCAAGTAGATGTCGCTAACGCCCAGCAAGACCTGGTCGAAGCGTTGAGTCAGCAGGAAGTTTCTCGTCGTCAATTGCGACAGCGACTTGGCATTGCTGAGTCGGTGAATGTAGCGGCGGCTGATCCCGTTCGGGTCGCAGGAGACTGGTTGCCCAATCTTGAAGAAAGCATCGTTCTCGCTTACCAAAACCGGGCGGAGCTAGAGCAGCAGTTGGTACAGCGCGAGATTAGCCAGCAACAGCGACGAGCAGCGTTATCGGAGTTAGGACCGCAAGTTTCAGCTTTTGCTAGCTATGGGGTGCAGGACACACTCAACCAGGAAGGTGGGCTGGATGATACTTATCAGCTAGGTTTGCGAATGAACATGAACCTGTTTGATGGTGGAGCAACTAGAGCTAGAGCCGCACAGGAGGAAGCCAATGTGGCGATCGCCGAAACTCAATTTGCCAACGTGCGTAACCAGGTGCGGCTTGAAGTCGAGCAAGCCTACTTTACCCTCCAGTCCAGCTTTGAGAATACGCGCACAGCCACTCAAGCCGTAGACTTTGCCACCGAAGCCCTGCGCCTAGCTAGACTGCGCTATCGGGCAGGAGTCGGCACCCAAACTGAAGTCCTGCAAGCGCAATCCGATCTTACTCAGGCAGAGGTCAATTTGCTGCAAGCAATTCTCGGCTACAATCGCTCTCTAGCCTCGCTGCAGCGGGCAGTTGGCAGCTTCTCGGAGGTGTGAGGAGGAAGGAGAAGGGAAGCGGTAAGGGTTCATCGAATTCCTCCACCCGATTGACTGACAAATCTTCTGATGTATGTTAGGTGGAGCAAGGCGGAACCCAACTCCTGCCTCGATTCTGTTGGGTTTCGCGATGCCTCACCCAACATACGACTTAACAGACACAGAAACTTGCTGGCCCTTGCTGTTTAAAGCTTGATCTGGTAACTCTTCTGAAAGTGCCCAAATTTTTGGGCAGCTTTTGGAATTGACCTGTTGCTGTTGAGTGGTGTTAAGTTGCACAGCGTATGAATTTTTCTGACTCCAGGCTGTTGGTATTGCTAGCTGCAAGTTCTTTGATTGCCATGACTGGGGCAATCCTAGCTCCCATCTTGCCGGAAATGGCAAACAGCCTCCATTTTGAAACGGCCCAAGCTGGCAACCTGATCAGTTTTCACTTTCTGACCTTAGCAATCTTTACGCCATTGCTTGGAATTTTGGCTGACCGAATTGGCCAAATTCGGCTGCTGCTACCGTCCCTGATCTGCTACGCCGTCTTTGGCATATCAGGAGTATTAATGCACAGCTTCACGCCGCTGTTGGCAACACGGGCCCTGTTAGGGATCGCTAATGGCGGCATTGCAGCAGCAGGGTTGGGATTAGTCAGCAAGCTTTACCAGGGCGAGGCACGGGCACAGGCGATCGCCTATGTCGCCACCACTTTAACCCTGGCTAACATTGTCTATCCGTTGATTGCAGGCTGGATTGGCACAATCGACTGGCACTTTGTCTTTGGGTTGTACGGATTGGGAATTCCACTGGCGCTATGGGCTGCTGTTGTGTTTTATGGCAGTCGCCAATCTACTGGTTTGAATGTTGAAGCTCTGTCTACCCAAAAGGATACCGAGAAATCTTCAGCAGAATCTTCCCAAAATGCTACGGTGTCGGAAGTTGCCACACCCGCTCAGCTATTTCGTCAACCTCAAATCTTGAAACTGTTGCTGTGTTTAGCGTTGGTGTCAGCCAGCGTGTACGCTCTGATCGTCTATTTGCCGATTTATATGAAAACGGATATGAGCAGCAATACCGTTTCAATTGGCATTGTGTTAGCGACGAAGGCAGGTGGCGCAGCGCTAGTTTCTGCCTTTCTGGTGCGACGTTTGGTCAAACAAATTGGTGAAAGTTGGACGATCATTCTAGGGGCTGTAACCATGTCACTCACTTTGGCGGCAATGCCTTACCTGCACCAGATGCAAACTTTGCTCCCCGTCGCGATTTTGTTTGGTTTTGGCTTCGGCATCGTTGTACCAACGCTCTACAGTAGCTTAGCTGAGCTAGCGCCTGACAACCTACAGTCAACTGTCTTGGCAACTGGAACAGGCGTGAGTTTTCTGGCACAGTTCCTATCTCCCATTCTGTTGGGGTTTGTCTTCACCCATTCCAATCTTCCAACGGTGTTCTATACCACTGCACTGGTAGCGCTAACTGTAGGCTTGTTGAACCTTCTTCCCAAGCGCAGTTTGGTACCCGCAGAAGAATAAACCTTTTGCATGAATGCTAGTGTTTGAAGGATGTTCGAAAAGCCTGTTCTGTAACCCAGAGAAATTGTAGGGGCATAGCATTCGGTAGGTAAACTTTGGAATAGACCAAAAATTCTTGCCCGAATGCTATGCCCTACCGAAATATACGCTACTCTGCAAACACTCTCTTAAAAACCCTCTAACAATCAGAAGGGCTGGAAGCACAACCCCTATGTTTACTCCTGTTTCTGTTGCTCCGCTGAGCTTTCACTAGGACGCTCTGTCGCAGCAGGGTTAATCTCTGTTCCCTGCTCATCAAAGGGATATCCTTCGCCTTCATCTAAAAGGTTCTCTGGATCTCCTACAAGGTTTGCAGCAGAATCAATCTGACTATTGTCATGACTGTGTTTCGTTCCACCGCCTTTGTGACTAGCATGACCACCGGGCATAATTTTCTCCTTAAATTTGTTGATCGATTAAGTGTTGTAAGTTTTGCTGATTCCAGGGATATTAATGGTTGAACTAAGCCGCTTTCTGAGCATTAGCGGATACTCCAACTCGGTCGAGCACTGTAGGCTTTACGAATCCGTAGTAGTAAGCAATGCCGGCAAGAATTGCATTAAACCAAACGTTGTTGCCAAACAGGGGTGCAATGCCAAAGAAAGTGTTGGTGAAAGGAATTATCCCTAGAATGGCATGTGCGGCATACACAAAAGCGAAAATTTGGTTGAAGGTGATTGAGCCACCTAGACTGGTAAAAGCAGCAATTCCCCAAAGTCCAACCAAAACTCCTATAGCGTTATGGAAGTAGTTGGTTGGAAAGATGCCAAATAGATTGCCATAACCGCTAGCGAAGGAGACATCCGCAGGCGGAGCGACAAAAGCAGGCACAAAACCCGCTAATCCTAATAGCAGGAAAAGAATGCCCAAACTTAGCGCACAGTAGCGAACTTGCATGTTGTCAGATGATGCTTGCATAGTAATGTCTTTTCCAAAATGAACTGTATTGAATGGCGTAGCAATAGCACTTAATTGAACTGCTAGCTACTCACTTAACATTCAAGACCAGTTTCAAAAGCCTAACTTCATTCTTAAAGTCAGTTCCGGCTATGTCCAAAGAGGAGTTCATGATGAATTTGTTTTGTGATGTTCATCTCTTACGCTAAGTCTAGAAAAGATGAACATGCTACGCAGGCAGAGTTCTTAGTCTCAAGATGCTGTTGGGTATCGTCTTGTTTCTCTTATACCTCTCCTATTAGACAGGTACTTGGATGAATATAACGGCTCGTGAGTTAGAGGAGAGATAACTTTCAATTCCTTAAGATGGTGCTTCCATGAGCGTTTCCCAGGCTCCTCATCTACCCTACATGCGCTTTACTGCCTGGAAGCCGGAGTTCTCAGATGAAAGGAAGGATGCAGATGAAAGTTCCACCAGAAATTACCTACCGAGGCGTTGACAAGACTGAGGCGATCGCCTCTCTAATCGATGAGAAACTAAACAAATTGGAGCAGGTCTGTAATTACATCAGTAGTTGCCATATTGCAGTTGAAAAAGTACATGACCACCCTCGCGGTGGATCTCCTTATCGAGTTCGACTCGATATGACCGTTCCTCCCAGCCATGAGCTGGTCGCAGAGAGTAATCCCAGTCCCGGGGAGCGCAACCAGTATCCTGAACTCGATACGGTAATTCGAGATGCATTTAGCAAAGCTTGGCGACAGCTTAGAGACTTAGCAAGACAGCAGCGTGAGCATGATACCGCTGGAGTAAGCGACGAAGTCCAAGATACTACTGCTCTTGTCACCAAATTATTCAAAGAGCAGAACTATGGCTTTCTCAAAACTCTTGGAGGAGAAGATATTTACTTCAATCGCGACAGTGTACTACATGATGATTTCGATCGCCTTGAGATAGGGACAGGTGTTCGGTTTGAAGCCGTAGAGAGTGAAGAGGGATTGCTCCACGCGACAACAATTCAAATTGTCGATAAGCCAGGGGCAAGTGTTGGAAAGTCAGAAGAGACGTCTATTGAGCTACCACTAGGTTGGGAGTAGTCTGAACAGCGAATCAAATTGAACAAATCAGGAGTTTTCCTTTGACAACTCCTGATTTCGCCAAATAGAAACAATATCGGGTTAAACAGATTTCACGACACATCAATTTCTATAAGACTGTAAGGGCGCACTGCGGTGCGCTCCTACCCATATCTGTAACATTCTCAGATTAAATTGGTATAGAAAGGAAACGATGAAGAAAAATGACTTGGAATACTACGATTTAAACGCTGAGAAATGGTGGAAGAACGGCGAAACCTTACATTTGTCAAATCACTTCAATCAAACAAGGTTTGAGTTTGCCGCTAGCTACATTCCAAACTGGAAAAATCTTAAAGTTCTAGACGTTGGCTGTGGAGGGGGATTAGCTTGTGAAGCTTTAGCCAAACTGGGCGCTGAGGTATCAGGAATCGATCTGTCTGAGAACTCAATTAAAGTTGCAAAAGAGCACGCAAGCCAAAGTCAACTTGAAATCGATTATCAACAAGGATCTGCCGAAGTCCTGCCCTATAGTAGTCATACCTTTGATGTGGTGTTATGCTTTGATGTGCTAGAACACGTATCAAACCTAGATAAGGTGCTTTCAGAAGTTCATAGAGTCCTATCCCAGGGCGGAGTATTTCTATTTGATACAATTAACAGAACTTTTAAGTCAAAATTGGTGATGATTTGGCTTCTAGAGGATGTTCTAAACCAGATACCCCGTGGACTTCATGATTGGAACAAATTTATTAAGCCTGATGAGTTGAATTTGATGCTGAGAGAGAAGCATTTTTCTAATATTGAGGTTAAAGGATTTGATGTTACTAATGGGATGAACTTTGGAGTTCTTAAAGACATTCTTCTCAAGGGATTGAGTACTCGGAGTGAAGGTGGAGAAGCAGATTTGTTTAAGATTCAAATTAACCGAGATACTTCTATGTGCTATATCGGCAAAGCCGACAAGCTTCTATAAACTGTACTTTTCCTAGGTTCAAATAGCAAGCCTGCGGTATCAAACATCACAAGGCTTGAATGCTGATGTCGCTCGATATTACTCTCAAGATAGGAATCAGTTAGGACTATAGGTAGACTTCCCTAAGTACCTGGGTAGTTAGGATTTAGATATATAGCGAAGCCTTGACAGATTTTAAGATTTGGCGATCGCAAATAATTTTCTACCCTGCAATGGAGTTCCTACGTGGTTCAGACAGCATCTATTAAGCCTGTAGAATTCGCTTCAACAACTGTTAAACAGGCAAAAAATTATGGAGTCCTAATTGCTTCTACGATCTTTGGTCTTTGGATAAGCAGTCTAGTTTTGCTGCTTTCTACAGATGTGTCAAAGCTGCCGATTCTAGGAGTGATTTTTGTTGTACTTTGGCAGACTTTTTTGTACACGGGGCTATTCATCACGGCGCATGACGCGATGCATGGAGTGGTCTTTCCCAAAAATCCTAAAGCCAACTATTTAATTGGTTCAGTTGCAGCGTTTTGCTATGCATTTTTTTCCTATAAGCGCTTGTTAAAAAAACATTGGCTGCATCATCGCCACCCGGGAAGTGAGCTTGACCCAGATTTTCACGATTTCAAACATAAAAGTTTCTTTTCCTGGTATTTTCTCTTTATTAAAAGATACTGGAATCTACAGCAATCAATCAGTTTGATAGTTGCCTTCAATTTGAGCAAGTATATCCTCCATGTGCCTGAGACAAATCTAATTTTGTTTTGGATTATTCCTCCTGTTCTAAGTTCGTTACAGCTGTTTTACTTTGGAACGTTTCTACCTCACCGAGAACCCCAGGACGGCTATACCAATTCTCATCATACTCAAAGCACTTCGTTGCCTGTGTTCTTGTCTTTCATCACCTGTTATTACTTTGGTTACCATGAAGAGCATCATGAGCATCCTGATGTACCCTGGTGGCAACTGCCAGCAATTCGAAATAGCTAAAAGCTAATACCGTTTTTACCTGAAACTGCACCTTTTTAAGCACACTCTATACACATTGAGCAAGCTCCAAAATAGTGAATTTTCCAGTGAGAAGCTTTGTGTTTCTAGTTACAAATCAACTTAAAACAAAGATGTTCCTATGGTAGACGCTCTAGCAAACTTCCAGGATTAACATCAGAATTAGCAACAAAGATAGTTCTAGTTTTCCTCGTTGTTTGCCTGGAGGTGTTGAGTCCTAAATCACTAAAATTTTGCTCAACATTTCCAGGATTCCTTCTGTTAATAGCGGAACAGATAGGAGGCAAAGCGACGGTTATGAATCATTAGACTCTTTTACGGCTAGCACTACCGCTCTACCTACACCTTAAAAACTCACTTAGACATTGAGAAAGTACCAGAAACTAAAACCATGAAATCTACAGCTTTAACACAAACTATTCTAAGTAGCGTTTGCGCCCTTAGCCTGGCCGCTTTCCCTTTTGCATTTAATGCTTCTGCTCAGACAGGAGGTGCTGGTGGAACGACAGGTGGCACCACAGGTGGCACGACTACAGCTCCTAGCAGTCCTTCAGGTGGAACTGTTGACGGTGCGACGGGTGGAGCAACCGGTGGCACGACAGGCAGCACCACAGGAGACATTGAAGGAAATACCACGGGTACCACGGATGGAACTGACGGTACGGTTACAACGCCCGGTACTGCTATCGATGGGACAACAGGTGGGACAACAGGCGGAACAACCAGTGGTACGACAGGTGGCACCACGGGCGGAACAATCGGTGGAACAACTGGTGGAACTACGGCTCCTGCAGGTACCACGGGTGGCTCAACCGATGGTACTACAACCGCTCCTACCGTAAGCCCTAACACGACGACTACGAGTGGACAGGAAACTAGCGATACAACCAGTGATGTTCAGGCGGCTGAGGGCGATCGCGACTTTGACTGGGGCTGGCTAGGCTTGCTTGGATTGCTGGGTTTGGCTGGTCTCAAGCCTAAGGACAGAACTCCAACCCGTCGTGAAACAACCGTATCGAGTTCTAGTTCCAACAGATATTAGAGTTGTTTTGTGTGAACTAGTTATCTTTCCGCAAACAAGGATGCACTCTCGGAAGACAGGGAGACATCCTTTTCTCTCAATAGACCTCAAGCATGAATGGTAGCGTGGCAAAGCCACGCTACCATTCATGCTTGGAAACGTGATTTATGCAGGAGGTTAACCTCCAGGTGCGGGGTTAATTGCAGTGAGTTGTGAGAGGCTAGGGAGTGTAGCTGTTCCTTTTCACCTATTTTCATGCATTCTATGCAGTTTCGCGATCGCTTCTTTCAACTAGCTGCTGTCAATGTGCTTTCTAACCTGATGGTGCCGTTAGCAGGGCTAGTCGATATGGCGTTTTTAGGGCATTTGCCAGAAATCCGTCATTTGGCAGGTGTGGCGCTAGCAACAGTTTTATTCAATTACATATATTGGACGTTTGGCTTTCTGCGGATGGCGACAACGGGAATGACCGCCCAAGCAGTCGGACGGCAAGATCAAGATGGTGTCCTATTAGTTGGGTTACGTAACGCTGGACTGGCACTGGCAATAGGAATAGCAATCTGGATTTTGCAATATCCCCTACGAGAAATCGGGTTTGCCCTTTTGAGTGCAGAGCCAGAGGTAAAAGCAGCAGGCATTAATTACTACAACGCGTTGATCTGGGCAGCACCTGCAACTCTGATAAATTTTGTGCTGATTGGTTGGTTTCTAGGGCGAGAGCATGGAGGTAAAGTGCTGGTGCTTTCGCTCATTGGAAATGGAACTAATGTGGTACTAGATTACATATTCGTGGTGCAGCAGGGGTGGGGGAGCGCAGGTGCAGGTTGGGGAACAGGACTCAGTCAGTGTCTCATGCTTCTGATAGGGCTAGTCTTGGTGAGCCGAGAACTGAAGCTAAGCCAGGTTCAAGCGGTCACAGCAAAACTGTTTGACCTGAGCGATTGGAGAGCGGCGTTTCTCCTGAATGGTGATATTGTAATTCGCACCTTTGCGCTGGTGTCAGCGTTTGCGCTATTTACGAATTTCAGTTCTGCCCTGGGAACAACGGTATTAGCAACGAATACTTTATTGCTGCAAGTCGTCACACTGGCAGCTTATTTTATTGATGGGTTAGCGTTTGCAACGGAGAGTTTTGCGGGCAAGTTTTATGGTCAAGGCGCAAGCGATCGCCTGCTGACACTAATTTGGCTATCTGGTGGAGTGAGCCTAGGGTTAGGACTTGCCTTTGCGGCGGCGTTTGCTCTCTTTCCCACGCCCTTGTTTGGACTACTGACAAACCATGCAGACGTGTTGGAGCAGGTGAATCGGTTTGTGCTGTGGCTATTTCCGGTTCTCGGTTTTGGGGCGATCGCCTACACCCTGGATGGCTACTTTTTGGGTTTGACTGAGGGACAAATTTTGCGTCAATCTACTGTTGTGGCAACTTTGCTAGGCTTTGTGCCAATGGGGGCGATCGCCTGGCAACTTCATAGTGCCCATTTGCTATGGATGGCAATGGTGTTATTAATGGCAACCCGAGCCATCACCCTGACCCGCCGAGTGCCTGAAACACTGCGGGTTAAATCGGTAATGCAAGCAAGTGATGTAAGCAAGTAATGTAAGCAAACCAGTCCTAAAGGAAATAAGTTGATGGATCGATTGAATTTACAAGTCTTTCAGCAGTTTTGGGCGATCGCCAAATCCTACTGGACAGGGGACGAAAAATGGCAGGCTAGAGGGCTATTGCTGGGAGTTGTTTTGTTTTTGTTAGCCTACACAGGGCTAAGCGTCTTGCTCAACAACAAGCGTGGAGTGCTAATTTCAGCCCTTTCTGCTCAGGATGAGCCGCGATTTTGGCAAACGGTGATGATCTTCTTAGCAGTGCTAGTGATCTATGCACCGCTGCTGGCTGGCTACACTTATTTGCGCGATCGCCTCAGTTTGCAATGGCGACGCTGGCTAACTGAGCGGTTTGTAAATCGCTACTTCAGCGATCGCGCCTACTATCAACTCAACATTTCAGACATCAACATCGACAACCCGGACCAGCGAATTGCTGAAGATGTTCGCAGCTTTACTCAAGAATCACTCACCTTTTTGTTGGCACTCGTAGAATCATTTCTAGCTGTAGTTGCCTTTAGTGGTGTACTGTGGGGCATTTCCAGACCACTCGTGTTTTTTCTAGGACTGTATGCGCTAGTTGGGACATTAGTGACAACGGGTGTATTTGGCAAACCGCTGGTGCGGCTAAACTTTGAACAGTTGAGACGAGAAGCCAACTTCCGATTTAGCCTGGTGCGAATTCGGGAAAATGCAGAAGCGATCGCCTTTTACCGAGGTGAAGAACGCGAATCAAACCAGGTTGAGCAGCGGTTTTCAGAGGTGTTTGAGAATGTCAAACGGCTCCTTGTTTGGGAGTTAAGTCTAAACGTTTTGACTAATGCCTATGAGTTTATTCCGTTCATTTTGCCTGCACTAGTGGTGGCTCCTGGGATTTTTGCCGGAGAGATTGAAGTGGGCAAAGTGAGCGAAGCGCAGGGCGCTTTTGTGCGCGTCTTTTTCTCACTTAACATCATAGTTGCTCGCTTTCAGTCACTCACCACTTTCACAGCCGGAATCAATCGTTTGTACACTTTCGCTGAATTTCTAGAACAGGTTGAAACGGATCAAACCCAGACAACAGCAGCCACATCAACAGAAGGTACGGCCAAAGGAATACAAACTGAAGCATCCTCCAATTCTGAGCGACCCTCCGTCATTCAAGTGGTCGAATCCGATCGCCTTGTTTTAGAGGACCTCACTTTGCAGACGCCGAATCGACAACGCACCTTGATTAAGGATCTGTCGATAGAAATTCCGTCGGGGCAAGGATTATTGGTGATGGGTCCAAGTGGATGTGGAAAGAGTTCGCTGCTGCGGGCGCTCGCGGGTCTGTGGAATGCTGGAACAGGCAAAATTACGCGTCCTAAAGCAGACCAAATCCTGTTTCTACCTCAGCGTCCTTATATGGTCATGGGAACATTGCGCGACCAGTTGCTTTATCCCAACACTCGGCTTCAGGTCGAAGACCAACACCTTAAGCAAGTTTTGGAACAGGTGAATTTAGCAGATTTAGATGAACGGTTTGGTGGCTTTGATGCCGAACGAGAGTGGGCCGATGTTTTATCTCTAGGAGAACAACAGCGGCTCACCTTTGCCCGGTTACTGTTAAACAAGCCAAACTACGCCATTTTAGATGAAGCAACTAGCGCTCTTGACCTCGACAATGAAGAACGACTCTATCAACATCTGGCTGCAATGGGTGCCACTTTCTTGAGCGTAGGACATCGCTCATCTTTGGCGGACCATCACCAACTAGTTTTAGACCTGGCTACAGGCTGATTAATGAATCAGGTGAAGCACATCTCGAAGGACGCTGTAGCCTGCCCAATCCCAAAGCAAGTAAGCTACAAAACCGAGCATGGCAAGACGACCATTCCATAGCTCTTGTTGGGGGTTCCAGCCAAAGATCCAGGCATTGCGATCGCTGCCATTATAGGCTGGAGCAATAGGAGTAACTGCAGTTTTTTCGGGTGTAGTGGTTTGCATGGCTAAATAGTCTCCAGTTCACTAAGATTAGCCTCATGCTATCGATTGCCTACGCTGACAAGGTCTGTCTTTGAGCTTATCTAGCTTTACTTCTAGAGAATAGTTTGTGAAGAAGTACCAGAAGCACCAGTTGTGAGTGAATGTTGCTTACATCTTTTGATTGATGAGCATTTAGAGGAGAACAACAAGAATAATGGCATAACCCAAACAATAGTTCTGCATCTGTTCCGTTCTAAACATTTAATTAGTTAGACAGGTGATTGCAGAAGGAGGAAAACATGGCTGAAGGTCAAAAATTAGCAGTTGGAGTGTTCCCTAACCATGAGGACACTGAGAGCGCATTAAATGAGTTAAAAGCGTCTAACTTTTCAATGGACAGAGTCTCCGTCATTGCTAAACAGGGTGATGAGGAGAAGCAAGTTGCTGGAGTTGAGATGAGCGATCGCGTCGGAGGACAAGATGTAGAAAGCCCTACACAAGTCGTCTCAAATGCCGTCTCAGGAGCTACCTGGGGCACAATCCTACTAGGTTTAACAAGTCTAGCTATTCCTGGAGCGGGTCCTGTACTGGCGGCAGGTACTTTAGGTGCGGCTCTTCTAACTAACCTTGCAGGAACCGGACTTGGAACCTTAGAAACCAATCGTTTGATTCATGCCTTAGCGGATTCTGGTATTCCCGAAGAGCAAGCTAGAGTTTATAGCGATCGCCTGATCGGGGGAAACTATCTGGTCTTTTTAGAAGGCTCGGACACCGAAGTGGGGCAGGCAGAATCAGTCTTACAAAGTCAAGGCGTTCAGGAGTGGGGTATCTTTGACCGTCAGAGCTAAGGTGACTGAGATTGGTTAAGAAGGCAGTAATCGACGAAGATTTGTCCCGCAGGTTTTCGTGGTGAAATTGGATACCAAACCTCAGCGCTGAAGCTGGGACTCAACTACTGAGACGACTCGTGCTACCCCATCCTCAGCTTGCAGTTGTACCTGCAACTGTTGGGCCCGTTCTCGGAAGCTGGAATCCTCAAGAACGGTTTGGATGCTGGCAACGAGGCGATCGCTAGTGAGTTCTGATTGACAATGAGTGGCGGGACAAACTCCCAGTTGTACGAGTAAATTTCCCCAAGTTGGTTGGTCTCCAAAGAAGGGGACAATGATAGAGGGAATACCTGCTCGTAATGTCGCAGCTACGGTTCCTGAACCGCCATGATGAATTGCAGCACTGACTCTAGGGAAAAGCCAATCATGAGGAGCTTCCTCAAGTCGGTAGATGGAGGGGGGCAGGTCGGTGCTAACGCTCCCCCAACCTGAACAAAGAACGGCTCGCTGTCCGGTTGCTGCTAACGCTGAGACGATCGTTTGAGCTAACTGCTCAGGATGCCGAGGAATCATGCTGCCAAAGCCGACATAGAATGGCTTTGGCTCTTCATCTAAAAAGGCTTGTAGTTCGGGTGAGGGAGTAAATGAGTCTGCTGTATTGAGAAAGCAGTATCCCGCTTGGTGAACTGCTGGGCCCCAATCTAGAGGAGGGGCGATCGCCGCTGCACTATAGCAATTAACAATGGTCAAGGGTGAAAGGAACGGAGGCGCATCACGGCGATATCGGGCTCCTGCCCAGGGCAATTGAGGCAGGTGCAGCACGTCTTGTCGAAACCGATTGATCAGCTTTGCATTAGAACGCCAGCCGAGGAATCCCACCAGATGATAGCTCAAAAGGTTGGCTAGCCCTGGCAACCGCTGGTCGGTACGTTCGGCAAAACCCAGGAAAGGGAAAGTTCGCGTTGCAGCGATAGGAATTTGGGTCGCCAAAATTGCAGGAACCTTGAGCGCTTCAGCGAGATGGTAGCCCCACAGCGCTAGAGGCGAAAACACAATCAAATCGCTCCCCTGACAGGCATTCCAGGCATCCAAAAGCTGTTGCCATAGTAGTTCCTCAGGAATCAGCTTCACCCGATTGCCTTCGAGTAGCTCAAGTCCTGTTGGTGAACTCAGAAGTTGCTTAAAATCACCCGCAATCGGTGCAAACGGAATGTTCCAGTGAGCGGCAAAGTCAGCAAAGTTAGGACTACTCGCCAATGTGACTTGGTGTCCGCTTTGGATTAAGCCCAAAGCGATCGCGCAGAAGGGTTGAATGTCGCCACGAGAGCCAATTGTCAAAATGGTGATGCGGCCCATGTCTCTCGTCCTGTAAGTAAATGAACAAGCGCTATCGTGAATTAGGTTTGAGTCCAGGTAGTGGCTTGGCACTGCCAAGCCACTACAGCAAGCTACGCTGCGACCCTAATCCCCACCCGCCAATTTTGCCTTTGCTCGCTGCCACAGCGTTTCCAGTTCGTCCAGGGTATAAGTCGAAAGGGGGCGATCGCACACTGCCTCTACCTGAGCAAACCGCTGAATAAATCGCTGGTTGGTACCCTCAAGCGCTTCGGCTGGGTCAAGTTCATGCCAGCGGGCAATGTTGATCAGGGTAAAGAGTAAATCACCCAATTCGGCTTGCTGGTTGGCTTTGCTTTCAGAAGCGATCGCCTGCTGAAATTCTGCTAACTCCTCGTGAAACTTTTGCCATACGCCGTCTACGTTTTCCCACTCAAATCCAGCCGCCGCCGCTTTTTGTGAGATTTTCATCCCCGCCATCAGTGGAGGGAGCGATCGCGCATAGCGGCTGAGCCGGGGAGTGAGTCGCTGAGGCTCAGTAGGAGACTGTTCTTCAGCCGCTTTGATTTGCTCCCAGTTTTGATGCACCTCCTCCACGCTCTGTACCTTGACATCGCCAAACACATGTGGATGACGGCGAATTAGCTTTTCGGTAATTCCTTCTGCCACATTCTTGAGGTCAAACTGCCCAGCTTCACTAGCAATCTGTGCCTGTAAAACAACTTGCAGCAGCAAATCCCCTAACTCATCGGCGATCGCCTCCTGATTGCCCTGCCGAATCGCATCTACCACTTCGTAGGCTTCTTCGATTACATAGGGAATCAGCGTTTCAGGCGTTTGAGCTAAGTCCCAGGGGCAACCCCCATTGGGCGATCGCAACTGTGCTACAACTTCAACTAGCCGTTGCAGGGCGCTGAGAATAGCTGACTCAAATGAGTGAGATGCGGGTGGGGTAGACATAAAAAAACAAAGACTAACATGAGAATGGGTTGATCTTAGCTAACGTTTACTTTGCCGTTGTCCCTTACTCCGTCTAGTCGTGCGTTTCTTGGCTTTGGGTGCAGGTGGCAAGACAGCTTTCCATCCTTGAGTTTTATAGCGCTTTTGAGTGGATACGGCCCAATCCGCTACGTAATGACTCAATGCCCCCAATTCTAAGCCCAGGCAAAACAGCAGCCACTCAATCGTGTAGCGCTGAAACGATCGGTGCAATGATTGCCCAATTCCATTCCACGTCCAGCCAACGCGCAGCACTTCATTAATCAAAGCTAAGCCTAATAACCCCAAAAAGGTTAGCCAAACCGAGAGATAGAGAACCCGCACCGTTGTGCCGATAATCGGGCCGTGTGACCAGATTGAGCGATGCTTCATGCTGCCCCGGTAGGGAATCCAGATCCAGCGGAGCCAGCCCCAGCGCTTGTAGTGAATCGACAGCACATCCAGGTCAGGTCCAAACATCAAACCGCCAAACAAAAAGCCTGCACAAATAATCAGCGTAATCGTGCTGTTGCGGGCGATCGCCAACGTCAGCCCCGCCAACACGGGCAGAGTCCAAAGCGTAATGCGATCGTGCGTCCGACCCGATGGCATGATTGAACAGAGCAAATTAGATTAGCAGTTTTAATAGTTTATCTGCGATTTAGCGCAGCAGAATCAAATTTATCTGCTATATTAGAATTCGTGCGATTTCAGTTGATGAAATTTCACAGCCTCTCCGGGCGGTTAGCTCAGTTGGTAGAGCGCCTGCCTTACAAGCAGGATGTCGCGGGTTCGAGTCCCTCACTGCCCATCTGTCGAATTATTATGAAATGGACAGCTATTTGACATCGTTAACAAGTTCTTGTCGTCATAACGGATTCTTGTCGCCGTAACAGATTGTTGTCGCCAAACACAAGAAATCTGACCGTTAACAGATTCTTGTCACTAAAGCCTTTGTAAGGCAGGCGCTCCTTTCAATCCACCCTATAGTTAGGATCCTAGCGTACTAATTCTGTATCAACTAAAATTCTTGAGGTGGTTCTTGTCGATTTTTACCGTTCCTCAAAGCATTGCGGTTGCCTTCAATCCATCCATTGCTGGAAAGGCGATCGCAACAATTATAGTAAATGTTGAGATGCGGAATTGCCCAATCTTTCGATCCGCCCACTGCTGAAAAGGCGATCGCAACTTCAACCAAGAACCGATTTTCTTTGACTTTGGCTACTTTCAATCCGCCCACTGCTGAAAAGGCGATCGCAACCGCAGTGCCCAAATCTTAAAGATGTCGGGACTTCTAGACCTGTTTTTGGCAAACCTCATTTTGAGGCTCCGTTTCTAGGAGAATAGAAGTAACTCCAACCCGTGGAGAACTTCTAGAAGGTTTGTCATGTATGAATTGTCAAACCTACTGGGGATCTTGCCCTTGCTTCGGTTTGCCAAATTTGAAGGTTAGGGTGGATTCCTCCTTGCTCGGAGGTGAAATTGGTTAACCATCGCTGCGGTAGACCCGCACCCTTTTGCTAGGAGCGCACCTAACTTCGAGGTGGACAGCTAACCGAGCCAGAAAGCAAGACTATCTTCTGACAGTCAAACTAGCTCGTGATTGGCGATAGCACAGAGACCATTTCTGGCATGAACTACGGCGCATCTAATTTATACAGTACACTTGAACTAATTGCAAGTAGTTTTATTTTCGAGACTGATAGGCTGCGATCGCTAAATTTTTGGCTTTTTCTTGAGGAGTTCCTACAAGTGGTTGTTTCACGATCTCGATAGAAATTCCAATTTGAGCAGCTTGGCTTTGGACAAACTCGCTCAGTTGAGCGTATCTCCAACGATGGACACTTGCACGGTACTGGAGGGCGTATTGTCGCTGCTGTTCTACAGAGCCAGGAATTTTCTGCTCTGCTCTAGCTTGAACCTCGCTTTGGATAATTTCTCGAATATTGCCAAGGTCAGGCAATACAAGACTGCTAACCCGGTATTTTTGAGCGATTGCTAGAATTTCATGAGCTATTAAGCGGTCTAAGTGTTTTCCTGCATTAGATTCTCTAAATTTATTGGATGCACCTTTTTGCTGGTTGTTGAGGCGCTTATGAGCATTGCGTTGCTGTCGCAGACGGTATCGATTGAGAAGCTTATAATTCTCTCCCAGAAGTTGGCGGATACTTCTATAGGTGATAGCTTTTTCAGTTCTGATATCGACGATTGCAAGAGTAGCAGGTTTATCAAGTCCATAGCTTACCCCTGCCAGGATTGATGGCTGCCCTTCATATGGAAAACGGCTGGGGCGAGGAAATGGATTATCAAGCAGAGCTAGCATTCTTTCCCGCTTGCTAATAAACGCTTCCTGGTTCTTGTTCAGATTCTCTTTAGCTTTAGTACCAGCAATAACTTTTGCACATTCATTAGCTTTTCTTTGCCGGATTCGTTCTGTACCTTCTTGAGTCCAAGTATCAGTGTCTACAGCACAGGATAAAATCAACCGATGTGCTCTCCAAGGATGCCCTTCGTTTCTACCCTCCTGCCATGCGATTCGTCCAGACCGCAGTGTAAATAAGCTAGATGAGTGTTG
>NZ_JACJPC010000006.1:0-3144 GCF_014695875.1 Leptolyngbya sp. FACHB-541 | reverse complement strand
CAGGTCTTCGGGTTTCTCGTAGCTTTGTAGCAGTTGGTCAAGCAGTTCAGGTTGAAAGGTCATGTGTTTCTATCTCTGGTTCAGTAGTTCATTAGATCTCAACTTCTGACCTTTGACACACTTCAATTTACAATCCCGATTCTGCCGATTCCATAAGTGTGAAAAAGTGAATCATAAGCAATGTCTATGTCACGCTCATGATTGTGATGCCGCACTACTTGACGTAGAAGGATAGAGAAATCATCAGATGAGGCTAAGAAGTCCACGTAACTATTTTCAAGTAATATCAATTTTTCGATTAACGGACGTTGAAAGTTTCTTCCTATTTCTTGCCGCCATTTTCGCAAGGGTGAAGAATTGAGGATATCTAAAGTTTCATAAATTCTGCTAGGAATAGCCTTGCTTGCTACGTCCATCAAAACTACATCTCTCTTCTGAGCAATTCGATACAATCTCTCACGAACAATCGCTAATTCTGAGTTTATTTGCCGCAGTTCTATTCGTCTTTCTGCTTGCTTTTGTAACGCCCAAACTACTAAGCCAACAAAAACACCAGTTAAAATACCGGAAATCATTCCAGAATAAAGGGCGGGCCAAAAAGAAGTCCAAAAGACCTGAGCTTCTGGGGTGCCTGAAGCAGGAACACCAGGTAGAGCCACTATGTGAACTGACATTTTGTCGTAATCAATTAATGAAACTGATTTCTTGAACTACTGAGCACTATGCTCAACAACACAGGCTCTGCAAAACTGTCTGCCCAAACTAGTGACGAGAACAGTTTGACGTTGAAGGTGTATTGTTCTGTCACCGTCTTGCAGTGCCTGAGACATCAGCTTTAGAACTGCAGGATGATTCTCCAAGGCTTGATAAGTCTTGGGATGAACCATGTCGTCTATAATTTCCACTAAACCTAGACGACATAAATTATCTATATAACTCTCAGACAGTTTAGGACAAGAGCAATTAGCTTCTTCTGCAAGCAGCGAAAAATTTCTCAATGCTCTAAATCCTTCCACAAATGCCTCGCTTGTCTGACTCTCTCGAAATTGGCAATCAACCTTAAGCATAGGAAATGCTAGCCGAACGGCAAATAGCTGCATAATCCTTGCCTCATCAGGCGTTAGCTGCTTTAGGATTTCTACAAACGCAGGGTGAGCATCCGTAGCAGTTTGTGCATCCATCGCTGTGGCAAGCAAATTGGCATAGAGTTCGCGCAGGGTGGGCTCATACCCTGCAAATCTCAACGCTTCTAGAGTTGGTCCGGCTACCGCTGGGCTTGGAGTTATTATTTGATCTGCTGGGAGTCGTTTCAGTCTGCTGGACAGAGCTTCTGTAATGTACTCTTGAATTTGTTCATAACCCCAAACCAACGCTGAAATTGGGGCAAGTGCAATGTGAATAGTTTTTGCAACAGTTTGCAACCCAACGCCTAGTTCTTTCGCCGCTGGCTGTAGTGCATCTTGATGTATTGGAACAGCTTCAAATACCCCCTTAACAGCATCCGCAGCATCGCGAACTTTATTTTCTTCTGACATGTTTTTAGGGGAGATTCTAACGACTAAGATTGATGTTTAACTTCTTAGCCAGAGTGTGGAGCAAGCCACCGATGTTGAAGTAGTCCATTACTCTGACAACTGCTCCACAAGAGGAGCATTGCACAAACAAGAGTTTGAAGTTTGAACCTTTCGGAGTCTGCTCAGCTACTTCAAAGGAATGATTGCTGCACTTTGGACAAGTTGAAGTTGCCATTAGGAGTCCTGTGAATAACTACATGAAACTGTTTTATTGCGATCGCCCCTTTCCTCCAGCATCGCTTCCAGTAACCTACACGCCATTGGTGAAGGACTAGCCCGTCCGTTCTCCCAACGGTTGACCGTCAAACAGGTTACTCCCAATCTGGCTGCAAGTTTCTCTTGGGTTAGCCCTAACTCTTGCCTCAGGTTGCGAATAACTGTGCTGATTTTTAGCTGCTCTAAGTCAGGCATAGATTTGCTTGCTTTCTGTTAATCAGCTTGCCCAAATTTCTATCAAGTGATGCATCACTTGATGTATTTCTAGATTTGCTTAAGGTTTTACACCCTTGCGAAACAGAGTTAGTAGAATTTTTCGCAGGAAATCGCGATCGCCTGACTTCTCAACTTTATTTTTGGCGTTGCTGACTATGCGATCGCTAGGCTAGGATGCACAGGTCCAGCAAGGTTACTGAAAAGAATCTGTATCAACTGGTTGCGGGTTTTCCCGCTTGGGTGAATTTGTCTAGAAGCCTCTATCTGCTTCAATTTCCATCGGCTCAAGCTAAAGTGACACAAGCCTTTTGAGTTGAACGAGCATTGGAGAAGTGATGGCTGAATCTAAATCCTGGCAATCGATTCCCACAAATTTGACCCAAGAACAATTTGAGGAATTTGTCTTGCCGCATCTGAAGCAGGGAACTCGGGGTCCGCAGCCGAAGCTCAGCTTGCATGTGATGTTCAACTACATCTTAAAACTGCTGTACCTGGGATGTCAGTGGAAAGAGCTACCCATCGACAAGGACAGAGCGGGAAGACCAGAGATCCACTACACCAGGATCTATAGTGCTTTGCGGCGGTTTGAAGCTCAGGGGTGCTTTGATGCGATTTTTGCCGAATCTGTGTCGCTGCTGCATCGGAAGGGTCAACTCGACATCAGCGTCATTCACGGCGATGGAACGACGACCTCAGCAAGGAAGGGTGGTGATAATCTCGGATACAGCGGGCACAAGCACCTCAAAGGCGATAAAGTAGTTGCTTTCTGTGATCGTAACTGCAATGTGATTGCCCCTTTTATTCCAGCCCCTGGGAATCGCAACGAGTCGCCGCTGTTGCCAGAAGCCCTGCCACAAGTGACTCGGGTCGCCAAGCAGGTCGGACTCGATCTGAATGATACAATCGTCAGTCTTGATGGGGTTTACGATAGCCGGGCAAACCGCAAAGCGATTTTCAATCGGGGGATGGTTCCCAACATTCCTGAAAATCCGCGTGGTAGAAAGACTCCGAAACGGGGACGCAAGGCTATTTTCGATGCGGCTATTTTTCAGGAACAGTTTCGCACCATCGAGCGTGTGTTCGCTTGGGAAGATAAGTTCAAGCGTTTATTGCTCCGCTTCGAGCGCCTCAGCGGGTT
>NZ_JACJPC010000059.1:0-61562 GCF_014695875.1 Leptolyngbya sp. FACHB-541 | reverse complement strand
CTCACGCGTTACTCACCCGTCCGCCACTAAAGTCCGAAGACTTCCGTTCGACTTGCATGTGTTAAGCATACCGCCAGCGTTCATCCTGAGCCAGGATCAAACTCTCCATTGTAATTAAACAAATTCGAGATTTGTTAGGCTCCCGGAACTTGACTTAGTCCCGGTTTTCATTTTTGAAATTTCTAAAGCGGCTCAATTTCGAACCGTCTTAGAAGTTGTTAGTTTCTTGACGAGATTTAATGTTTGGCTTTCAAACTATTTTATTGTCCAGGTTCGGGTGCACTTTTGGATAGCTCTCAATCTAGTTAGGCAGCCAGCGACTCTTTTCAGAAACGAACCTTACTTACAAGATGTGGAAACCACTATATGTAGTAAACGTTCACCGCCGGACCGCTAGATGTGGAGCATCTCCTTGGCACTTATCCAATGTAGCAGACTAAGTAGGAATTGTGTCAAACATTTTTGGAAAAATCAGAAATTTTTTTGAGGCGACGGTTTTACAAGGGTTAGGCGGGGTAGCAGGGTAATCTAGCCCTGAATGATTCGAGTTCTGTCTGTCCGATCGCTGCTGGTAGGGGTTAAACGACGGGGGATAGCTGGATATTCAATTGTTCCTACTCCGGTTGGGGTTTGGTTGCTGATTTGCACGAAGCTAGGGGTGAATAGGAAGACCGTCTCTGCTAAGCGCTCTTGCCGCCCATCGATCGCGTATGCTCCACCTGCAACAAAATCTACCGCTCGCTGAGCGCTTTCTGCATCCATCAGACTGACGTTGAGGATGACGGTTTTGCGTTCTTTGAGGGCTGATACGACTTCGGGAATTTCTTCAAAGGAGCGGGGTTCGACCATCAAGATTTCTGGTTGCCCGATTTCTCGACCGGGCATTCCGACTACATTGTTGGGAGCAACTGAGGTGGTCGAGCTAGGGAAATATTCATCTTGCCAAGTAACTCCGTTGGCTGCTGCTTCGGGTGCATATTCTTCGTATTCCGGCTCGTATACCTGCTCACCTAGTCCCAAAACGTCTGATAAGCGTTGGAAGATGTTCATGGCGGCTTGCCTTTTGAACTAGTTCAGATGTTCTACTTATTGTACGCCGAGAAGTAGAAGTGCCGCCACGATCGAGGGTTAGATTGTTTGAGGCGATCGCTCCCCTCCACCAACTCCGATGATTACTCAACACAGGAGGGCGATCGCCCGCTGCCAATTCTTGCCGCACTTCTATATCTGTATCTGTAACTGAAGCAGAAAGCTTTAAAGCAAATGGCGCACCCTTTTTTGAGGTGCGCCATCTTTTGTTTAGGACAGAACTAAACTTGCTCAAGCAGTTGATTAGCCAACGGAAGGGGTACCTGTTTCGATTGGATCTACAGGTTTGAAGAAACCAAAGTAAGCGGCGATCCCGGCGGCTAGCAGGTTAAACCAAACATTGTTGCCATAGAGAGGCATTACGCCAAAGGTGGTGTTGGTAATAGGTAATAGTCCCATGAGGGCAATCAAGATGTAGGTGATCGCAAAACCGCGAGTGTACAAAATTGCTCCACCAAAGCTGGTATAAGAAGCAATACCTAAAACACCAACTGCAATCCGAACAGCATTGTGCAGATAGTTAGTAGGAAATAACCCAAACAAGTAGCCGTATCCATCACTAAAAGTGAGATTTGGCATATTGAGAGGAGCATCAGGCGTGGCTCCGCCAGGAATTAGCATGAGCGCAGGGACAAAGCCAGCTAGCCCCAAAAGCAGAAATAGAATGCCCAAAGCTAGGGCAACAAAACGTACTTGCATTGAATCACCTCGTAAATTCGATTCTTTTAAATCAGCTTTCAAAGATTTTTGAGTGCTTGAGGGCACCGTTTTCCCGATTTAACTGCATCTAAATTCAGCTTATGGTTTCTAAACTGATGCTTCCTCTTTCAACATAGAGGTGCTTAAAGTCTTGATTCTCCATCTAAAGAAGTAGTGTCTGAGAAAAACAAAAATTAGGTACAACAAGAGGCAACAAAAATTGTTAGCCTCGTAGTTAGTTTTAAACTGATTTGCCTTTGAATCTGAAGGTGATTTAGTGAACGAAAGCTCTAGTTCTCTATCGCTTAAAAGTCTATTAATCTTCAAGCAAAATAAACTTTCAAGGCTTACACTTCTGGACGAAGATGATAGAGAACCTGTCCATAGATTGGGGTTCTTTTAGAAGCGCGTGGAATTAACCTGATTTAAATTATTGGGCGATGGGTGGTAGAGAATCTATAGCTGAGAGTAGCCGCTCGATGCTGGCGTTTGGCTCCAAGAAAGAGAACAGGTGCCGGAAGCGAATTTTGCCAGCTCGATCTAGGACAAACTGAGCCGGGAGGGGTGCACCGAGTGCTTGCCCAACCTGGTACGCTCTGAAAACTCGGCAAGCAGGATCGCTCAACAGCGGCATTTTCAGATGCAAGTCACGGATTACAATTTTGCTCTGTCGCTCGGCTGTGCTAGTAATCATCAGAACTTCTACCCCGCGGCTTTGAAACTGCTCGTAAGCCTCATTCAGGGCCTTGATGTGGGGAAAGCAGAAGGGACAGTACTGCTTTTCGGTAAAGATGCGGGTGAAAGCTAGCACAACTGGGCGATTCAGCGCTTCTGCATCTTCACGACGATTGCCTGTATACTCTGCTAGCCTGACCTGCTGCCCAGTGGTGACGTTGAGCAGTTGAAAGGGCGGAGCCAGGGTGCCAATATTGAAGTGATTGGTTGCGGGAATCGGTAGGAAGTTGTTGAAAAAGCGTTTGTTGAATAAGCCGCTGAAGTCGGTGGAAGTCAGCATGGGTTGAGCCTTTCTTAACTAAACCTAATTTACAGCGGTTTTTAACTCTTGGATTGCTGTTGGAATTGTAAGGAGATTATCGTTCAGGTTGATAGTACAATTGCCCTATGACTGTACTGCTTGATCTGAACAACTGCAATATTTTAGGAATTGACCCAGCGATCGCCAGCATTGGTTTTGGCGCAATTCGGGGTAGTCAGGCGTTGGAGTATGGTGTGATTACGACTCCAGCCAAGGCACCGATGTATGAGCGTCTGAGTCAGATTCGGGCTGACATTCGAGAATTGTGTGACATGGTTAAGCCTGATTTAGTAGCGGTAGAGATGCCGTTTTTTGGACGGGAAAACACCAATGCTACGAAGGTAATGCGGGCTTTAGGCGTGATTGAATTGGCGCTGGGTGACTGGGGAATGACGGATTTAGTGTTTCTGCACCAGTCGCAGGTGAAAGCAGCAGTCGCCCAGTATGGAGCCAGCAAGTTTGAGGTCAAGCAGGCGGTCATGCAGATTTTTGGGCTAGAGAAACCGCCCTCACCAGATGATAGTGCTGATGGGTTGGCGATCGCCTTTGCTGCCCAGTGCGGCGCACGGGCAAATGTAGCTTAGTTAATAATGCTGCGATGATGATGCCATGATGGTTTTTGATGTGGCTGTTAGACATTCACACCAAAAATCATCAATGGTACAAATACGTTTAACGCACGCTCATGCGCTGGCTTCCATTAGTCTGATTCTCTTCGGCTTCTGTAATGCCAAAGACCTGGACGAATACTTTATCGACTTTGTAGCCTGAGTCAATTGACTCTAGTGGGTCTTTGCGGAGACGATGGCGGAGGCACAAGCCAATGACGCGACGGATATCGTCGATGGTAACTTCTGAGCGTCCTTCAAGGGCGGCGATCGCCTTCGCAGCACGGTTGGTCACAATGTCGCCACGCAGTCCGTCTACATCCAGTTCGGCACAGACCTGAGAGATTTTGACCCGCAATTCATAATCCATTGCGACAGATTTTAGCCGTTCTTGAGCACTGACCAGTTTTTCCTGTAGCTCGGCTTGCTGAGGCTGATATTTTTCCAGAAAAGTGGGTGGGTCTTGGTCGAACTCGGAACGCTGTTCTACGATTTGCACGCGCAAGGCGGGTTCTTTGACCGTGCGAATTTCGGCGTGCATTCCAAAGCGATCGAGCAACTGAGGACGCAGTTCGCCTTCTTCGGGATTGCCTGAACCCACTAGGACAAAGCGAGCAGGGTGGCGAATCGAGATGCCTTCACGCTCGACGGTATTCCACCCGGATGCGGCAGAGTCAAGCAATACATCTACCAAGTGGTCATCCAGTAGGTTCACCTCATCGACGTAGAGAATGCCTCGATTGGCTTTAGCTAACAGTCCTGGTTCAAAAGCTTTTACGCCTTCTGCCAGTGCTTTCTCAATATCAATCGTGCCGCAGACGCGATCTTCAGTTGCGCCCAGCGGCAAATCAACCATTTGTACTTTCTTTTTCGCCACCTGGATCGGCAGGTTAGCGGCACTAGTCTGATCGGAATGATCGGTGGATGCTGCCATAAGCCGTTGGCGCACTTCATCGCTCATCAAGTCAGGGTCACTGGGATGGCTGTTGAAGGGATCATCGGCAACAACTTCGATTTCGGGCAACAGGTCAGCTAGGGCACGAATGGTAGTGGATTTGCCTGTGCCGCGATCGCCCATAATCATCACGCCGCCGATTTTGGGATCAATCACGTTTAACAGCAACGCCAGCTTCATTTCCTCTTGACCGACGATTGCTGTGAAGGGAAACACCGCCCGACGAGCGGCTAACTTGGGTGAAGGGGTGGCTGACGCAGTAAGACTCACAGGACTACCTAAGATTGCTAACAAAAGATTAAATCACTGTTTCTCATTGTAAGCGCTCTTTGCACTCAAGCTGAGCTGTGTCAAAGTTCAATGCGATCGCAGCTTAAGTAAACTTAATCCCTACCCAGATTGTCTCAACCTAATCTGAAGAAGTGAGCGCTTCATGGCTTCATCTCCTCTGGGCCGGGGCGAAAGAGTCACTTTAGGAGACGAGCGATGCAGAATGCTGAGCAGGTGCAGTGGTTGCGGCAAAACACGTCGCTAGAGGCACTATCGGATGAAGTGCTGGAGGCGATCGCCGCCGAAATTCAGGAGGAAACCTTTGGGGAGAATCGCCGCTTGGTGCTGGAAGACACTCCACCACTCGCCCTTTACATTCTCAAATCGGGGCGGTTAGAGAGCTACCACACCAGCACTAATAGTCTGGCGAAAGCCACCAGCCTACTGCCAGGCACAGTGTTACATCTGAAAGAACTTCTGCTTGATCAGCCTACTGAGCAGACCGTAATCACCCTGAGTGACTGCATTTTGTGGACAGTTGCGGCTGAGGCATTCAAAGCGTTAGTAGAGCAACATCCAGAAATTTCTCGCACTTTCTCCCGCCAGTTGGCGGCTGAGTTAGATCAGGTTGCCTTTCAGCTTGCCTTTGAGCAAGAGCGGCAGGCAGCGTTACGTCCTTACATTGTGCCAAAGGTGCGACGGGGAGTTGTTGGCTCCAGTCGCTATGCAGTGCGGCTGCGGCAGGACATCAAAAAGGCTGCAGCAGACCGCCAACCCGTGATCATTTTTGGTGAACCGGGGTTAGGTAAAGACAATTCGGCAGCGCTGATTCACTTTGGCTCACGCGATCGCCACCAACCTATCATCAAAATCAACTGTGACACCATCCAGATAAGTGGTGCTGAACTCTTTGGTCGCCAGGGCGGTAAACCCGGACTACTGGAATGGTTAGGCAGAGGGACGCTGATGCTCAACAACGTCCAGGATTTACCCCAAGGATTGGAGGAAAAGCTGATTCGCCTGTTGAAAACCGGGGAATATTTACCTGTCAGCCGGGAAGGAGAGCAAGAACCTGTCCCAAAGCAGGCTAAAGCACGAATCATCCTGACGACAGAGCGATCGCTACCTAAAATCGATCGCAAAAATCTGGTTGGGCATTCGATCAAAGTGCCGCCGCTGCGAGTGCGAAAAGCCGACATTGAAGCACAGGTGAAATACTACATCAGCTTATTTTGCCGCGACAAAGGCTTAGCTCAACCCAAGGTGGCTCCAGAAGCACTGCGACGGCTTCAGGGCTATGACTTTCCAGGCAACCTGACTGAACTGGAAAGCCTGGTAGAACGTGCCCTGATTCAGAGCGATCTCGAAGAGATATCCGCAAGGGGTCGAGCTCCCGTTCTCACCGAAGAAGTATTCTGGTCAACCAGCACCAAAAACAAACGATTCCGATTCAACTTGCTTAACAGCTATCCGCGACTGCGTCAGTTTTTGCGTAGCCCCTGGTGGCCCGACCGGGTCAACTACGGCTTTACTTTGGGCTTCTTTGCCGTCATTGTCGCCATGCTGTTTTTAGGGCCGCAAACTCGTGATTCAAACATTGCCCTGAATCTCTTTTGGGCGTGGTGGTGGCCGTTAATCTTGGTTAGCTTTCCGTTTGTCGGGCGAACCTGGTGCGCGATTTGCCCCTTCATGATTTACGGCGAACTGGCACAAATGATTTCCCTCAAAGTTTTTCCGCGCCAGCTTCAGGCATGGTCAAGGCAACAAGCCGAGAAATGGGGCGGCTGGTTTCTATTTGGGCTATTTGTCCTAATTTTGCTCTGGGAAGAACTGTGGAATCTGGAGAATGTTGCCTACTTATCAGGTTGCTTGCTACTTCTGATTACCGCAGGAGCAGTGGTTTTTTCGCTGCTGTTTGAGCGACGGTTTTGGTGTCGCTATCTCTGTCCGATTGGCGGCATGAACGGAATGTTTGCCAAGCTCTCGATGATTGAGTTGCGGGCGCAGCAGGGAATTTGCTCAGCGACCTGCACCACCTATCAGTGCTACAAAGGCGGTCCGCAAAAAGGTGAAGGACTGGAAACAGGCGGCTGTCCGATTTATTCCCACCCGGCTCAACTTCAGGAAAATCGGGACTGCGTTCTATGCATGACCTGCCTTAAAGCCTGCCCCCACCGATCAGTAGAGCTAAACTTGCGTCCCCCTGGCATTGAGTTATGGACAACTCACGAGCCAACCCGTCACGAAGTCGCGCTGCTGTTTCTATTATTTGGCGCTGTATTTTTGCACCGCTTGCCAGAGATTTCAGCCCGTTTGAGTTGGTCCCTTGACTTGGAGAATTTTGGCATCCATGCAGGAGTGTCGATTCTGGCGCTGTTGGTGCCAGTGACGATCGCCCTCACCGCCCAGTTTTTAATTCGCCTCTTCAACCGCAATTGCAAACCCAAATCTTTTGTAGAACTGGCTTATGGGTATTTGCCGTTGGTTCTAGGGGGCAGTTTGGCACACTATCTGCGGTTGGGATTAAATGAAGCAGGACGGGCAATTCCAGTAACGCTTGCAACCTTTGGCTATAGCGGTGGTGGAATGGCAATCGCCGTCGCAGATCCCGCCGTGCTGTCATTTCTACAGAGCGTGACGCTGATTGTTTCTGTTTGGCTAAGCGTCATCCTGACTCAGAAAATCGCCCGTCAACCGTTCATCAACCTGTTGCCCCAACATTTAGCGACCGTGGCGATCGGTTCGCTTTTGTGGAAGATCATTGTTGGCTGGTAAATTGTCGGCTTGTAAAGACAACTGGTAAATGTCGGCTGGTAGAAATGCGCTCGCCTATGCTCGTCGCCACATTTGCCTGATCATTCCAGGCAGGAAGCCTGTTACTTCGTCGATGCGCTCTTGAGACAACTCGGCTTTGACGGCTGAAAAGACTGCAGCGATTACCACTTCTGGCTCTACCCCAT
The DNA here is from genome assembly GCF_014695875.1 of Leptolyngbya sp. FACHB-541. NCBI lineage: Bacteria > Bacillati > Cyanobacteriota > Cyanophyceae > Leptolyngbyales > Leptolyngbyaceae > Leptolyngbya > Leptolyngbya sp. FACHB-541. The sequence continues at coordinate 53,945 of NZ_JACJPC010000059.1, read as the reverse complement.
TGGACAAGCCTGCTTCCTGGCGAATCCGGAACAGAAAGGTTTCCGGCTCAATTACTAGCGGTGGACGAACGCGGCTGAGGAATCGAACGAGGGGATTGGTGTCTCTCCAGAGGTCAACTACATCGTTTTGCAGAGCTTTGTCTTTGGTGGCGACCCCTTGCGGGTATCCCTTCGCAATCGCCTCTCCTTGAAGCTCAGCCGCTACTCGGTCAGAAACTTCTGTAGGCATCATGTCGCGCATCGTGCGAAACACAACCTCAGCGATGTCTCTAGCATCGTACAAATCTTCAAGCTCGCCCCGCACCATCACCTTTTTGAGGAACGACGTTGCTGCAACTGGAGTGGACTCAGAAGTTGAATTTGAAACTTTAGATAAACCAGTGGATGGTGAATTCATATTTCTTTGCAAAACTTATTTTTTCTTTACATGCTTCACCATAACGCCTTATCCCTGACAACGCAAATCGCCCCAGCAAAAGCCAGGGCGATTGTTAGGTTGCGATTAGACAGTTAGATGCTACGCTTCCTGCCACATTTGCTTAATTTCGCCAGGCAAGAAGTTAGCGACTTCATTAATCCGCTCTTCTGAAAGCTCGTCTTTGGTGGCTGAAAAAACTGCCTTAATTGCAGTTTCAGGTCCTACACCTCTAGGTAAGCCCGCTTCCTGATTAATCCGAAACAGGAACGTCTCAGGCTTGATTTCCAGGGGCGGACGAATTTTGCTGAGGAAGCGCACGATTGGATTGGTGTCTTGCCATAGTTCTGCCACCTCGTTTTGCAAGGCTTTGTCATCAGTTGGCAGAGCTTCTTCGTGCAGTTCAGAAGTGACTCGGTCAGCGGCTTCGGTAGTCATCATGTCGCGCATGGTACGGAACACGACCTCAGACACATCTCTTGCGTCAAACACATCCTCTAGGTTGCCCTTCAGCATCACCTTTTCGAGGAAAGGCATATTCTCCTGGACAATCGGTACAGAGGGTCCTTTGCTCAAGGCTGCAGGCGGATTTGCCTCCATTTTTTCCAGCAGCTTGCGTCCCTTGTCCGTCAGCTCTGCCCGCTTGAACTCAATCAGGTGAGGCAGTGGGCCATCCGGTGCGCCAAAGGTATTGGCAATACGGATATCTACTTCACCAGGATTGAGCGCATCGGGTACGTCTTCCTGATTGCCGTAGGCGTTGCCGCTAAATTCGGCGTTGATGTAGTGTTTCTGATTTAGGTAGTCTAGATGTCCGAGCAGATCTGTTTCGGTTACTGATCTACCTGCCAGGTCGCCAGGGGTTAGCCTTACTTCGTGCTTTCCTTCTGACTGGGTATCTCCTTCGCTAATTTTTTTAAGCAAGATAAAGGCGACATCTTCTCGTAAAGCAATTGTCATAAAAAAATCTCCCGATGAGTTCAACTTAAAGCAGGGTGGCGACCCCTTGCGGGTATCTCTTCGAGATCGCCATTCAAAAGGGCAAATCCGAAATCATCAGATCCTCAATTTTTATTGACCCTGTCAAAATTGAACATAGTCTGGTCCGATCCCTAACGACATCTGCTACAGGGCACAGACCCAAAGAAGGAGAGGGTAGAGCTTAAGTCTGTGGGCTGTGTTGCATTTGATTGAATCTCACTGCTTGTAGTCGTGAAATCGGTTAAGCATAGAGTGGTTTTTAACCTATCGAGCCTGTCCTATCGAGCCTGTATTGATGTCCTTTGAAATTCCTACCGAACCTGCACCGACAGAGGATTCTTTAGAATCGGCTCTCCCTTTAATTGAGGAGCCTAAAGAGGAATCTGAGCTTGATCCGTTTCTGATCAGCCAAACAATTTTGAAGCTGACCGTACCAATCGCGGCGCATCAGGATGTTCCAGAAGAGGCTCCCTCTGAGGCGACATCTGTTCCTGTCGCTTCGACTCAAGTTTTGGAGGCAATGCAGCGATTGGTAAACATGATTAAGGATTTGCGATCGCCCAAAAGCGGCGAGTCGCCCGATGTACCCCAAACGCCTGAAGCCTTGGCTCCGTATTTGGTTGAAGAAGCCTATGATGTGCTAGAAGCGATACAAAAGAACTACTTTGAGCTGCCCCAATCAGACTCCATTGGCTTGGTGGAAGGAGGCGATCGCTGGCAAAGCTACTTTCTAATTTCAGACCTGGCTCCCTGGCTGCTCTGGTGCATTGCTCGCAGCAGCCATGAGGTAATGCGACTGCTTGAAGGCATTCCTGCCAAAGCCTTTAAGCTAGGGCAAGGTTGGCGCACTGGAATTATCCGCCTGGTTGCGACGCTAGACACAAAAATTCCTGAACTGTCTGCATACCTAGATCTGACAACCTTCCAGGTCAACCAGTCTTTGCTTCCATCCGATACGATGATTCAATCGGACCAGTACAGCGCTTGTCAACAACCAACTTGGCTTGCTGGATTGCTGCCAGATTTGACTCAACACATTACAGCAACAACCCCTTCCATCAGCCGATTTTTTGCAGGCGCTGAAGTAGACGCTTTAGCACCAAACCACAACTGGCAGTCTGGACTGATCCAACTTCAGCTTGGGTTTGAATTTATCGCAACCGACGCGACCGTTTTTGCAGACTTTGCGGAGGCTTCTGACGCAGAGGCAGCCGCTCTTCTCCCCCCAAACGCTACCGAAGCAGCATCCCTTTCTTCAGACTCAAGCCACCTCCAAATCAAATTCACCCATTCAGATTGGCTAGAAAAATACTCCAAGACCCTACTTCAACAACAGCTTGCTAGTACCATCCAGCAGTTACCCACATTCCGAGCGGCAGGTGAAAAAAATCGGAACCTTTCTTCTCAAAGCCTGATTCCGCTGATCGTCAAAGATGCCTGCGACCTGGTAGACCTGCTGCAAACCTCTCCTGCACTATCAAGCCACTCTTTACAGCAAGAAGTTGAACTGACCGCCTTAACTCACCAACTGCTCTGGTCCTTTAGCCGAGGTGCCTATGAAGTGATGCAGCTGATGGGTGGCATTCGCGTCAATCTGCTTCAACCCGAATGCCCCTGGGAAACAGGTACCCTGCGTCTGTTAGCCAGCCTCAACAGCAAGACTCCAGAGCAAGACTGGCAACTCGATATAACGACCGGACAGCCTCCCCAACCGCACATTTTTCCACTTGCCCGCAATGTGATCGTGCAGTCTCATCAGAGTCACTGGTGTGAACGACCCGATGCGCTGGAGCAGCTAGAAACAAAGCTGATGCAGGTACTAGAACAAGCTGCCCCAGACTTGCTCCTGTTTCTAGAAGGAACAGACATAGAGGTACTAAGCGAGAATCAGCAAGGGGAACCTGGCGCGATTCAACTCAATGTCGGCTTTGAGTTCGTTCCTGACCTGAACTACAGCGCCTCTAGATAGACGGATAAACCTAGAAGACGCACTCTTTGACACTTGTTACTAATTGTGACGTTTGAGCGCTTTTGAGCCAGGGTCTTTCCTTGGGGTGATGATTGAACAACTGGCGTATCTCTAGCATAATCCCACATCCTTTATTGAAGGTTTGAATGAGTTATGCAATCTCCTAGTCAAGCTGTAGACCAGTCGAAGGATCGTCCTCGTGATCCCAGGAATCGGGAAGTAGTTTATGCTGCTGCCGATCCGCAAAACGGGAACCTGGCGACTCCGATTAATGCTTCAGACTTTACAATGGCGTTTATTAACAACCTGCCTGCCTACCGTAAGGGTTTATCTCCCTTGCGACGAGGTTTAGAGGTGGGAATGGCTCATGGTTATTGGATCCTCGGTCCTTTTGCGAAGCTGGGGCCACTGCGTGATACAGATATTGCTAACCTGTCGGGGCTACTTTCAACCGTTGGGCTGATCGTGATTTCAACGCTCGCTATGTCGCTGTATGCCAGCAGCAACCCGCCCAACCCAACTCAAACCATTACAACCCCCAGACCTCCTGAGGCTTTTAACCATTCCGAGGGTTGGAATGAATATGCGAGTGGGTTCTTAATTGGTGGAATTGGCGGTGCAGCTTTTGCTTATCTGCTGCTGCTGATCATTCCATCTTTTAGCAACTTCCTGGGCTAACCCTGGTCTTGCTTTGTTGCTCAATCCTTGTAACTTCCTAAATTCTCCATCCTAGAAAGTTGCTCATTTCGAAGCTCTAGTTTCCTTGTCTCTAATTGCAAGAAGCTGGAGCTTCTTTTGACTCGTTCCTGAGCTGGAATTGGGAAACCAGGAAAGCCTTGTAACCGTATGCGTTCCATCAGCCTGACTCTTATTGGTGCGAATCTTGAGGACGTTGGAGCAAATTCAGCAGTCCAGTTCCCAGGGCGACTGCGGCAGCAACGTAAAATACGGGCGGCAACCCGGCATATTTCCAGACTGGTCCTAGTACCAACGGTGAGATAAATTGTCCGAGCGAGTTACAACCTGTGCCGATCGCCAACACGCTAGAGCGCAGTTCTGAAGGTGCTTGATCTGCTAGACGGTCGTAAACGTTGGGCACAACTACCCCAAACCCCATGCCAAATAAGACGGCTGTTGGCATAATCCATTCCAACTGATCCAGGAAGGGAATCGTTGCCAGCGTTAGAGACATCAGCGTAAAACCGAGTGCGATCGCCCGCTCTGTTCCCATAGCCTTAGCCAACCGACTTGCTAGCAGCGCTGAAACGATCGCCGCTCCAATTGCTCGGACTGCCAAAACACTTCCATTCAGTAAAGGTGTTGCTCCGATTGCTTCACGCAGATACAGCGGCGTGTAGATTACCACCGAGTAGACAACCGAAGCTGCCAGAGCCAGCGTTAGATAAAGCTGCAAGGTGCGAGGCTGGCGCAAGATTTGTAGTAGCTGTTGGGTTTGATTAGCGGGAATAACGGAAGATTGTCCAGATTGCCCTTCCTTTAGCAGTACAGCGGCGATCGCTGCCAACGGCAACCCAAACCCGTAAAGATAAAACGCATACTGCCAGTGATGTTGCCCGACCCAGCCGCCTATCAGCGGAATCAAAATGCTGGCTGTAGTCATAGCGCTCGTGGCATAACCCAGAATGCGCGATCGCGCGTCTCCTTCATACATCGTCCCTAGTAAGCCAATGGTTGCTGCCGCGACCGCACCACTCGCAGCTCCGAGCAGGGCACGAGTTGCCAGCAGCGGCAGGAAACTTTGCATCCAGGCTCCAGCAGTTCCGAATATTGCATATAGCACCAGACCCGGAATCAGCACCTTGAGCTTGCCAATGCGATCCGAGAGAATGCCAAACAGCGGTGTGCAGACGGCGATCGCCAACGCGTGCATACTCACCAACAAACCCGCCCAGCGAGGGTCAAGCTGAAGCTGCTGCACAATCTCAGGCAGCACTGGTGAGACGATACCGCCCGTCATCGTAGTCAGGCAGCCCGCAGCCAACAACACCAGTAGTTTTGGCAGTTGCTTTGAAGCCATCAGCTTAGACAACGGCCTTGCGGGAGCTTTACGAACAGGCAACATAAAATTACTTAGAATTCAGAAACTTCTCAACACCACATAGATCGAGACTTACGCACCCTGCTTGGTACTGCGCTCCACACTGTGCCAGTTTGTCAAGCTGCTAACTAGGTGGGTCAGCCTCACAAAAATTCCGGCAAAACAAAATCAGGACGTGATCCACAGATCGTCCTCTTTACAAAGTTGCACATGGCGTCCACATTTTCTAGCCATAGCTTTATAAGCTGGCTAATTCTAGGGAAGTTGGCACAATCTGCACTAAAGAATGACCACTTTTCATGCTGTTTGGGTGAATACCGAAGCAGCAATGTATTGAGGAATAGATTGACTTATGAAAGGATTAAAAGTCTAGAGTGCGTTTCTATTCATCCATCGCTAAGTAGCAATATAAGCTCAATATCTAGACAGCGGTTAGTAGCAGGGGGAAAGCAGAATAGATGGAACTGGCGACAACGTTGAAGGGGCAGACCGTCCGGAACATTATCCGGGAAGTCGGTATCAATGCAAACCATTGGTATCCTGCGGGTTGGGCAAACCAACTCAAGCCAGGACAGGTGATGCCGCTGGTCGTCTGGAAGCAGGCGATCGCCATCTACCGAGACACCGACGGAGAGCTTCACGCACTCGAAGACGCTTGCCCACACCGGGGTGTAGAGCTACACAAAGGCAAAGTTCACGGTAAGCATCTCGCCTGTAGCTATCACGGTTGGGAGTTTGATGGTAGCGGCAGTTGCGTTAGCATTCCCTACCTGCCAAGCGGACAAAAGCTTCCCTGTGCTGAGGCGCGCAGCTACCCAGTGCAAGAGAAATATGGCTTGATCTGGGTGTTTCCGGGTGATCCTCACCGTGCCGAGACGCATCCTCTTCCTTCAGTGCCAGAGTACGACCAGCCAGAATGGTTGATGGTGCCTGTAACAGCTCACTTCAACGCCCACTTCTCGATCTGTAACGAGAACGCGATGGATGTGTTTCACGGCTTTTTGCACCAAGAGCTTCAAGGCTGGTTTGACCCAGTGCTGCTGAACTTGAAAGAGACAGAATCCGCAATCTGCGCCGATTATCAGGTTTCCTATAAAGGGCGACTGGCAAAATTTTTGGGATTGAGCGATCGCGCCGATGAGGTCACCACGCTGCCAATCTCAATTCAGTATCGCTATCCCCACTATTCCAGTTCGCTCCAAGGAATCTCTGCGCTTTACCTGATGCGGCTACCCGTTGGCCCAGTCGAAAGTCGCTCGTTCGCTCTATTTTTCTTTAAAGTCAAGGTGCCTCAGTGGTTGCCCCGCCCGGTCAAATCGTTGCTCAGTTGGGTGATTCAAAACTTTATGCTGCAACGCTTCCTCGACCAGGACATTGAAATGATGGAAAGCGAACAGCGGATTTACCTGGAAAACCCTAACCGCCGCTACGTCGAGATCAATCCGGCAATCATCGCTCTTCAGCGATTAATCATCCGGCAGTATGAGCAATTTATGCAACAATCAAGTCAATCATCCAGTCAATTACAAAGTGGTCGAAACGGTGATTCCCACAAGTCTATCTCTTTGTCCAAAGCGGCGATTTCAGGTCAGGCCGAACAAACCTCGGAAAATTGAGCTTGGATGAAGATAACTGTACTAACGCTATCAGCCATGCTTGCCAACTTCTGGCAGAGTCATAGGTGGCTCTTCAATTTATACCGAAGGTCGCCAAGCAATTGGGTTCAATGTCACAATCACGGTTGTGAATGTCTCTTGTCATCTCGCGTTGACTTCAGATCGGGGTAGCGCACCCTACCTGACCGATCTGCTGTTAAGCCAGAGGCAAAAAGCTACCTAAAGAAACTAAGGTGAGGGGAGTTTACTGTGCAAGTTATTAAGGAATACGTTCAGCGTTGGTACGAAAGTGGGCTTGACCCTGATGAATATATTTGTCACGGCAAGCAGGGCAACTTAGTTGAAATTGAGGAGGCTGACACGGGCAAACGCCGCACTGTTCTCACTTTCTGCACCAACGACGTGTTGGGACTAGTTCAAAATGAAGCCGTTCAAAAAGCTGCTATTGATGCAATTTTGAAGTATGGCACTTCTAATAGTTCGACTTCGGTGTTGAGCGGTCGGATTGACCTGCACCGCCAGCTCGAAGATGAAATTTCAGCATTTAAACATTTACCCTATACGCAGCTATTTCTCAATGCTTGGATGGCGATGCAGGCATTAATGGATGCCTTCTGCCACCTGGCAATTCCGGTGCCTGGCTTTCAGCATACACGCGAAACGCTGATTCTAACTGATGTGTTAAACCATGGTTGCATTGTGTCAGCGATCGCCAATGCTGGCACCCGCTCCGGTAAGCTGTTTGGGCATAGCCCCCGCGTTCGGGTACGGGCTTACCGCCACTGTGATATGGAAGACCTCAGCCGCAAGCTCCAGCGATATGCCCGTCCAGATGACCGGATATTGGTGGTGTCTGACGCAGTCTTTTCAATGGATGGCGACATCGCCCCGTTGCCCGACATGCTCAGCATTATGCAAAACTACGAAGGTAGCGTTTTGCTGATGGATGAAGCCCATGCTAGCGGCGCACTTGGCGCGACAGGTCGAGGCATCTATGAGCATTTTGGGTTATTGCCACAACAGGCGATCGAGCGGGGCGTTGTGCCGCTGATCATGACAACTTTCTCTAAGTTTGCGGCTTCTGCCGGAGCCGCGATTAGCAGCCATGTTGCCGAGCTAAAGCCGTTGCTCAACGTTTCACCCACCTCAATTGGCACTATTTCGCTGCCCCCTCCAACGACTGCTGCTGCGTTGGAGAGCATCCGTCAAGTGGTGAAGACTCCAGAACTAGTAGAGCGGTTGCAGGAAAATACTCAGTATCTGCGATCGCGCCTGGAGGAAAATGACTTTATGGCGATCGGTGAAACTAACGTGCTTCCAGTACTGCTGCCACCCGAGCTTAATCCTAAAATCTTTGCCAGAAAGCTGATGAACGATCACGGGGTGTGGGTGTCACCCATCTGGTTTATCGCCAAGCCTCGAGTTCGGATTACCGTTAACTCGCTGCATACCCGCGAAGAAATGGATCGTCTGGTTACCAGCATGGTAGCAACGCGAGAAGTACTGTACAAACCTACTATTAGTGCGTAAGTCCAGGCATTAAATTAGCATGAACAGTAGGGTGGGCAATGCTCACCCTATTTGCTTCTAGAAGGGGCGATCGCCCCTCGACTAGAATATTTTCTCCTGACAAGCTAAATTTATTGCTTTGTTACCTTTCTTGTCCCATCCTCAGTTGCTTGTGAGACATTGGGTATTAGAGAAGGGAATCTACTTCGCCGCCCGCTATGAGTTTGTGCATCAACCCCCGCTGTCTTCAGCCCGACCACCCTGGCAATGACGGCAATCAATTTTGCCAAAGCTGCGGCTCTGATCTGATTTTGCAGGGACGCTATCGGGTCATGCGACTGCTGAGCGACAAGAGCGGATTTGGCAAAGTTTATGAAGCCTTTGAGCGTAGTACACCCAAAATCCTCAAAGTCCTTAAAGAAAGTCACAGCACCAATCCCAAAGCGGTAACGCTGTTTCAGCAAGAAGCCGTCGTCTTGAGCCAACTTCAGCATCCCAGCATTCCGCAAATCGAGCCAGATGGATACTTTCAGTTTTTTCCAAGAAACGCTGTAGAGCCGCTGCACTGCATCATCATGGAAAAAATTGATGGGCCAAATTTAACCCAGTGGATGCGGCAACAGGGCAATAATCCCATTGGTGAAAAGCAGGCTGTTAACTGGCTTCAGCAGATAGTAGGAATTTTGCACCTGGTTCACAGCAAAAATTATTTTCATCGCGACATCAAGCCCGAAAACATCATGCTGCGCTCTAGCGGTCAGCTTGTGCTGGTTGATTTTGGTGCAGCCAGAGAGATGACCTATACCTATCTGGCTCAGCTTGGTGGCACCAGTGGTGTGACCCGCATCAGCTCTGCTGGCTACACACCACCTGAGCAAGAGCAGGGGCAAGCAGTTCCTCAGTCGGATTTCTACGCGTTGGGGCGCACCTTTATTTATCTGCTAACAGGCAAGCAGCCAACTGACACTGGCATTTATGATTCGCTCCAGAATGAATTTCACTGGCGTAATCATGCTCCCCACATTTCGCCACAGCTAGCCGGACTGATTGATCAACTCATTGCTCCTAGAGCCGCCGATCGCCCCAAAGACACGCAAGAAATTTTGGCTCGACTGTCACAAATTTCTCAGGAAGTTGCTGGCGGCGCATCTCACCCTTCTCACGCTTCAATGGGAGGAGCAGCCCTGTCGCCTCTGAGTATTCCAACGGTGTATCAGTCGCCACCCAAGTCGAGAACTTGGCAATGGTTGAGCGGCGGGCTACTAATTTTGCTGTTGGGAGGAGGTGGATATTGGCTCTGGCAGTCTCGTCAATCTTTTCCTTTAATTGCCAATAGCCAGAGAGTGGAAAATCAGGCGATCGCCATTACCCGCACTTTCACAGGGCACTCCAGCTTTGTCAACAGCCTGGTTCTCAGTTCCAATGGGCAAACCCTAATTAGCGGCAGTGCTGACAAAGCGATTAAAATTTGGAACTTTAACACGGGCGAGGAAATCCGCACGCTGACTGGACATTCCAGCTTTGTAAATCGATTAGCGGTAACACCGGACGGACGCCTTCTCGTCAGCACCAGTGCCGACCAGATGATTAAAATCTGGGAGATTGCGACGGGTCAGGAACTTCGCACCCTCGCCGGACACACTAGCCCCATCGATGCACTGGTGATTACACCAGATGGACACCATTTAATCAGTGGCAGTGTTGACCAAACGATCAAAATCTGGGAGATTGCGACGGGTCAAGAACTTCGCACCCTCACCGGACATGCTAGCTCGATTAATGCGCTGGTCGTTACTCCAGATGGGCAACGGTTAATTAGCGGGGGTGCCGACAAACTGATCAAAATCTGGGACATCAATACAGGTGAAGAAATCAGCACGTTGACAGGACATGACAGCTTTATCAATGCGCTGGCAATCAGCCCAGATGGGCAGTTAGTCGCTAGCGGCAGCGCTGATAAGACCATTAAAATTTGGAACGTGGAAACAGGTGAAGCAGTTCGCACGCTGACAGGACATTCAGGTTATGTGAATGCTCTGGCAATTAGTCCAGATGGGCAAACGCTGGCTAGCGGCAGTGCTGACCAAACGATCAAGCTGTGGGATTTCAACACGGGTGAAGAAATTCGCACGTTGACGGGCTATGGCACTCACATCAATTATTTTGTAATTAGCCCAGACTGGAGTGAAATGGCCAGCGGAAGCGATCGCCCCGTCATTTCTGTTTGGCGCTTACCGGAATAATTGAGATGCAAAATTGGGCAATTAGAGGCAAGTCTTTTGAATGGGGGATACGCACTTATCTGATGGCAGTGCTAAACGTCACGCCCGACAGCTTTAGCGATGGGGGACAGTTTAATACGCTAGAGACGGCGATCGCCCAAGCCACTCTTTTGCTTGAATCTGGAGCCGACATTTTAGATATTGGCGGACAGTCTACTCGTCCTCAAGCTGACCAAATTTCCCTGGAGGAAGAACTTAACCGGGTCATACCTGTAATTCAGGCGTTGCGTTCTGGTGCAGCGGGGGATGCTGTTCGGTCAGCGCCGATTTCAATTGATACTACCCGTGCCGCAGTTGCTCGTGCTGCGGTTCGGGCGGGAGCTGACGTGGTGAACGATATTTCTGGCGGCACCTATGATGCTGAAATGCTGCCCACCGTTGCAGAACTGGGTGTTCCCGCGATTCTGATGCATATTCGCGGCAACTCCAAGACAATGCAGCAGATGATAGACTACCGGGATTTAATCGGCGAGATTTGCCAGTTTTTACAGAAGCAAGCGGATCTAGCGATCGCCCAGGGCATTTCCCCTAGCAACATTGCTCTTGATCCAGGCATCGGCTTTGCCAAAACAGGCGCTCAAAATCTGGAGATTTTGAGACGACTGCCAGAAGTGCGATCGCTGGGCTACCCGCTGCTGGTAGGAACCTCCCGCAAAAGCTTTATTGGTCACATTCTGAATCAACCCGATCCACAACAACGGGTTTGGGGAACGGCAGCCACCTGCTGTGCGGCGATCGCTGGCGCTGCTGATATTCTCCGAGTTCACGATGTGAAGGAGATGCATGAGGTTTGCCAAGTCGCGGATGCAATTTGGCGATCCTAAGTTTCTATACGGTAGAACCTTTAGGAAGGGCTGGATCCGTTGCCACTACCACCATTGCCATTTGAACCATTGGTATCAGGCTCAATGATAGGTTCAGGCACAATCAACTCAGACATTGCCTCAGTTAGGGCTTTCGGGTCCATGAAAATGATCTTAGAGTTGTTGCTCTGTCCGAGCCTATAGTTAGCATCTACATATTTTTGCGCCACGAGATACTGCAACACAGCATGAGTGTTGTTCTGAGACTTGAGGGCATTAGAAATTAGCTCAATCGATTGCACCGTTCCTTCTGCTTCGGAAATTGCTGCCTGCTTTTCACCTTCTGCTTCAAGGATTGCTGCCCGCTTCTTACTTTCGGCTGCTCGCTCTAGCTCCAGCGATTCACGTACCGTTTCGGGTAGGGTAATATTTTGAACTTCAATGCGGGTAACTTTCACGCCCCAAGTTGCAGTTGCTTCATCTAACTGTTGCAGCAAAATCTGGTTGATTTGACTTCTAGAAGCGTAGGTTTGCTCTAGCTCCATCCGTCCAATCTCAGAACGCAGACTGGTAATAACCAGGTTCATCAATGCTTTGCTGATGTCTTCAACTGCGTAGTAAGTCTGCTGTAGCTCCAGGATACGCCAGTACATCACCGCATCCACCAGCAGCGTAATGTTGTCTTTAGTGATGGCCTCCTGCGGGTCAATGTCGAGAACTTGCTCACGGGTTGTATCTTCCCAAACGATCGTATCTAGCAGAGGAACAATGAAGTTTAACCCCGGCATGAGTTTGCGGTGATAGCGCCCCAACCGCTCGACCAGCGCTTCATTTCCCTGGTTGATGATTTTTACAGAGCCGACCGTATAGCCAATAATGAGCAGAGCAAGTGCAGCAAGAATTGACTGCATAGGGATCATCTCCTGAGGGGTATCGCCTGCCAAAATGAACAAGCGCTGAGTTACACACAATTAGCCCATCGTGTCTAGCCCATACTGTTAATTTATACTGTTTGATCGTAAATATGGCTATCAGGAAAGGTTGCAGGTAGAACAATTAACGTATTGCCATGACGACCCACGACATTTACGGTTTCTCCAACAGCGATTGTCATGTCCGAGATCTGACAGCGAGCATTCCACAGAGATCCTTGATAGGCAACCGTGCCAACTCCACCACTAGGAATTGGTGCTGAAACTTCAGCTTCGGTGGTGGGCGTAAGGTCTTTCGCTTCTCGCGGCACCATGCCCTGCATCACTACGGCTAGCGCAACTGCGAGCACTCCCCACAGCAGTAGCTGTACGGTGAAAGAGGTAATAGTCAAGGCGGCGATCGCCGTAATAATGGCAGCAATTCCTAACCCCGCGAGGCTAGGTTCTCCAACCAACATTCCTAACCCAAGGAAAACTAAACCGCTCAACAACCATAAGGTGTGAGTTTCTAAAGCCGATATCAAATCAATAATATCCACCGCAGCCCCCATTCCCTTTTAGCGAGTCTGAAGGATGTCTGCCAGAAAGCAAACCCACTAGATTCCTTACATGAAGTAATAACTTGACTTAAGTTACGCAAATCAATTCATGCCGGAAACCTAGCAGAGCAACTGCTTCAAATTGGTTAGACACACACCCTTACAATTAATTTTTTTTAACTGTATGTAAATACAGTGTACCTAGCTAGAATTACGGTTTTCGAGAGGACGTGACAGATTCAAAATTGCTTGCGCGGTCTTATTTTTGACGGGTTGGAATTTCGATCAAGAATTCGGCTCCCTGCCCTGGAGCTGAATTGCAGGTCAGACAGCCACCGTGCCTCTCCACCACAATTTGATAGCTAATCGATAGACCCAGTCCTGTTCCAGCACCCACAGGCTTGGTAGTAAAAAAGGGATCAAACAACTGCTTTCGGTGCTTTAAAGCAATTCCTGGGCCGTTGTCTGAGATGCGAATGGCGATGCGATCGCCACACACAACATCCGTTTGAATCTGAATCACAGGAGGGATATTAGGCACAGAACGCTTTTTGATTCCCTTAATTTCTATGTCTAGCGCATCAATAGCGTTGCTAATGATGTTCATAAACACCTGATTAAGTTGCCCTGCATAGCACTCCACCAGGGGCAAATTGCCGTAACGCTTTATCACCTGAATGCCTGGATAGCCAGCATTAGCTTTGAGCCGATGTTGCAAGATCAGCAGCGTACTGTCAATGCCTTCGTGAATATCGACAGGTTTCTTTTCAGCCTCATCCAGACGAGAAAAGTTTCGCAGCGAGAGGATGATTTGACAGATGCGATCGGCTCCTAGCTTCATCGAGGCAATCATCCGGGGCAAGTCGCTGACGATAAAATCTAGATCGACCCGGCTGATCTCCGCCTGAATTGCTGGAATCGGGTCGGGGTAGTGCTGTTGATAGAGCCGCAGCACGTTCAGCAAAGTTTGCGTATAGTCGCTGGTGTGGGCAATGTTGCCGTAGATGAAATTGACGGGATTGTTGATTTCATGGGCGACACCTGCAACAAGCTGCCCCAAACTCGACATTTTTTCAGTTTGAATCAATTGTGTCTGCGTTTGCTGAAGTTCGCGCAGAGTCTGCTTTAGCTCCTTTGCTTTGGCTTGAGCCTGAGCAGCGGCGGATTGGCTGCGCTCGTATAGTTCTGCCTGGTCGAGGGCGATCGCCAACTGCGTGGCGACCGACTGCAACAGTTCCACTTCATCGTCGCTCCAGGGACGCGAATAGCCACAGTGAACGCAAGTCAAAATCCCTAACTTGCCAGAACGAGTCTGCACTGGACAGGTGAGATGAGAGAAATAGCCCTGCCGAATAAACCGATCTTGCATGGTTGGATCAAGCAGAGTATCAGTCCTGACATCATCGACTCGCACCGTTTCAAATCGACTCAACGCCCACAGATAAGGCGTATCCGTATCTTCAATCGGATATCGACCGATGACGCTAGGCAACCTTGAGTCACGCGCCTCATAGGTCAAGTCAAAGTGAGGATTTTGGGGGTCCGGGCAGTACCAGACAAAGTTGCAGCGATCGCTCGCTAGCAGATTGCGAATCTCGTGTACTGTCGTTTCTAGAATCGTGTCCAGGTCAAGCGAGTTGCGGATTTGGTTTGCCAGATGGTTGAATAACGCTTCTCGCTGTGCCAATTCTCGAAAGCGGGATTCGCTTTGCTGGAGCATTTTTTCTGCCCCTTTGCGGTCGGTGACATCTTCCATCGTGCCCAAGATGCCGATAACATTGCCCCTTGCATCACGAATGGGAATTTTGCTCGTCTCGCGCCAGATATTTTCCCCATTTGCCTGCCGTCGTGACTCCAACAGCCGCACCTGGGGAATGCCTGTTTCCATAATTCGGCGATCGCACTCCCGGTAAAACTTTGCTTCGGACTCCGTCCAGGGTAAATCGAAGTCAGTCAGCCCTAGTACGTTTTCGGGTTCGCCCACACCCACTAGTTCAGCCCACTTGCGATTGCAGCCGAGGTAAACCAGATTTCTATCTTTCCAAAAAATGCACTGAGGAATGTTGTCTAACACGAGTTGCAGCAGAGCCGTGCTTTTGCTCATCTCTACGAGCTGCTGGTCGGCAGACTTTTCAACTAAGGCGCCATTCGCGTATTGATTAGACGGAGACCCTGACTCACGAGAATTAGCACAGGAGCGTGGGTTGGCGATCGCCCGCCCTACACTAAATACGCGCACAACTGCCCCAGCCGCATCTAAAACAGGTGTGTAGACCGTTTCGTAGAACCGAGTCCCTTCTGCTAACGGCACCTCGTGGGTAAATTGCAGCGGTTTATTTTGGCTAAAAACTTGCTGGAGGGCGATCGCCACCTGTGAAATGACCAGGCGTAGACAATGTGGGTCGAGCAATGAGTTTGACTGCTCTCGATTGACCCAGTTCAACCATTGCAGAACTGTCCTACCCATCAGGGCAGCAGGCTGTAAACCCAACAAAGCAGCGCCAGCAGGGTTTACGGCGACACAGCGAGTCTCCGAGTCATACTCTATAAATGCGTCTGTGGATTGTTCTAGAAATGCTTGCAGATAATCAACTGGTCTGACTAGCTCTCCACCCGGCAGATTGAAAGTCATGATGTTACGCGCAGGAAAAAGCCAAATTCAGGAGGTTCACACAACTTGTCTCGCCCACTCTCGATTCAAGCGGGAACAGCAAATGCTTGTAAGATCAGCACCCCTAGAAGTTTTAGATGCAGCCAGTGACGACAAAAGGAACTTTAATTATAGATTGGCGATCGCCAATCTCATCACGATTTTGGTCATTCGTTTTAGCTGTGTGCCACTGGTCATTGGCTACAACTGCCACTCCTGTCCAATGCGTTTAAGTAAAACCTATTAAAGGTTTTCAACGTAAGTCTGTAGTGATCAGCACATCAAACTATCGTTTATCCGTTTTTCGGGTTTTTCGGGCAAGATTATGGCGATTTAGCCGAAATAGCTGACTGCCCGCCAGCGGCAAATCTCTGGGCAAGATAAACATAACCAGCGGCAACCGAATAAACAAACAGCCGACACTGCTGCGACAGCCCGTTTCAATATAGACATTTTCTTGCTGCTTAGGCAGAGTTGCTGCAACCAGTTGTTCCAGGGGCAGTGCTGCCATCTTCAGCCAGTTCGATAGGTTTTCGGGAAGCTGCGTGTTGAACCGCAGTCGCAGATCCGGGGTCGAAAAAGACTGCACATAGGCAGGCGACAAAAAGGGTCTGTAGCGGTCCGCTTCAGGAGTCATCTGTTTCACAAATGACAGACTAACGCCTCGCAAAAGTTGACGCAGCGGCTCCGTTTCTTCGCCCCGCCGCTCTCGGACAAATAGACTTTCGGTTAAGTCATGGTTGAGGTTGTCGGGGTCGCCAATGCTCAGATGAGTACCGCCGATCGCCGTCAACAGGTACTTGGGTGACTGAATCTGAGCAAAGGGCAAGATTTGTTGGCTGACTGCAGGCGTAATCGAATCGTCAGTTCCCGTCAAAATTAGGGTAGGAACGGTGATCTCACCCAGGCTAGCCTCCGCAAACATGCGCCCCATTACCGGATTGAGGGCAATGATTTGAGCAATGCGTGGGTCTTCAAAATCAGTTTGGCTGTTGGGGTCTAAATCTGCCGCTGTACATTGCAGCCAATCTGCTGGAGATAGCCCAACCGGACTGCGCCCATCACAAAACTGCTGCAAATGCTCCAGGTCTAATTCTGCCCCCGCCAGCGCCAGCGCCGTGTAGCCACCCAGCGAATGACCAATGATCGTGGCTCGTTCGGTGTTGAGCCGTCCACGGAGCAGAGGCGAATAACGATTCAACCGCTCCAGTTCGTCGAGCAGGAAGCTAACGTCCAGGGGGCGATCGACAAATTCACTTGGAGGCAAAATGTCAGCCAGGTTGCCACTGCCCATTTCACCCATCGTCAGCCCGGTCAACCAGGCGACGTTGCTGCCCGGATGCTCTAAGGCAGCAACAACAATGCCGTGAGAGGCTAGATGCCGAGCCAGATACCCCATGAAGCGGCGATCGGCACCAAAGCCATGAGACATGATCACCAGCGGTCCTATCACATCACGATTCCAGTAGAGGTCTACTGGAATCGTGCGCGATCGCTCATAATCGTGAAATGTTAGAGTCTGCTGCCGCACCCAATAGTCTCCGCCAACAGTGGGGTCAAAGGGCGGCTGAAATGGCTCCGTTTCAACGGTGAGTTCCCGCTCCAGGATGGTGCTGAGGGCCTGGCTTTGCCAGTAGGGAAGGTTCATCTGAGAAGCCAGGGCGATCGCCGAACTACCATCAACCACTACCGTTTCCGCTGGGTAGGCCCGCAAAAAGCCCAACAAGCTCAGCCCATCCACCTGCTGTGCTGCCACAACGAGCGCTGCCTCAAGGTCTTCTACTGTGCTGTTAGGAATTGCCACCTCCAGCGTGCTTAAAAGCCGCTGTCCGGCAGAAGAATCCAACAAATCATCAACCAGGCGATCGCCTACATCTGGATCTAGCTGAATTCGGCTGTTGAGAGCCTGCCGCACATCTTCAGTCAACAGCGGTGTATAGAGGCTTAGACTGGGCGGAATTTCTCCAGTAGCGGCAAATTCTTCTAGGTCGCTAATTGTCACTGATTGTTCAATCGGTCCCAGACGTACCGTTAACCGTTCAGCGGACAAACCCGGAGACGCTACGCCACACCCCAGCATCAGCGCTAAGCCATATCCCAGTCTTTTGATATGCTGCATCCGTTGAGCGGGCGAAGGCGACTTTTGGGGTAAGGTTCTGAGCAGAGTAACCAGACGGCTGCGTCTGAATTTCACTAAGAGAGAAGTAGACTGATGCTGGAGTGAATTCACGGAACTTTACTCAAAAGCGGGACAGTGCAGCGAAGCAATTTTGACCTGGACTAAGAATGTCCTGATTTATAAACCGACCTGATCTAAGAAGTGATCTGGTATTACTTGTTCCTGTAACCTTTTGCCCATAAAGCAGCGTTTATAGAGCGATAGGTTCAGTCGGGGGCTTCGATAGGTGGCTCAAACTGATTTTGGTGCAGCCACTCAATCTGACGTGCTGCATCTGATAGTTTTGCTTCTCGCTGACCTTGCGATCGCGCCTGCCAGCACATCAAGCCCACAGGAGTGTTGATCAAGTCCACAAAGTTAGCTTTTCGGTTAGCAATTTTTACAGCAGCGATAGGCATTTCTTTGAGGAACCAGCGACTCCAACGGTAGAAGTAGTCGCGTGAAGTTGGCTCTCGCATTAAACTAACCCCGTGTAGCTCATGCAAATAGCGGTTTGAGCGTCCGTAGCGATGCCATTGACGGCGTAACTCTGATAGGGTAGCGCGGTGGCGATGCTGTACGACTGCCGATTCTGCAAAAGCCAATTTCCAGTTGCCCTGCTGCTGAATGCGCCAGCACATATCGGCATCACCGCCCGTCGTTAAGTAGGGACGAAATAGCCCTGCTTTTTCTAAAGCTTGCTGCCGAATCGCTAAATTAGCCGTCTGTCCGTAGGGCAAGAAGGGATGGGCAAGGGTGTGTTTTTGAGAGAGCGTATCTTGGCGATCAGCAAACTCCTCCAGGAGGGTTGTACCGGGAAGCGCAACAACTTCTCCTGCAACCAGACCCACCGCAGGGTCAGTAAAGGGCTGCATCAGGTTAATTAGCCAATCGGGCTGAGGACGACAATCTGCGTCGGTAAACGCCAGAATTTTGCTTTTGGCTGCTCTAACACCAGTGTTGCGAGCGGCGTAAGAGCTCTGGATTTGAGTTTCACTTAAATAGCGCAGGGTGATGCCACGGTCACTACTGGTCTGCACGGCGGTTTTTAGCAAATCAGGGGTGCGATCGCCACTTCCATTATCAACGAGCAAATATTCGACTTGACTGGCTGGATAGGTCTGTGCCCAAAGACAGTTAAGCAAATCGGGCAAGTCCGCTTCGCCATTGTAAATGGGGATGATGACAGACACAGGAGGCAAGAACTTTTCGTCAACGGGCTGATTCATTGGCTCATCGCTTTGAACGGGAGTCATGCGGCTACAGCTCCAAAAGTCTTACCTAAGAAGTAGTCCATTCATAAGGCTAGTCAACTTCATCGGGGTCGGCAAGTCCCTTAAGGTTGAGATTCAGTTAGCACCCTTAAAGAATTGTGTGGTCGGAGCCAACTTCCTCGCCAAAAGGAAACTAAAGCAGCACAGTAGAAGTCTCGTTTTACAACAAAGTATCACTCCCTGCTCAGATGACGTTGCGTCTACATTCTGGCTAAAGTCTGAGAACGCTTAAGTAAAGTTGCTTATCTGCTGTAAAACGAGTAAGCATTCGGGAGGGTGTTATATGAAACAAGATTTTAGAAAGCCATCTGCAATTGCAATTGCTGTATCTATTCCCCAAGAGCAGCGGGAAGCTGAATCGAATCAGAGTTTTTTGGTCAAGATTTTAATACCGTTGTTTGTAGCGATCGCACTTGCTCTAAATTTACCGCTGTCGGCGATCGCTAATCCGGTTGAAATCGCACAAGCGACTGAAACTGAAACACCGTCTGGGACACCAGACATAGACAGTTCTATTACCAGGGAATATGAGCCTGCGGTCGTTTATATCCCAGACCCACAGACTCAAGAGCTAGTGCCACAGTCAGTGCTATTAGGGGCTGACGAGCCGGTTGAGGGTGCAGTTGATCAAATCATGCAGGCTTATCAAGGGCAGGATGTCGGCATCACAGGCTATGAGGTGAATGTCGATCAGTCCAGCCAGGAAGCTGAAATCAACTTTGAGGTAGATGCCCCCCGTGGCGAAGAAGCTTTTCAAAGTCTCAGTAGTGCCAACCAATACTCCTTGTTTGAAGCAATTCGAGAAACACTGTTGACTGAACCGACCTACAACGTCGATGAGGTGATTTTCCTCGCTAACGGTGACTCTTTTGACATCTAACGTCTAAGAGACTGTGGAGAACGGTTCTGCTTTTTTCTAGCAAGCATCCGTTCGCCCCTATTAGACCATCCCTAAACCTCTTGCGTGAGTGGCGGCGCGGCAAAGCTGCGCCACCACTCACGCTTTAAAAAGCGACTTCTAGAGGTTACTGAGAAGCTGTTTGCCCTACCACAGACAGGTTAAGCTCTCCTCCTGGGCAGTTTCGATTTGAGTTGTAGAAAGAAATTTTAGATGGGGGGCTGCGTTTTCAAGAACACTGTGCTACTATCAGTAATCGTGGATTGGGCGGGTCGGTGCCCGAGTGGTTAATGGGGGCGGACTGTAAATCCGCTGGCTACGCCTACGCTGGTTCAAATCCAGCCCGGCCCACCACGAAAGTCGAGAGCTATGAATTTTGAGTTGTGAGTAGGTCACGCCTCTCATCATTCAAAATTCAGCACTCAAGACTGACTTTTGCCCGTGTGGCTCAGTGGTAGAGCACACCCTTGGTAAGGGTGAGGTCACGAGTTCAATCCTCGTCACGGGCTTACTCCCTTCCGGTTGAAGATTAGGTAACAAAAGGTTCAGCGATGTACCCTCGCTGAACCTTTTGTTATGAAAAGAGTAGAACATTCAACAAATTCCTCTGTAGGATAGACGCACAGCGCTGTGACATCTGGCATAAAGGTTGAACAACCCTAAACCCCGACCGCAGCATGTTTAGTCTTCTTGAAACTACAGTCAAACCTTTGCTCCTCAACACAAAGGTGCTGGAGGTAGCGTATGAGCTTTACCTGCAAGCACCCCAGTCGGAGTATCCAGAAATTGACCTAAAAGAGTTGTCTAACCGGACTGACGCAAGCTTGTTGGAGTGCCGCAACGCTATCGTCGGTGCACACGAAGTTGGTAGATTTCCAAAGTGTTCTCTGTGCTCTTGATGAGAGGTAAACAGGCGAGCGCTCCCAAAACTGTCACATCTGAAGTCAAAACCTTGAAAGCCCAAAAGCCGTCACCCTCTTCTTACCGCTTTGGTTGGTTTGACTGGTTTTGTCTGTGGTATCCCCCAGGTTGGCTAATCTTGTTTAATCGCCACTGGCAGCACTATCACGCTGACCCAGAAGGTTGGAATTGGTTGGAATATATTTTATTTCTCCTTCCGGGTGGGTTTTATCTGGCGCTGCTGTTGCGCTGGTTAAGACTGGGAGGGCGATCGCCTTGTCAAACAAATACCTCAGTTGAGCCTGGATACCAGAAAGCATTTCGAGATGAAATTCTTGCTCCAATCTTGCAGCATCACTTCCAACCCGAGTTGCACAACACTGAGCATTTGCCTCAGCAAGGACACTTTATTGTTGTGTTAAATCATGCGGGGATGGCTTTCCCGTGGGATTTTGTTGGACTAGGAACCCTATTAAGCCAAACAAAAGGCTGGTTTGTGCAGCCAGTTGCCCATGAAATTTTCTTTGATCATCCCTGGCTAAAGTGGTGGTTGCCTGCAGGCTGGTCACAGATTTTGGGAGGCATTCGGGCTAATCGAGACAGTTTTGAGACGGCGGTGGCTGATGAACAAGCCGAAACTGTTTTGCTATATGCCCCAGAAAGCTGGCGTGGACTGGCAAAAGGTTGGCAGCAACGGCATCAATTGGAGACGTTTGACCCTAGTTTCATCAAGTTGAGCGATCGCCATCATATTCCTATCCTGCCTGTTCTTTGTATTGGCAACGAATTCCTGCACCCCTGGGCTTTTAACTCAAGAAAGCTAACGAAATGGACAGGACTACCCCTGTTTCCCCTATCGCCGCTGATGATTGCGTTTTTGCTGTTTCCATCGATGGGCGTCTGGGCAGCGAAGACTCATTTGAGATATTACATTCAGCCGCTAGAGAAACCCTGGCAACGGGAGCATTCTCTGCAAAACCGATCGGTAGCCTATCAGGAGGCGCAGGATTTGCGATCGCGTCTGCAAAACTCGATGAATGATTACCTGTCACAATTGGTAAAGTAGCTCTTTTTTCTGGACGCTTTAGCGATGCAAACGGTTGATCAAATTCTCGATCGGGCTTTGGCAGGAAAAGATTTGTCTGAGGCAGAGGGTGTGGTGTTGCTCAGACAAACCGATGCAGGAGCGATCGCCGCCATTCGAGAAACGAGCGATCGCCTACGCCACAAACAATCAGGTGACATTGTTACCTATGTGATCAACCGCAACATCAACTTCACCAACATTTGCGAACAGCACTGTAGCTTCTGTGCCTTTCGTCGAGATGAGGGCGATGAAGGTTCGTACTGGTTAACCGAAGCAACAATTTTAGAAAAAACCACCGATGCCGTCCAACGAGGCGCAACTGAAATTTGTATGCAGGGCGGACTGCATCCTGGGGCAAAGCTGAATGGAACGTCTCTGGATTACTATGTGCGGTTAGTGAGAACGATTAAAGATGCCTTTCCTCATCTGCATCTCCATGCTTTTTCACCACAAGAAGTGCAGTTTATCGCGAGAGAAGATGAGTTAAGCTACGCCGAAGTGATTGCCGCATTTCGGGATGCTGGCGTCGGCTCCATGCCTGGAACGGCGGCAGAAGTATTGGATGATGAAGTGCGGCGCGTCCTCTGTCCCGAGAAAATCAATACGGCAGTTTGGTTAGAAATTGTGGAAACCGCCCATCGCTTGGGAATGCCTACTACTAGCACGATGCTTTCGGGACATATTGAAACACCAGAGCAACAGATGCGGCATTTTGAACTGTTGCGATCGCTCCAGCAAAAAGCGGTAGAAAGGGGCGATCGCGGCATCAGTGAATTCATTCTGCTACCCTTTGTAGGTCAAGAGGCACCCAAACCGCTGCGGCGACGAGTTGGACGCGATCAGCCTGTCCTTTCCGACTCACTTTTACTCACTGCCGTTGCCCGAATTTTTTTAGGAAACTGGATTGCCAACCATCAGCCAAGCTGGGTCAAGTTGGGCCTAGCTGGAGCCACCGAAGCCCTGACCTGGGGCTGCAACGACATCGGCGGCACGCTTATGGAAGAACACATCACTACAATGGCGGGCGCACAAGGTGGCACCTGCATGGAAGTAGCAGATCTCAAAGCAGCCATTCATTCTCTGAATCGCCCAGCACAGCAGCGAGACACCCTTTATCAGTACCTCACCTCACAGAAGGGTGTAGAGTCTGAAGTACCGGTGTAGTGTAAATCGATATTGCCATTGAACTTGGGGTGCCTACAAAATGTCATTTTTTGCAGATTGGCTGACGGTTTTGGCGATCGGGTGTCTAGCAGTAATGGCTCCTGGACCCAACCTTGCCATGACTTTACGCAACAGTTTGTCTTATTCGAGGCAGTCAGGCATTTACACCGCCGTGGGTCTAGCTGCTGGCAACTGTGTTCATGTAACCTACTGCCTGGTTGGAATCGGAGTCATTATCTCAGAATCAATCCTGTTGTTTAGTGCAATTAAATGGTTAGGAGCAGCTTACCTCATCTACGTTGGCATCAAGTCACTCCAAGCGCAGCGGCACAAACCAATCGTCCCAAAAGGCTCTGCTACTCAAAACGCTCAACATTCATCATCTCAACAAACTCACGATCTCACTCGATTTGCATCAATTCGGATTGGTTTTCTCACCAACTTGCTTAACCCTAAAGTCACTCTGTTCTTTCTTGCCCTATTTACCCAAATTATTCAACCTACAACGCCATTGTTCACTCAAGCAATTTATGGACTGACGATGGTGGCACTAGAGTTCATTTGGTTTGCTCTAGTTGCGATCGTGATTTCCCAGCGCTCCATCAAAAACCGATTTCTGGCAATCTCCCATTGGACTGAGCGAATCACAGGAGCCGTTTTGATCGCTCTCGGTCTGCGGTTAGCCGTTTCTCAACAAAATACATAACTGTTGAACTTGATCACCTTCAAATTAAACGGATTTCACAAATACTCTCCACATTACTAAGCTCTTTATCCCTCATTCTTTATTTCTCTTCCTCCCTTCATGTCTATCATCACGGTCGAAAATCTCAGCAAAACCTATCCTGTTGCCGTCAAGGAAGCAGGTTTAAGAGGAACATTAACTCACTTTTTTCATCGTACCTATCGTGATGTGAAAGCGGTGCAGGATGTTTCTTTTCACATTCAACCTGGAGAAGTCGTGGGTTTTCTGGGACCCAATGGTGCAGGCAAAACGACCACACTCAAGATGCTGACTGGCTTGATTCATCCCTCTAGTGGTCGCATTAATGTTGCAGGGCATACTCCATTCACGCGAGAACAAAGCTTCTTAAAGAAAATCACCCTGGTGATGGGGCAAAAGCAGCAGCTTATCTGGGATTTACCTGCATTGGACTCACTCAAAATCAATGCAGCGGTTTACGACATTTCGGATAAGGAATTTCGCGGACGAGTAGGGGAATTGGTTGAGATGCTTTCCCTTGAAGATAAGCTGACTCAGCCTGTCCGGAAGCTCTCACTGGGCGAACGGATGAAAGCAGAACTGTTGGCTGCTCTGCTGCACCGCCCTAAAGTGTTGTTTTTGGACGAACCCACTTTAGGATTAGATGTAAATGCTCAGGTGGCAGTACGTGAGTTTTTGCGGGAATATAACCAGCGCTATCAGGCAACAGTTTTACTCACTAGTCACTATATGGCAGATATCACAGCGCTGTGTCAGCGGGTACTGTTGATCTATGCCGGAACACTAATTTATGACGGTAGTTTGGAAGGGCTGCTAGAGCGGTTTGCTCCCTACCGTGAAGTGAAGGTGGAGTTAAAAGAGAAATTAGCAGATAAGGGAGAAGGGGGGCGATCGCACACGCTCTGTGCCGAAGACTCACTCACCAAACTACAAACCTATGGCGAAGTTGGCGCAGTCGAAGGCTGCATTGTCCGTTTCCTGATTCACCGCGAAGACCTGACTCAAACCGTTGCCCGCATCCTCGCAGAGTTAGACGTAGTAGACCTGACCGTTACCGATCCTCCCGTTGAGGAAGTGATCGGTCGAGTCTTCCAGGCTGGAGCGGTTGCATAAACTTCGCCGTTAGGTAGCGCTTGAATATGGAACTGCTGACACTACTGTCATCATTGTTCCCTTTGCATTCCACCATCCCAATTCACAATCCTAAATAATAATTTTCTGTCTTACCCGTCTAAGTGAAGCTTGTCAGAGGGCTATAAATGTACTGTGAACTGTAGGTTCTCTCAGACCTTATCCTTAGACCATCCTATGTTAACCCTGTATCAACTCTGCTTTTTGATTGGTGGCAGCTTTACACTTCTTTCTGCACTGGCGGGGTTTGATGGTGCAGACATTGATTCAGACTGGGAACTCGATCGGGAGTATGAGGTTGATCCCCATGCCGGAAATCTTTCGCAGCAACGGGAACGAGGTGAACTAGAAACCCTTATTAGTCCTCGTCACAGACGCATGGGTTTACCCATCTTCAAACTACGGTTTTGGACATTTGGAAGCTGTTTTTTTGGACTAACCGGACTGTTGTTGTCGAGAATACAGCCTGCCCTGCCGCAGTTACTGGTGTTGGCTTTGGCGATCGCCATCGGCATCATTTGCGGTACGGCGATTGTTTGGGCGCTATACTCCTTGCGCCAGCGAGAAGCCGACAGCCTGGTGAGGTCCGGAGATTTGGCTGGGCTTTCAGGAATTGTCGAAATTCCCTTTGATTCCTCTAGTAGAGGGAAAGTGCGGGTTAATGCAAAAGGAATGATGATTGACTTCACAGCCTCGACTCAAGAAGCGGTTGCCTTTGCCAAAGGTGAACGGGTGGTGATTGTGGGAGTAGAAGGAAGTCGAATTTGGGTAGTCTCCGAAAAAGCCTTTAAAGCTGCAACCTGATTGCACTATACCCATTACAAGGAATTTAAACCCATGAGCAATAATCGTGCTGAGTTTCAGTCAGTGTCTACCCCCGTCACGACGGCACAAATAGCCCAAATTGATCCTGTTTTTCCTACGAATGCTTCAAATAATGGCATCAGAAATGAACTCGTAGGAAGCTTGCCGCTAGCAATTTCAGTATTGGTGGCGATCGCCATCTTTATCTGGATCTACAAACTCGTTTTATGTATCTGTAACCCTAACGAGATCCTGATTCTATCAGGCTTGAAACGGCGTACCACAGAAGGTGAAACGGTTGGTTATCGAGTAATTTTTGGCGGGCGTACCGTTCGTATTCCTATCCTGGAAACTATCAAACGGATGGATTTGACCACGATGCCTGTTCCGGTAGAGGTGAAGAATGCTTACTCCAAAGGGGGAATTCCTCTGCGGATTCAGGCGATCGCCACTATCAAAATCTCCAGCGATCCAATTGTCGTCGGCAACGCAATTGAACGCTTCCTTGATCGTGACTCTTCCGAAATTTCCCGTGTGGCGAGAGAGACGTTAGAAGGGAATTTGCGTGGTGTAGTTGCCACTCTCACCCCAGAAGAATTGAACGAAGATCGACTGGTGTTTGCCGAGCGCATCACTGAAGATGTCAGCCGCGATTTAGCCAAGATGGGCTTACACATTGACACATTAAAAATTCAAAGTGTCGCCGATGATGTTGATTACCTCAACTCGATTGGTCGCAGCCAGATTGCTATTGTGTTGCGTGATGCGGAAATTGCCGAATCCAATGCTTTAACCGAAGCAGAGCAGATCGAGGCAGACTGCAAGCGTCAGTCAGAGGTGGCAAAAACCCAGGCGCGTTCGATCATTCAGCAAAAGGAAAACGAGTTGCGCAAAATCAAGGCAGAACTAGAGCAACAAGCAAAATCTGAGGAAGAACGTACCACTGCCGCAGCGCAGGAAGCCAGAGCCAGAGCTGAACAGCAGCTTCAAACGATTCGGGCTGAGTTGGAACGATTGCGTCTGGAAGCCGATCAGGTTTTGCCAGCCGAAGCCGAACGTCAAGCAAAGGAACTGCAAGCCCGAGGTGAAGCCTCTGTTCTCTCTGAAAACGCTCAGGCGGCGGCACAAGTGAACGACCTGTTTGCCGAAGTTTGGCAGGAAGCGGGAACTAATGCATCAGAAGTATTCTTAACCCAGCAAATTGAGATGGTACTGCAAGAGGCAGCCAAGATTCCGGGTCGGGTTCATCTCAAACATGTGAATGTGATTGACAACGGAGATGGCAAGGCGATCGCCAGCTTGGTCAACGCCTATCCCGAAACCGTGCGTCAGTTCCTCGATCGGGTTGATCAAACCCTGGGAATTGATGTGGTCGGCACACTTAGCCAGCAAAACGGGCACTATTCGCAAAACGGTCGGAATGGTCAGAACGGTCAGAAACAGGTACAGCTAGAGGGAGAAAACTAATCATGGAAGCCATTCTTGCACTACTGATTGCCCTTGGTGCTGGAACCGGGGCCGGAACGCTGGTACTCCGCAACCTTTATTACATCTGTCAGCCTAGCGAAATCCTCATCTTTGCCGGAAGCCGTCGCACTCTTTCTAATGGGCGTAAGGTTGGCTATCGTCTGGTTAAAGGCGGCAGCAGCGTCCGGGTGCCCTTGCTAGAACGCGCCTTTCGGATGGATTTAACCAACCTGATTATTGACTTGCGGGTGATCAGTGCTTACTCCAAAGGTGGCATTCCCCTTACAGTAGAAGGCGTAGCAAACATCAAGATTGCCGGAGAAGAACCCACTATTCACAATGCGATCGAGCGTCTCTTGGGCAAGAGCCAAAAAGAGATTATGCAAATGGCAAAGGAAACGCTGGAAGGTAATCTGCGTGGCGTGCTAGCCAGTCTTACTCCAGAGCAGATTAATGAAGATAAGTCTGCCTTTGCTAGAAGTTTGCTCGAAGAGGCGGAAGATGATTTGGAGAAACTAGGACTGGTGTTAGATAACCTCCAGATTCAAAACATCTCCGACGATGTGCAATATCTCAACTCAATTGGACGTAAACAGCGAGCAGACTTGTTGCGTGATGCCCGAATTGCCGAAGCTCAGGCACAAGCTGAGTCTGCCATTCGCACGGCTGCAAACCAGCAAACTACGTCGTTGAAGCAAATTGAAACGAAGATTGAAATCGCCAAAGCAGAAGCCGACCAGCGGATTCAGGATGCCCTCACGAAACGTACAGCCGTTATCGCTGAGGCTGAAGGTGAAATTGCTGCAATCGTTGCCCGCACCCAGGCAAACGTAGCCGTGCAAACGGAACGTATCAAGCAGGTCGAGCAACAGCTTCAAGCAGATGTAGTAGCTCCGGCTGAGGCAGAGTGTAAGCGGGCGATCGCCCAGGCAAAAGGTAACGCCTCTCGCATCATTGAAGATGGTAAAGCTCAAGCACTGGGCACCAAGCGCCTGACTGAATCCTGGAAAGCTGCTGGACCCAATGCCCGTGAAATCTTCCTGTTCCAAAAACTAGAAGTATTGCTAAAAACCCTCACCTCTACGGTGCCTGATATAGACGTGCAAAATGTCAGCGTCATCGACACCACAAACGGTGGCACCGCTACTCAGGTCGCCTCATTTCTAGAACAACTGCGCCAGTCCTCAGGCATTGATGTAGCGGGCATGACTCGTCGTTTTGCCAATGATGTCTCTCCTAGCACTGCTGCAATCAGTTCCTCCCCCACTGTCACCGTTCCATCGGATAAAGTGGCTGCGGTCGTACCGCTCAATTCACTCACCGAAGATGCCTCACTCACTGCCCTGCGTAGTGATATCCAAAAACTGCTCGAAAAACTGGCGCAGTCTAACCCTACTCCTCAACAAGCCGAACAATCGGTAGAGCAAGCAATTCAACAATATCCAACGCTGAAACGACGACTACAAAAAGCAATGGATGTGGGAGGACGTGAAGCACTTAAGGCAGTCTTCGCTCATCCTTTTATCCAGATTCCCGCGAGTATGCTCGAAGCTTGGGTAGAGGAAAAGTAGAAGTTGAATATAGGTTGAAATGAGTGGGCGATCGCCTCCAAAGAAGCGATCGCTTTTTTGTGATTTGAACTATCAGTTCCCGAGGTCAACATAGCTGTAGCCATACAAATTAGGAAAAAGAAGGGAGGCAGGGTTGAACCCTGCCTCCCTTCTTTTTCCTAACTAATGTGACTATAAAGGCATTGAAATCTACGCAACTATAGCGATGTCAGCAGCAGTAATGGCAGTTTTATTGGATAGCGTTGCAATCCGAACTTGGCTTGCACCACCTACACCATCCACATCGAAGAAGAGACCACCCGTTCTCTGGTCATACAAGAAGCGATCGCCCTGATCCTGCGCGCTACTGCCTAGAACGAATTGAGAAGCAGACAAACTCCCGACTTGGAGATTCTGGCTAAATCCCCTTCTGGAAACCAGGATCGTATCGTCAACACTCCTGAAGTCAGCAATCACGTCGATGCTGCCAGTTCTAACATTGTCAAAGATAAAGCTGTCTCTGCCTGCTCCACCTATGAGCCTGTCTTTACCTGCTCCACTGGTAAGTCGATCGTTGCCAAGTCCACCATTTAGGGTGTCGTTTCCACCCTCACCTAGCAGAATATCATTACCCGCATCGCTGGATAGGATGTCGTTTCCATTGTCTCCAAAGAGGCGATCTCTCCCAGCACCACCGGAGAGCCGATCTCTCCCAACTCCACCTCGCAGCAAATCGTCACCACCGTTGCCAAGCAGGCGATCGTTACCACCGTTGCCAACCAACGTATTTCTGACATTGTTGCCAGTAATAACATTGTTCAAGCTATTTCCGGTTCCGGCCGTTGCCCTTCCGCTTAGTGTGAGGTTCTCTAACCCTGACTGCAAAATCCGGTTGATGGACGCAGTAACGGTGTCGATGCCAGCACTATCAATAATTCTGTCACCTGCACCATTCACAAAATAGCGATCGTTGCCAGCTCCACCATTCAATACATCATTGCCAGTGCCGCCATCCAACACATCGTTGCCACCATTGCCAGTCAAGATGTCATTCCCCGCGCCAGCGGTAATAGAGTCATTGCCAGATCCACCGATTAATGTATTTGCCAGATCATTACCCGTTAGAGTGACACGCCCCACAAACCCTCTGAGAGCAAAGTTCTGGAAGTTCTTGATTACAGTGCCTGCAAGTCCTGTTCCTATGACTAGGTTATTAACATCACTAGCAGTTGCAGATCTGAGCGTAATTGAGTCGGTTGCAGTGCCGCCGGTCAGCACAAAAGTGTTAGAACCAGAGCCACCATCAATGCTGTCCTGTTGTTTGAGGGTATCAAATACAGCAAGGACAGTATCGTCTCCCCCAGCCATGTCAAATTCATCCTTGACAGGTGTTGCAGTAGCAGTGTCACTACCATTAGTTCCGGTAAAGACATTAGTGTTGTTGTTGACCGGGCTTACAGTAACAGCGACGGTACCGATGGCAGTTCCGCCTTTTCCATCATTTGCTGTGTAGGTGAAAGAATCTGCACCTGAGAAGCCAGCAGCAGGGGTGTAAGTAAAGGTGCCGTTGTTGTTGTTCACAACAGTACCATTCGCGGCTTGAGTAAAGCTCGAAACAGTTAGAGTATCTCCGTTCAAGTCTGTATCATTAGTTAAGACATTGACCGTTGTAACTGCATTACCTGCTGTAGTGGTTGCAGCATCTGGAACAGCAACTGGAGGAAGATTAACCGGAGGAGTGACAACTGGAGTCACGGTAACAGCGACGGTACCGATGGCAGTTCCGCCTTTCCCATCGTTTGCTGTGTAGGTGAAGGAGTCTGCACCTGAGAAGCCAGCAGCAGGGGTGTAGGTAAAGGTGCCATTGTTGTTGTTCACAACAGTACCGTTCGCGGCTTGAGTAAAGCTCGAAACAGTCAGAGCATCTCCGTTCAGGTCTGTGTCATTGGTTAAGACATTAACCGTTGTAACTGCACTACCTGCTGTGGTGGTTGCAGCATCAGGAACAGCGACTGGAGGAGTATTAACTGGAGGAGTGACAACTGGAGTCACGGTAACAGCAACAGTTCCAACGGCAGTTCCCCCTTTTCCATCGTCTACTGTGTAGGTGAAAGAATCTGCACCTGAGAAGCCAGCAGCAGGGGTATAGGTGAAGGTGCCGTTGTTGTTGTTCACAACAGTACCGTTTGTTGCCTGAGTAAAGCTCGAAACAGTCAGGGTATCTCCGTTCAGGTCTGTATCATTGGTTAAGACATTAACCGTTGTAACCGCATTGCCTGAAGTTGTCGTTGCAGCATCAGGAACAGCGACTGGAGGAGTATTAACCGGAGGAGTGACAACTGGAGTCACGGTAACAGCAACAGTTCCAACAGAAGTTCCGCCTTTCCCATCGTTTGCTGTGTAGGTGAAGGAGTCTGCACCTGAGAAGCCAGCAGCAGGGGTGTAGGTGAAGGTGCCGTTGTTGTTGTTGACGACAGTACCATTCGCAGCTTGAGTAAAGCTCGAAACAGTTAGGGCATCTCCGTTCAGGTCTGTATCATTGGTTAAGACATTAACCGTTGTAACCGCATTGCCTGCTGTCGTGGTTGCGGCATCTGGAACAGCAACTGGAGGAGTATTAACAGGAAGAGGAGAAGGGTTATTGGTGACATTAAGAGTGACTGATGCTGTAGCTTCAGGTAGAACAGATAAAGCAGTCTCATAGCCTGCAACTGTAAAGCTACGTGCATTAATAGGAGTTACAAAGGGAACCAGAGGCTGAGTGTTGTACTGTAAAGACTCCAAAGTTTGCTTAAAAGCACTAACAGAAGCAGTCCCAGCGAGTCCTGTAGCAGTTAGAGTCAGTGTCCCTGACACCGAGTTATAGCTAGCAGAAATTCCAGAAGCCGCCGTAACATTCAGGTTTTCACTAAATAGAAGAGAACCCAGTAGACCATTAATATTGACTGTAACTCTGTTCAGTCGGTCGCTGGTGGAGGTGATGTTAATAGTGTTAGGCGGAAAGACGTTAACAGGAGTCCCGATTGCAACACTGCCCTGAGCGTTAACACCTGATGCATTTCCGTTCAGATCGATTGAAACTGTCATAAATTTGTTTCCTTAGAGATGGTCGGACAATAGGATTGGGTGAGAGTTGTCAAATCAAAAGGTTTGGGGCAAAGAACTAAAATTTTTGATTTGGACGATTGGGGCTTTTGTAGGCAAGCAAAAGTAGCCTGATTAAACGGGATGTTGTTTGAACACCACCGCATCAAGGCGATCGCTTCTTAATTGAGTAGCCCAACAGTTGAAGTGCTACTTATGGGTAGAAAATTTGAGTGCGATTAAACTGACGTTGATAAGCAAGAGCTTCGAGACAAGGTCAAGGAAAATGTGATACTTACGGGCACTCGTTGAATATATTTGGACATTGATACATACAGACTGGTCTATTAAAGGGGCATTCACTTAAGAAACACATGTTTTGAGGGCTTTTAGACACAAATTTGTTTTGCAAACTAAGAGCTTCATGTGCCTTTCATGTAACCGCGACTATTGTTCCCAGGGAACATATAACACTAACGGCATTTATAAAATAAAAACCTAAAATGCAGAAGCTCAAATGGTGAAAGTACCACCACCCATATCCTTCAGCCAAAACCCAACGAAATCTGTAGAAGCTGTTAATTTAGAAGCGGATCTTTCAACTCCACTAATGCTCATAGAAACAAGGTCCCAGTCTTTGCAACCAGGACCATATCTATTAGCTCTTAAGCTCATCGTTGCGCTAGTGAAGCTATCAGCTTGCTTCAGGTAACTAGGACAGTCAACCTATTTCAATCGGCTTTCTTCAATCGGCTTTCACCCACATTTTTTTCATACCAATTCATCATTGGGGTGGCGCTAACTCCATGTAGCACGACAGAAATAATTATAGTTATGTAAGTAATCCAGCCAATGATTTCACCCGCTTGGTTTTCCAAACCTTCTCCGTAAGCATAGGAGAGGTAATAGAGCGAACCGACTCCTCGAATACCAAACCAACCAAAGAGTAAACGGGTTGTGGGATGAAAGCGGTTACCTACTGTACACACCCATGCTCCCAAAGGACGAATCACAAAAATTAGCAGCCCCGCAACCAACAGTGCTGGACCAGCAAAGCGGAGAACTGGCTCAACTCGTATCAACGTTCCTAACAGCAGAATTGTGCCAATCTCCATCAGTCTCTCGACTCGCTCGGTAAATTCTAATTGAGAGACTTTTTTTTCTTTGTCAGGGTAGTCTCGTCGCACCATTATCCCTGCTACAAATACCGCCAAAAAGCCATATCCGTTAACCACTTCAGTGAGCGAGTAAGTTAACAGAATCGTACCAAGCGCAATAAAATCTTCCATTGACTCATCGATCGCCCCTCGCTTCTGAGACCGTTTGCTTAGCCACACAACTGCTTTGGTGACGATGACGCCCATGATGATGCCAGCGGCGATCGCCCAAATCAAATCAACCGCCACCCACTGCTTAAACCAGTTGTCTAAATTTTCATCCTTAATCCAGTGCAATCCAAAGTAGACAAACGGAAACGCCAGCGCATCATTTAATCCTCCTTCTGAAGTCAAGCCAAAACGGAGTTCATCCTGATCTTCCGTGTGGGCAAGCTGCACCTCCGAAGCTAATACCGGATCGGTCGGAGCCAAAATTGCACCCATCAGCACCGCTGCTCCCCAACCCAGCCCCAGTAGCCAGTGCCCTATTGCTGCCACCGCAAAAATTGATAGCGGCATCAGCAACCCAATCAGCCGCACTGTAGAATTCCAGGAAAACGCGTTTAGCGGGCGATTCATCTTCAGCCCACAGCTAAACAGCGAAACGATCACTACAAATTCTGCTAGCCGCTCTAAAAATTCTGCCTCTGGGCGCAAGTCGATCAAGCTAAATCCATAGGGCCCCAGCAAGATCCCCACAACCAAATAAATTAACGCAAAGGAAAGCGGTAATCGGGAAATCCAGCCCGACCCTAAAGTCACTGCTAAGAGCAAAAGACCAATTACCAATAAATCCAGAATATAAGTACTCACACCAATGCTTTCCATTGCTTTCAATTCAGAACCCTGTTTGAGCTTAATTGGCAAAACGACGAGTTCAATCGGCTGAAAGAAGGAAAGGAGGGCGCATGAGGGATGAGAATCAAGGGTGGGGCTCAAGGGAGGTAGGGGTAAGAGGTATTTCCTACCCCCGTCCCCTCTGTTCCATCCAAAATTCCATAATGGGAACTGCTGCGATAAAGTTGTAATCAGGTTAAGAGTTTGAGTAGATTGAAGCCATTATGTTTGATGCCCTTTCCGAGCGTTTGGAAGTAGCCTGGAAAAAACTCCGGGGACAGGACAAGATCTCTGAATCGAATATTCAAGACGCGCTCCGGGAAGTTCGTCGGGCTTTACTGGAGGCAGACGTCAACCTTCAGGTCATTAAAGATTTTATTGCTGAAGTTCAAGAAAAGGCGCAGGGCGCAGAAGTCGTCGCGGGAGTACGCCCTGACCAGCAGTTCATCAAAATTGTCTACGACGAACTGCTGGTGCTAATGGGCGAAACCAACGTGCCCTTGGCTGAGGCAGATACAGCACCCACGATTGTGCTGATGGCGGGTCTCCAGGGAACGGGTAAAACCACTGCGTCGGCAAAGCTGGCATTGCACCTGCGGAAACAAAATCGCAGCACAATGCTCGTCGCAACGGACGTATATCGCCCTGCTGCGATCGATCAGCTCATCACGCTAGGCAAGCAAATCGATGTGCCTGTGTTTGAACTGGGCAGCGATGCCAACCCGGTTGAGATTGCCCGCCAGGGAGTCGAGAAGGCTAAAGCAGACGGCATTGACACCGTGATCATTGACACGGCAGGTCGCTTGCAGATTGACCAGTCGATGATGGCTGAGCTAGCCCAAATCAAAGACACCGTGAAGCCTAACGAGGTTTTGCTGGTAGTAGATGCGATGACGGGTCAAGAAGCGGCTAACCTGACCCGCACATTTCACGACCAGATTGGCATTACTGGAGCAATTCTGACGAAGCTGGATGGTGACACCAGAGGTGGTGCAGCTCTCTCTGTGAGACAGATTTCAGGACAGCCAATCAAGTTTGTCGGCGTGGGTGAAAAGGTAGAAGCGCTACAGCCTTTCTACCCCGATCGCATGGCTTCCCGAATTTTGGGAATGGGCGATGTCCTGACGCTGGTGGAAAAGGCGCAGGAAGAGGTTGACCTGGTAGAAGCCGAGAAAATGCAGGAGAAAATCCTCTCGGCTAAGTTTGACTTCACTGACTTTTTAAAGCAGACCCGCCTGCTGAAGAATATGGGTTCCCTTGGCGGGATCATGAAGATGCTGCCCGGTATGGGCAAGCTGTCGAGCGAACAGCTTGAGCAGGGCGAGGTGCAGCTCAAACGGGCAGAAGCGATGATCAACTCCATGACGCTGGAGGAACGCCGCAACCCAGATTTGCTCTCTAGTTCTCCCAGCCGCCGCCGCCGCATTGCTAAAGGATCGGGCTATGGGCTAGATGATGTGAGTAAGCTGGTGAGCGATTTCCAGAAGATGCGATCGCTGATGCAGCAAATGGGTAGAGGACAGTTTCCTGGCATGGGAATGCCCGGAATGGGCGGCATGTTTGGCGAACCTGCAATGGGTGGCGGTGGACCCAAGCCTGGCTGGCGTGGCTATCCTGGTGGCGGCGCACCCCCCAAGAAAAAGAAGAAGGAGAAAAAGAAGAAGGGATTTGGAAGCTTGTAGGCAGTTATGATTCTAGGTGACAGTGCTAGAATTGTAGACTGTTGCCCTGCACTTGCGGGGAATTTGGCAGCAGTTAAGATATTAGACTTGCAATTGGAGTAACATTTTCAGGCATGATCAAGTTGCGATTGAAGCGGTACGGCAAAAAGCGCGAGGTGAGCTACCGGATTGTAGCAATGCATAGCAGCACCCGTCGGGATGGTCGCCCTCTGGAAGAACTAGGGTTTTACAACCCCAGAACCGATGAGATTCGGCTGGAAGTTCCAGCGATTGTCAAGCGCCTGCAAGAAGGAGCGCAGCCGACTGAGACCGTGCGCCGTATTTTAGAAAAAGCAAACGTATTTGAACAGGTCAAAGCCTGATTAGCCTGTGACTGATCCAGTCGTTGCTAACTCTGCTCAGAAAACCGCTAGCCCTGATTTTGCTGGGCTAGTTAAGTTTTTAGTGGAACCTTTCCTGGAATCTCCTCAATCTCTCAGTGTAGATTGTGAGGTTTCTCGACGCATAGGACGTGTTCTAGTTCGACTGGCATTTGAGGGAGAAGATAAGGGGCGGGTGTTTGGTCGAGGCGGACGAAATATTCAGGCAATTCGAACCGTTTTACAGGCGGTAGCTCAGACAGTTGGTTATTCGGCTCATCTAGACATTTACGGTAGCCATTCTAATAGCCGTGAAGGAGATACAGACGACAAGCCGGCACCGCCCAAATCTCAGCCTCGCCGCCCTCCCAGACCCCGTTCGTAACGCTCAATTTTGAATGGGAAAATCACTTGTTATTGAACTGCCTAGCTCTGAAAGCGCGATCGCCTTGGCTGGGGCTCACGAAGAGAATCTCAAGCAATTAGCCCGACAAACAGGGGCTACGGTTGTTTTGAGAGGTCAAGAGCTGCTGATTTCGGGCACTGATACTCAGGTTGAGTTGGGTGAGCGGTTAGTGCGATCGCTTGAACCCTATTGGAGCATCGGCAAAACGATCACTGGGGTAGACATTCTCACCGCCCGTCATGCTTTAGATACTCAACGGCAAGAAGACCTACAAGATCTTCAGCGCGACGTGCTGGCTCGCACTCGACGCGGCGAAGAAATTCGGGCAAAAACCTTTCGGCAGCGGCAGTATGTTCAGGCAATTCGTAAGCACGACCTGACTTTTTGCATTGGTCCCGCTGGTACGGGAAAAACTTTTCTAGCTGCGATTATTGCAGTTCAAGCACTTCTATCGAACGAATATGAGCGGCTGATTTTGACTCGCCCTGCGGTTGAAGCTGGAGAAAAACTGGGCTTTTTGCCCGGAGATTTGCAGCAAAAGGTGAATCCTTACCTGCGTCCGCTTTACGATGCGCTGCATGAGATGCTTGATCCCGAAAAAATTCCTAATCTAATGGAGCGAGGTGTGATTGAGGTCGCTCCTCTGGCTTACATGCGCGGACGAACGCTAAATAATGCGTTTGTGATTCTGGATGAGGCGCAAAACACTACGCCTGCCCAGATGAAGATGGTGTTGACCCGTTTAGGGTTTCGCTCACGCATGGTCGTGACAGGCGACGTTACGCAAACTGACCTGCCAACCAATCAGCAGTCTGGACTGGCGATCGCCCAAAAGATTTTGCAGAATGTTGACGGCATTGCTTTCTGCCAACTGTCAAAAGCAGATGTGGTACGCAACCCTCTGGTGCAGCGCATTGTTGCAGCCTACGAGCAGTACGAGACTTAAAATATTCTTATAGCATCCCGGTGATGATGAGAAAGCAGCCATGAGAAGACAGCCATGAAAAAAGCTTCTGTACGGTGGCGAGTGGTCTGGTTTGTCGGGTTATTTCTGCTGTGGCTACTGTGCAGTGGTTCTGTTTTGGCTGGCACACTATCTGATCGCCTGGCCCAATTTCCAGACTGGCAAACTAAGCCGTCGGTGCAGGCTGCGACGGGCGATCTGGTTTACCCAGATTGGTTGGCAGGTGAGTGGACGGTGACAACGACGCTGCTAGATATGACAGCCCCGCTCGCGCCAGAAATTACCACGCCTGGATTTGAGAGCAACGAGCAATATCTTAACCAGCCCATTACCTTTCGGGTGCGATTTGTGGAGCAGCAGCCTCGACTGAATGGCATCTTTTCTTCGCTAAAACAGCTGGTAAGGGGACAAAAGCAGTTTGTGGCAGATCGAGCGTTCAACGGACAAAATCTAGCGGAGGCATATCTGGGCGATCGCACCGTTCTCTCCGTCAGGGTCGATCCGAACAATCCTAATCGGCAAATTACCTTGCTGCAGGGCGATCGCCAACTGGTTTCTACCGTTACCGGACGCGCTACAGAAAATCCCGATCCCGACCAGTTCATCACCACAGAGATCTTTCAGCAGATGTTTCGGGGAGCACCCCAGCTTTACTTCAACGTAGTTGAGACTACCACTGCTTATCAGCGCCATGACACAGAACCCGCCATTTCTGCTGATCAGGTGACGGCTATCTACCTTTCGCCTCAAGACCCAGACTATTTTAAGGTTGGGGATATCCCCGTTGCGCTCTACCGCTATCGGCTTGAATTTTCCCCAGTTGTCTCGGCAGATTTAAACGCAGGGGAATTGAACAATGGAAACGCGCTTTTTCCAATTTGAAGCAGACTTTGTGAATTCGCTGCGCTGCATTCCGATGCAGGTCAGGCTTAAACTCGACACCTGTGGCATTAAGTTAAAGCTTCCCCAGTGGCATCGGTTTAGAGCTGAAGAACGACAGACCCTGGTTGATTTGCCTTGTGAAACTGAGACTGAAGTGCGAGCTTATCAGCAACTGCTGCAACGCTTGATCTCCGAAAGAACTGGTGAAAGAGCGACTGAATTGGCGATCGATCCCCACCCTGCCTGGAGGAATGCTGAAACTGTAGCTGATAGCGTTCAGGACAAAGCCACAGAAATTGGCGTAACCATTACTCCTGCTCAATGGGCAAACCTTTCCCCAGAACAGCGTTTTGCCTTGATTAAGCTGAGCCGTTCTAATCACGAAAACGCCAACTTTTTACCTGCACTTCACGAATTTCAGATCATCTAGGTTAAAGATCAGGTTCTAGAGGATCAGGGATGCATCCCTAATCCTCTAGTGGGAAAGGAGTAGGTTGAAAAATAGAGAAAAGCTGGAAAACTGCTAGTTTTGGGTTAAGTTTAACGAGGTTCCGTCCCCAAGATCTGTGTAGCTCTGTAAGTTTCGGCTATATCTCCTGCTAGAGATAGCTATTGGGGCGGCCGTTAGGAGACGATACTGAAGACTCGCGATTGGAAAAGACCGCACTAGCTTACTCATGAATATACACACCGTATCAACCCAACCTTTTACCGACCAAAAGCCCGGCACCTCTGGGCTACGCAAGCGCGTTCCAGTCTTTCAACAGCTTCATTACCTGGAAAATTTTGTCCAGTCAATTTTTGACAGTTTAGAAGGCTATCAGGGGCAAACCCTAGTTCTAGGGGGCGACGGTCGTTATTACAATCGTCAGTCAATTCAGATCATTTTGAAGATGGCAGCCGCGAATGGGTTTGGGCGCGTATTGGTAGGGCAAGGCGGGATTCTTTCAACTCCGGCCGCCTCCTGTGTGATTCGTAAGAATAAAGCCTTTGGCGGAATTATTCTCTCGGCTAGCCACAACCCTGGTGGTCCAGAAGGCGACTTTGGCATCAAATACAACACTGGCAACGGTGGACCAGCTCCTGAAAAAGTCACCGAAGCGATCTATGAGCGCAGCAAAACAATCGAGGGCTACAAAATCTTAGAAGCCCCTGACGTTGACCTGGATCAAATTGGGATATCGCAACTGGGAGAAATGACGGTCGAGGTAATCGATTCAGTATCTGACTACGCCGAACTGATGGAGTCGCTGTTTGACTTCGATCGCATTCGTCAATTGTTCGCTTCAGGGCAGTTTCGCCTGTGTGTAGACTCAATGCACGCTGTTACAGGTCCTTATGCTCACGCGATTTTGGAGCAGCGGTTGGGGGCACCCGCCGGAACGGTAATCAACGGCAAACCGCTAGAAGACTTTGGTAATGGACATCCTGACCCCAATCTGGTTTATGCCCACGAGTTGGTTGACATCATGTTTGGTGAGGATGCACCGGACTTTGGCGCGGCTTCGGATGGAGATGGCGATCGCAACATGATCTTAGGTTGTCAGTTTTTCGTCACGCCCAGCGACAGCCTTGCCGTATTGGCAGCAAATGCAAAACTGGTTCCGGGCTACAGCAGCGGTTTAGCAGGCATAGCTCGTTCCATGCCTACCAGTCAGGCTGCTGACCGAGTTGCGGCTCAGCTTGGCATCGACTGCTATGAAACGCCGACGGGCTGGAAGTTTTTTGGCAATTTGCTGGATGCAGGTAAGGCGACGCTCTGCGGTGAGGAAAGCTTTGGCACTGGCTCTAACCACGTCCGTGAAAAGGATGGACTTTGGGCAGTGCTGTTTTGGCTGAATATCCTGGCAGTTCGGCAGCAGTCGGTTGAAGAGATTGTGCAAGAACACTGGCGCACCTACGGACGCAACTACTATTCTCGTCATGACTATGAGGGAGTAGACAGCGATCGCGCCACGACCTTGATGGGCAACCTCCGCACTGCTACCGCCACACTCAAAGGCAAGCAGTTCGGTGCTTACACCGTTGAGTATGCAGATGACTTCAGCTACACCGACCCCATAGACGGCAGTGTAAGCCAAAAACAGGGATTGCGAGTCGGCTTCACCGACGGATCGCGGATCGTCTTCCGACTCTCCGGCACGGGTACTCAAGGCGCAACGCTAAGAGTCTACCTGGAAAGCTACCAACCTGATCCGGGTAAGCAAGATCTGGATGCTCAAGATGCACTGGCAGAATTGATTGCGATTGCCGAAGAACTAGCCCAAATCCGCACCCACACGGGAATGGACAAGCCAACGGTAATTACCTAAGAACCAGAGAACAAAAAAGGGAGGTGGGCTAAGCCCACCTCCCTTTTTTGTTCCAAAGCTGTAGGATGGCGATCGCTTTCAGCCCTGCATTCTCTAAACTGGCGATCGCACTAACGGAAGGTTTCAATTGTGATGAAACGATGAA
Source organism: Leptolyngbya sp. FACHB-541 (assembly GCF_014695875.1). Classification (NCBI taxonomy): domain Bacteria; kingdom Bacillati; phylum Cyanobacteriota; class Cyanophyceae; order Leptolyngbyales; family Leptolyngbyaceae; genus Leptolyngbya; species Leptolyngbya sp. FACHB-541. The sequence continues at coordinate 13,205 of NZ_JACJPC010000059.1, read as the reverse complement.
GTCAGTCTATCGAAAACTGAGTCGTTTAACTTGTAGAAATACTTAATTAAGAGCCACGTTTGCAGTAGCATTGGCTATTCTCGCTTACAGTGGTCATCTTTAATTCAGTCCAGACACTTTTCAATCTACAACACTGTTGGCTGACGCTAATGAGCAAGCGAGTTGATCCGGCTTTACTTCTGACCCTCTTGATTACAACTGGTTTGATTGTAGGTGGCATCAGTCTTCTAAACAGGCTTTCACCGGGACTAATCCCCGGTTCGGCAGGACAGTCCAATTCAGCGGGTGATAGCCGTTGGGAATCGACCCGCGGTTCAACGCAACTGACTATTCTAGGGGACACCTTCAGCGGATACAGCACCTTTCGTCACAGCACTTTTCAAGATGCCTTGAAAGAAACCGGCTTAACGCTGAATTATGAGGATGAATTTGACCAGGCAGCACGGGCTGAGCGGTTAAATCAGGGTGAGGCAGATCTAATCGTGACCACCCTAGATCAATTTCTTCAGCAACAGCCTCAGGGACAAATCGTAGGATTGATCGATCGCACCGTCGGCGCAGATGCAGTTGTCTTGAATACGAAACAATACCCCAACTTAAAGTCACTGCTAGATTTAAACCAACTCGTGCAGCAAGCGCGATCGCAAGGTAAACGCTTGGGAATTGCCTTTGCAGGGGATACCCCAAGTGAATATTTGTCGCTAGTACTGGATACCAAGTTTGAAGCGTTTAACCTGTCGGACTTTGAAGTGATTCGCGTTGCCGATGCCTCAGAAGCGTGGGAACTGATGCAAGCCCCAGCAGGTTCATCTGATGTGGATGTGGCGATCGCTGTGATTTGGGAGCCTTATGTGACCCAGGCACGGCAGCAAGGCTACACCGTTGTTCTATCGAGTCAAGATGCACCAGGGGCGATCGTCGATGTTTTAGTTGCGTCAGATCGGTTGATTCAATCTCAACCGGGGCTGCTCTCAGAATTGCTGGAAGCATACTATCGCCGTATTGATGCAAATGTGCGCGATTCAGCGCAACTGCAAGCTCAAATTGCTGAAGATGGCGGGTTATCGTCTACTGATGCGGTTTCTGTGCTTCAGGGCATTGAATTTTTCACCGCCACCGAGGCTCAAGCCTGGTTCAACGATGGTACCCTGGAGCGTCGCATTGGTTCTACAGCCGCAGTGCTGACATTGGCGGGACGGTTGGACCAAGTGCCCCAAAACTCCACTGCCCTATTCAGTTCAGAATTTATCACTAGAGCAGCCACCAATACACAAACTTTGATTGAATTAGTGCGGGCAGATAATCCAGAACTAGCAGAGCGACTGGCAGGTCGAGAGAGCGCTGTGGGGGTGACTACTGCTCTAGAAAACAGCCAGATTCAAGCTGCTCCCGACATTGGCAATCTAGAAGTTAAGGGGGACGTTGGCTTTGGTGTTGGCTCGGCTCAGTTGACCGCCACAGGGCAGCAAACCCTAAATCAACTGGCGCAAGAAATTCAGGAGTTTAACACCCAAACGGTGGCAGTGCGGGTGATTGGACACACCTCTCAAACAGGAGCCGCCAGCCTTAACCAAACCCTCAGTCAGCAACGGGCGCAGGTGGTGGTCGATTATCTGCGGAATCGGGGTGTACAGAACAATATTGTGGCAGAAGGCAAAGGGTTTAGCCAACCACTATCTGGTATTGCTCCAACAGATGCACGCAACCAACGGACTGAGATTCGTCTCGTTCGCGTCAATTGAATTAAGGGACATTCCCATTCACCTATGCTTGCTCATCCCATAGCTGTATTCATACAGGGTAGAACTTGCTGCGCTACGATTCGCTGAGCTGATAGTGAGTACAGCGATCGCACGGACCACTCGGATTGACTGCACAGCGCAGCAGTTCCGATCGCGCATTGTAGGTACAGGTTGGATCACCGATCACCCAGTGGCCATCGACTAGACTTTTCTCGACGGGCGAATGTGTCTTTTGAACACAGAGGGTGATTTTGTGCAGCCGATAGCGGCCCGATTTCAGCAAATAGCGGTGTTTGCGCTCTAAAACCAGATAGGTTTGCCCTTCCACCTCCAGGTAGGCACCAGGTTGAGGGTTCCAGTCTAGATAGAGATGCCCCAGAGTAGAGCGGGTATCGCTCAGAATGACCTCTGTCGGCAGCAGCGAATTTAACTCCATAGCAATCGAGCGCAATCAACGAGTGACCAAACATCTTATCAAATTAAACAAAAGGGAAAGGAAAAGGGCATCTTTCTTGCCTTTTCCCTTCCCTTGAAGTCGTCCCAATTTTAGTTGGTTCTTGTTCAAATATTCTTTAAGAAGTCGTGCGGAATAAAACTTCTCAAAGAATATTTAGAGCGTGATGAGGGGCGATCGCTCCTCATCACCTACTACGCCAGTGCAGCCTGACGCTCTTTAGCTTCCTTGATTACCTCTTCTGCCACATTGCTGGGGCAAGGCGCATAGTGGGAGAACTCCATTGAGAACTGTCCACGTCCAGAGGTCATCGTCCGCAGGTCGCCAATGTAGCCAAACATTTCGCTCAGCGGCACGTCTGCCTTAATCCGCGCTCCCATTGGGTTAGTGTCTTGGGACTTGATCATGCCTCGGCGGCGGTTGAGGTCACCAATCACGTCACCCATGTGGCTATCTGGTGTGAATACGTCCACCTTCATGATCGGCTCAAGCAGTTGAGGACCAGCTTTGGGCAAAGACTGACGATAAGCAGCCCGTGCCGCAATCTCAAACGCCATTGCTGACGAGTCAACGGGGTGGTAGGCACCATCTGTCAGCGTGATCTTCAAGTCGACGCAGGGGAATCCAGCCAACGGACCCCGATCAATACTGGTTTCAAAGCCCTTTTGAATAGCGGGCAAGTATTCTCTGGGTACGTTTCCACCCGTCACCTTCGACTCAAACACAAAGCCAGTACCCGCCTCACCTGGCTCGATCACATAGTCGATCTTGCCATACTGACCCGAACCGCCTGACTGCTTCTTGTGGGTGTAGCTGTCTTCTAGGCGCTTCGTAATGGATTCGCGATAAGCCACTTGAGGCTTACCGACTTCCACTTCTACACCGTGCGTCCGCTTGAGAATGTCAACCTTGATGTCGAGATGCAGTTCGCCCATGCCTTTGAGGATGGTTTCGCCGCTCTCTTCATCAGTTTCGACGTGGAAAGAGGGATCTTCTTGCACCATTTTGCTCAGTGCCATGCCCATCTTCTCGTCGCCTCCCTTCTTCTTCGGCTTCACCGCAACGGAGATTACCGGTTCGGGAAAGACCATCGGTTCCAGGGTGGCAGGTTTCTTAGGATCGCAGAGCGTGTGTCCGGTCTGGACGTTCTTCATGCCCACGATCGCCACAATGTCACCCGCCTGAGCCGAATCAATCTCCTCACGGGAGTTGGCGTGCATTTCTACCAGACGACCAATTCGCTCGGTTTTACCTGTAGCAGTGTTGAGTACCGTGTCACCCTTAGACAAGGTACCGGAGTAGAGGCGGGTGAAGGTCAGGGCACCAAAGCGATCGTCCATGATCTTGAAGGCTAACGCCCGTAGCGGACGGTTGGGATCAACGATCGCAAATTCACCCGTTTCATGTCCTTCCAGGTCAACCTCTGGCTGAGGCTTAACTTCGGTGGGATCAGGCAGGTAGTCCACAACTGCATCTAAAACCAACTGCACCCCTTTGTTTTTGAAGGAGGAGCCGCAGTAGGTGGGGAAGAAGGCGAGGTCGCGGGTGCCCTTGCGGATACAGCGCTTGATCGTGTCAATATCCGGCTCGTTTCCTTCCAGATATTGCTCCATCACGTCATCGTCATGCTCAACCGCTAGCTCAATCAGCGCTTCACGGTAAGACTCAACCTGGTCAACCATGTCAGCGGGAACTTCTTTGATCTGGTAGTTAAGCGGATCGCTGGAGTCATCCCAGATCCAGGCTTTACGGGTGAGCAGATCAACCATGCCTGTGAATTGGTCTTCAACACCAATCGGCAGCACCATTACCAGCGGCTTGGCTGCAAGCACGCTTTCGACTTGCTTCACCACTCGGTAAAAGTCAGCGCCCGTACGGTCAAGCTTATTGATGTAGATGATTCGAGCGACTTTGGAATCGTTGGCATAGCGCCAGTTTGTTTCAGACTGGGGTTCAACGCCGCCAGAGCCGCAGAACACACCAACGCCACCGTCAAGAACCTTGAGCGAACGATAGACCTCAATGGTGAAATCGACGTGACCAGGGGTGTCGATAATGTTGAGCTGGTGGTCTTTCCAAAAGCAGCTTGTGGCAGCGGACTGGATCGTGATTCCGCGCTCTTGCTCTTGCTCCATGAAGTCCGTGGTCGCCGCACCTTCATGAACTTCACCAATTTTGTGAATTTTCCCAGTTAGTTTGAGAATTCTTTCGGTGGTGGTCGTCTTGCCCGCATCTACGTGAGCGAAGATGCCAATATTGCGATAACGAGACAGGTCTTTCATAATTGCTCTACAGATAGGTTCTACAAACCAGTGACAATCACTCGCAAGTGGCACTCAAGGGGAACAGCGTTGCCTTCATAGCAGCACGGACGGATCCCACCACCTGGAGGTTGAGAATCTAGCGATTCTCGTGGCGACTATACTAATTGTTAATAATTTTAAAATACTTTTGCGACGTATAGGAAATTTGGTCGGTCGTAAGTGCCACACTCTCAAGGTGCGGTCGCTATGAGACGAGCGCTTCGCCAGCTTTGCCAAGCATTTCGCGCCCGTGTGGTTCAGAGAGATTGGTCAGGTCAGGACCAGAAGGAATAATTCCGCCTGGATTTAACGGAAACAAATTGCCATAGTAGTCTCGCTTGATGCTTTTCTGGTCACAGATGTCAGCTACGCCAGGAAGCTGATAGAGATCGCGCAGGTACGCACCCAGATTCTTGTAGTCTTGAATCCTACGGCGGTTGCACTTGAACAATCCGTAGTATGCCACATCAAAGCGAAATAGGGTGGTAAACAGGCGAACGTCAGCCAGCGTAGGGCGATCACCACACAAATAGCGATTCTTTTCCAGGATAGCGTCGATTTCGTCAAGTGTGGTGAAAAGCTGTTCGCAGGCAGCGTTATAGGCTTCCTGGGTTTGGGCGAAACCGCAGCGGTAAACACCATTGTTAACCGAGTGGTAGATTTTCTCGTTCCACTCGTCGATTTTTTCCTTTAAGTCTTCGGGGTAGAGGTCGAGGGTGGGGTGATGGGCGATCGCATTAAATTCTGAGTTCAGCATCACAATGATGTCGGCACTCTCGTTGTTCACAATGGTTTGCGTCTGCGTGTCCCAGAGAACTGGAACGGTACTGCGACCGCTATAGCCTGGTTCCCCTAGCTGGTACAGATCAACCAGGGTGCGAATTTCTGCTTCGGGTTGATCGAGTGCCCAGCCGCTATCGAGTGGCGAGACAATGGAAACAGCAATCGCATCCTCAAGCCCCTTCAAAGCACGAACGACTAGAGTCCGATGCGCCCAGGGACAGCTCATGCCTACATAGAGGCGATAGCGACCTGCTTCTGGCTGATACGGATTCTTCTCCTCAGTGCTGATGAAGTTGCGGAACTGGCTGCTGGGACGGATGTACTCCCCCGATTTGCTGCGCGGAGCGAGGTTTGACATCATCACCCGCCACATGGTCGTCCAGACAAATTTGCCTAGTCGAATGATTAGCGTCGGCGGCAAAGACTTACCTTTTCGCTTGGCTTTAGGTTTTTCAGGATTAGAGGGTGTTTGAGTCACATCTGTAGCCTTGTGTAGAGCAGTTGCGCTTTACTCGTTCCCAGGTTCCACCTGGAAATGCTTTTGGAGTAGCTCTGCCACTTAATTGCAGAAGGCAGAGCCTCTAACTCTACATTTCAGGGCAGAGCCTTGAAACGAGTTTTGACATGCTAGGTTTTGGAATTGAAATATCTTTCCTTGATCTTAGCGATTATGCGCTGTGTGCGTAATTTTGTTAGTCGTAACGGAGTCAACGCTTGAATGTTAGATGAATACTGATCTTTGTAATCAAAGAAATAATTAATGTCACTCAGAATGCGCTCAAGTCGTTGAACGATATTTTCGGTGCGATATTCTGCAAAAAATTGTTCAGACAGATTAATGGGTGCTGAATTGTGAACCACTTTTAGAATGCGCTGAATATCAAATTCTTTAGAATATCCGGCGATTTTGTAACAGTTGAATCCCGGATCGAGGTAGTCTGATAAGCCGCTGTTGACACTGGAGAAGACTTGGCAACCGCAAGCGATCGCCTCCATTGGCTGTAGCCCAAATCCTTCACTCACACCCTGCATTGCCCAATATTCTGCCGAGTCATACAGGTAAACTTTGGCGCAATTGAATAAGCCTGCCAGATCTTCAACGTAAGAATTGACAACACAGACATTACAATGCTGCTGCAAAGCCGGTACTAATTCTTTGAGCAAATATTCTGACGATTTTCGCGCCTGGACTAATACGTCAATATCTCGCTCTAAACTCAGATTTTGGAACTCATCAGAGATTTGGTTGGGTAGGTAATAGATTAAAGCGTGGGGCGATCGCTGTCCCCAATAGCCCATCGTATTACGACTAACTGTAATAATTGGGACGCTGGACGGTAGCTTGAACCCATACTCGGCACTGTGAGCGTGATAGACCACGTTGTAGGGCTTTAATCTAGCGGCAAGTTTAGGAACATCAAACCCCCAGCTAATCACAAAAATTACATCTTCTCCCCGTTTCTGAAGGACATCATCCAGAAACAGTGTCTCTTTTTCTCGTTGACGGTACGTGACGACCTCAGCCGGACAAACCTGCTGTGCCAAACGCAACGTTTTTAACTCTGCCCACAGCCCGCCACAGGCAAACTTACCAGCCGTTCCAGGAACCAAGAAATAAAGTTTTCTCACAACACTACCAGCTTCACCATCCCTATTTTGCCTCTAAGGAGATGGCTGAGGAAGAAATTGCGTTGATGAAATTCAAGTAGGATGTGTTGGAGCCGCGTTACGCGTTGTGGGCTGTGGGTTGATGCGTTACCTCTACCGCTTAACGCATCCTACCTGGCTGACTGACAAATCTTTTGATGTAGGTTGGGTGAAACAACGTGCAACCCAACACTCACCCAGATTCCGTTGGGTTACGCATTCGCTTCACCCAACCTACGATATGTCCCTAGTTATCGCCTAGTCCATCAAGCGAGAAGTGGTCAGGGAAATATCTGCATACTCCCAAGCCTGCTCAAGCCGTTCCTGTGTGGTCTGGGCTTCTGCGGTTTTGCCTTGAGCCTGTAAGCTCTGAGTCAAGCCGTAAAGCGACCAGCCATTCTCAGGATAAATTGCTAGATCTTCTCGGTAGGTTTGTTCTGCTTCGGCTGGGCGACCTGCTTGCAGCAGTACAGCTCCTAGCGTTTGCCGAACTGGGGAATACCAGGGTGACGGTTCATCATAGCTAAGTTGGTCTTCCAGGGTGACACCCGTTTGCAGGTGGGCGATCGCCTCTTCAAAATCTCCCTGTTTCGCTGCCAGTTCACCCGCTAACACCTCACTAGCAATTTGCAGCAGGTGAGAAGTGCTGTTGATATCCCAGATGGTGACTCCTTCTAAAGCGGGACTGGTGGCGATCGCTCTCACAGCTTCCAGTTCCTCCGTTGCGGCTTGCAACTCACCTTTTGCGGTGTACGCCATGCCTCGCGCAAAATGCCACACCCCTGTCGGATACACCAGATCTTCTGCTGGAGCAGGCTGCGCTAAGATCTCATCCCACATGCCAAATTTAACGTAGGTGTAAAGCGGAATGGTGGAGTAATGCTGCAAGGTGCCAAAGCCTGCTTCCCGAATCAGTGATTGGTTAACCAGTGCAGCCGTCTGGTGAGCGGCTTGGAGTGCGTTCTGTTGTTGTCCTGACATGGTTGCCGCATACCAGCCAAAGTGTTCGTTGTGCGGCATGTAAGCAATTGGATAAGTTCCTTCAGGGTTATGCTGACGAGCGTATTCAGCATCGGCGGCTGCGGCTTGGCGGTTTGCCACCACGGCATCGTTATAGCGCCCCACCCGCAGGTAAATGTGTCCAGGCATGTGAATCAAATGTCCGGTGTTGATGCGAAGCAACCGCAGGCGATCGGCTGCGGTTGCTGCCAAATCAGGACGTTTAGCCTCAACTGCATGAATGTAAAGGTGAATCGCACCTACATGATAAGGATTGCGGCTTAAGACCGATTCTAAAGTTGTGATGATCTCAGCCCCCTCTGGTCTGGGTTCTCCATTTTCTTGCCAATAGTCCCAAGGAACAGTGTCCATCAAGGCTTCGGCAAACAGGGTGGCAGCATCCAGATCATCGGGATATTGTTGAGTAACTTGTCGCATCGCATTGGCATACGCAAGATCTAGTTCACTGCGATCTGCGACTGGCTCGGGGGTGTAGCGTGTTGCCAGTGCTGAAATGTATGCTCTTTCTTGATCACTTGCGTGTTCGCTGAGGGCAATCGCCCTCTGAATTGCTTCCCAAGCTGTAGGAACTGCGCCATCTTCCATTGCGGCATTGATGTTTGGTCCTAAAACATACGCCATTCCCCAGTGACATATTGCACAGGTTGGGTCGAGTTCAGCAGCCTGTTGAAAAGCTCGAAGAGCCTCAGCGTGGTTGAATCCATAGGCTAAAATCAATCCTTGGTCAAAGTAGCGCTGCACCTGTGGGTTAGATGTAGAAATGGGATGACTATAGTTACCCAAATCGTCAAACAAAGGAACCGTTGCTTCTGTGGAAGTTGCAACCTGTTCAATTGATTCTGCCTGATGCTGGTCAGATGTGTGAGCTAATGCCAGTTTAGAATGACCAGCTAATTCCACCGCTGCCAATAAGGTTAGTGCAAGCAGGGTTGGATAAGGGTTAAAGCTGTAGCTCATTTGCATGTCCTCCAATTGAGTAAGAAGTTAGAACAAAGACCTTTAGTTAAGGGAAAAGCGGTTGAAACGATGCCGCGTTGCGTTGCTCTGCACGGTAGCGCAAGTATTGCGGCTCCGCCTCGTGAGAGGAGGTAGAGCCTCCAGAACGCATTCCGGAGCTTCGCTTTGGAACGAGAGTGTTGGAGTTATTTTGACTCGCTGCTTTTGAGTTTGGTAAAGAGAAATGTCCAGCGTGTTGTCTTTGAATTGGTATAACGTTTTGCCTTGCTGTTGAGGGACAGATTGAAGGCGATCGCTTGGATTATAGACAAACGCATCGGTAAACTCATTTTCAAGTATCTTTAGCTCACCTAGTGTTGCATTGGTCAACAGGTCAAGGTCAATTAGCCGAAAGGAGATACCACATGTCAGCACAACGGTCAGCAAAATCTTTAGGCTCTGCATTAATGGGCGATCGTTTCTCACCATGAGAGTTACCTCAAAACATTGATAGAGTTCAAGCCGTGTGATCAACCTGGCTTGCTATCCAAAACTCACTTCATTAAAAACTGATTGCTAGTAGCGCTTTTCTATCCAGATTAAAGCGTCCTGCTCAGAGTCAAAGTAATGATGCTTAGTGGTTATTGGATCGTAAATTTCAAGTACCGTAGGTTGGGTGAAGCAAAGCGTGACCCAACAAAACCCATGCGATTGCGCTTCTGGGTAACAAATTCAACCTCTCAAACGTTCTCATAAATAAAATCTAGAGCAACATTGCAATTTGATTGGCATGAAAAAGTCAGAAAAGGTTAGAAGCTGCAATCGTTGATACAGATTTTTCTGAAGGTAGGGCGATCGCACTTTATCTTCCGATCCGCTTATACCTCTGCACTGCAATACAATGCTTCTGCATTGATGACATTAACAATGTAATGACTAACAATGCTTCTGTAGGGCAACACCATGCTTCTGTAGCGACGGCATTAACAATGTGATGGCTAACAATGCTTCTGCATCGCGATACAGTTCCACTGCATCAGCTTACAGAGACACTAGATTTGATCTGTTGTTCAGGTTGTCTTTGAGCCTGCTGTATCTGTAGTGGCTGAGTCGAAAGTGGCTGAGTCAAAGAACTGGCTGTAGCAGCTACGGCAAATTGACTGAGATCAAAGACGAGTGAATCCTGACGAGGACGGGAAAATCGTGCTGCGATCGCACATAGTTTGCACATAAAAGTAGTCCTCCAAACTTATATCTGAACAGGAGCAGTCATTAACAAAATGTCACCCGCGTGATGAATCAGCCTCACTTGCGAATAATGTAATAGTCATTCTGGAAATCGTGCGCCAGTCGTTTAATTTCAACCTGCTTAAACCCAGCATTGACAAGCAGTTTCAGTGCTTTTTCTTGCCCCCACATTGCCCCTAACCCCATACCACCATAGGCAAGGGAAACCGTCATGCAGTGCATACAGGAAATGGTATAGAGCAGTGGTGCAACAGGATGATCCAGGTTGCCGCCTACATCGGTTGTGGCATGAATGTCTTGCATCAGGTAAACACCATCAGGACGCAACGCACTGTGAATGTTCTTTAATACAACATCGGGTTTAGCCTGATCGTGAACGGCATCAAAGGTGGTGATGAAATCGTAGCGATCGCTCTCTGTCAAAGTCGCTGCATCTCTTACCTGAAACTGGACATTGTGAAGCTTCCGCAGTTGGGCTTCTTGATTGGCAGAGGCGATCGCTTCTGCTGAGAAGTCATACCCCGTAAATCGGCTATTTGGAAAAGCCTCTGCTAACTTGGTGAGTGCCCGCCCGCTGCCGCAACCCACATCTAATACATCAATACCCTGTTGCAAAGCTTCTATGAGTCTAGGAATCAGGGGTAACACATGGTCAAACAGTGCAGATACAGTCGTTTGCCCGCTATCTTCTGCCATTACTGCATGGAAGCGCTTGAATTCTGAGTAGGGAACACCACCACCTTTGTAGAAACAATCAACAATCTGATCTTCTACCGTTCCTAAGAGTGAAATGTATTGAGCAAAGGGAGCAATGTTATCGGAAGCGGCTGCTCGGGTTAGAAAAGCGGCGTGTTCTGCGGGCAAAGTGTAGGTTTTGGCAATCGGGTCGTAGTCTACTAAACGACCTGTAACCATTGTACCGAGCCATTCCCGCACGTAGCGTTCGTGAAGTCCGGCAGCATCAGCAATTTGTTGACTGGTGGAGGGCGGCAGTTCTGCCATTGTGTTAAACAGCTCGGTGCGGTGTCCGATTGAAGTCATCAGGGCAATCGCGCCGCTGTTGAGAATGCCTAACAGGCGATCGGCAAAAGCTTCAGCTTTGGTTGTGTCAAAGGTTTGAGTCGAAAAAGTTTGAGTCGTCATGGTCGATTCCTCGGCTAACAATTCTTGATGCGGCTTTGCATCTGAATTTAAGTTAGCGATCGCAGCGTTCCCAAACCGTTCCTAAACCGTTCCTGGTTCGAAAGGCTTCACTAGAAGCAACCGCAATTGCCTAGACTAGAAATGATTAACATCTAAACTAGAGTAACCCCTGGAAAATTGTATTTTACTTATGGCTATCAATCCCGATCTCGTTCAGCCTCAATGGCCTTCTCATTTGAGAGTCACAATTCTTGTGGAATCTCTGATATCGGGGAAAGTAGCCGCCTCTATTTTTGAATTTCCGACCTGTCGAGTTGAAGCAGATACTAAAGAAATCGCGATTGCTCAACTACAGTCCAACTTTTTAGAGCAACTTCAGCACACTGAGGCTATTCCTTGGAATGTGCCAATTCCTAGTACAGAACCCACTTGGGCGCAGTTTGCGGGTATCTTTCAAAACGATCTGGATTTTCAAGCAATTATGGAGACAATTCGCGCTGAGCGGCTTTCGGAGGATGACTCTGAAGTTGATCCTGCTTACTATCAGTAAAGGCGGTCTCCATGGCTCGATACATTTTGGATACCGACCATATTTCACTCATCCTTTGCAATCACCCTCAAGTTACTGCGATCGCTGCTCAAGAACAAATTGCCATAACAGTTATCACAGTTCAAGAGCTCTTCAATGGCTGGGTTGTGAGAATTAACGATCCGTCCCAGATCAACAATTTACCTGCACTCTACTCAAAACTTTGGACAACCGTGAGGTATTTTCAAACCGTTGAGGTATTGAACTTTACAACAGCAGCGGATAATTGTCTCAAACACCTCCTGAAAGAGAATCCTCCCCTGCGGAAAAACCGTCTGCAAAAAGATGTACGGATTGCAGCCATTGCACTATCTTTGAATGCTACAGTCGTTACTCGTAACCAACGGGATTTTGGACAGGTACCTGCAATTAAGCTTGCCGACTGGACACAGTCAGATTGAAGCATTCCAGAGCTGTAGACGTGTTCAGTACCATTCCCCTTACGGCTTTAAGACTTCAGCAAACCAAGTGCGATCGCCAGAAATTCCTAATTTGTCAGCTACTGTCTGAATTGAACCGATGTCAGATGCATTGAGTTCATAAATTACTCTGGTGCGATCGCGTGATAGATAAGATTGCAGCCATTCAATTCCATATTCTGCACAGTAGTGTCACCACAATAGGATAATGCTGCGATCGCATCACTTGCCCCCAGTTCTGCCATTGCCAGGTAGGTCAAACAGTTGCATTCGCGCCCGTGGTCTTGCTCAACTTGTGCCTGTCGCCATGCCTGCTGTAGCAAGGTTCGTGCCATCTCATAGCGACCATTGTGGAGATGCGAGCCTGAGCATCGGTTGAGTCTGTCCACAGATAAAAAGCAATGCGCTGACGTGACTGAGGCGTATGATGATGCAAAATTAGGTACGCCAACAAGGCTGATCATCACAAGTTAAGGAGAATTCTCCCAGAAGCTTGGCTTGCAAGAGAGACATACTATTCTTTTGCTACCTAAAAGGCCGCAGTCTTAGTATTGATGAGGTAAACCTCAGCCACATCATTTACACTAACCTGAACTGGCGCGTAACTTCCATCTCCTAAAAAATTATTCAAACATAGCGGTTCTTGCTTGAGTGGAATACAGAGCACTAGCCTACGACAACCTGGTCGTAGAACTCGTTAGAATATCTCGGATTTGAGCATGGGTTAAACTGCGGTTTGCACTTAGCATCAGCGCAACGACACCCGCCACATGGGGAGTTGCCATTGAGGTGCCACTTAAGAAGTTATCCCTCTTTCATCACTCTAGGCGGAGTAAAATAAGAGTGAGTTTCTCCAAAGTTAGATAGGGCAATGGTTACACCCCGCCAAGCCGTTAGTACAGTCACGTTCATCGACAACTA
>NZ_JACJPC010000058.1:0-2249 GCF_014695875.1 Leptolyngbya sp. FACHB-541 | reverse complement strand
CACCTCACTTTTACGCTCACCACGCTTTACTGCATCAATCGCTTTGCGACGAAGGTCATAACTGTAGGGGGCTGACATTGGCACTCCTAAACGCTTATCTATCTCTAAAATAACGTCCTAACGTGCTCCCGTAGAGCTATAGTTCTTGGCTCACAGCTGACACAGAAATATGAGGGTAAACATCGGAAAATTTCAATTGAACCCGATGGAATCGTATCAGAAGCCAGAGTTGAGGATTTCGATGCCGTCTTGATCTCAGGTGGAATAGCCGCTGAACGAATGCGGATTGATATTGCAGCCGTACAGTTTGTCCAAACTGCGCTAAATCAGAACCATTTAGTTGCTGCCATTGGTCACGGTCCACAAGTTTTGATCGAGGCAGATGTGTTGAAAGGACGTGATGTAACAGGTGCCCGTGCAATTCGTAAGGATTTGCAGAATGCTGGAGCTAACTACATTGATGAACCGCTCGTCATTGATGGGATTTTAGTCACGGCTCGACGACTGGGCGATCTTCCCATTTTCACGGCTGCAATTCTTTCCAGGCTAGAACTTCCTTTAGCCTCATCTCTTAACCAGGAAACCGACGCAGCATGGTGGAAATTAGCAGAAATGTGGGGCGGGTCTAGCAAGGTAGCGATCGCTACTCACCTAAACACCATTCTGCACCGTCAAACTCATTTGCTAGAAGCCTTTCAACGCTATACTCAAAAGCTATCCAATTCGCAGTTAAGCTCCAGCTTTAAAGTCATTTGTTCAACAATACGACATCATATTCAGCAGCTAGAAAATCGTTTTGCTGAATTTCAAGTGCAGGAGTCGCTGCTAGCAGACAACAATGCTGAGGTGAATTACAGTCAGGTATTTGCACGTTTAGAGCGATCGCAACTGAGCCATGACACAGAGTTGCTGTGCCAAACTTTACACAGTTTACGAACAGAAATCACTGAAGTTCAAAACTTGTCTAATCAATTAACTGATCCAACTACAACAGCATTATTTGACGACCTTGAAGCAGACTTAGTTGAAGCAGAACAACAGATTGCAGCTCTGTATCACATGAGGCTAGAGATCAGCAATGTGTGATAGTAATGCTGCTATTTCGGTTGACCCTCTCTCCCCTAAAAGGTTTGATTGTCCACTTGCAATCTTTGCAGCAACACAATACGCAATCCCATAGCTAGCCCGTGCAAATGCTATAAAAATGGTTGTATCAACAAGACGGCGGGCAATCGAAGGAGTGCTGTTGGCGATCGCCAACAGCACTCCTCTCGTCATTCCAAAGCGAACCTTGTTGTCAAGGAAGTACTAATCTTAGTAGCTATTGCCGATGCAGCCAGTTAAATAGACCAAAAGAACTGGCTGTACCCGTAAAGTGAGCAGCGATCCCACCCATATTTGCCATTGCAATGAGGATATCTAATGAACGGATAGCATGGATTGGATCGTAAACAGTAACTCCCTGAGGCTGAGAAATAGATTTTGCCAGAAGAATTCCTAGTGTTGATCCGGTTCCTATAATAGCCATTAACATTCCAAACAAACCGACAATAATACTAAGCCGTAGAACACTTAGAACCATGATTTGCTCAGGCTGCATAGCCGGATTTGGGTTGCGGAGACGTTTACCAAAGCGCGTATAGCGAAATGCCAAGTAGATATTGAACAACAGCACTAAAATTCCACAAATTGCCCAGAAGATACCCACCCCGACTCCAGAAGCGGTGGCTTCGCTAACATTAGTGATACCGGCTTCAGAGTCTTGTGTCATGGCTTGATTGAAGTTACGACCGGCGATCGCAAACTCTAACATTAGTGCTGATACAATGCCTAACCCAAGCTGCAACCAGAAGCTTAACCACCCTATTAATCGTAATCCGATAGCAATTCGTTCTGACTCATGGTCAAATTTAGTAGTTTTCGAGATAGTTTGCATTTATACCCCTAATGTTTCTAATGTCTTTTTAGTAATACTCAACTTTAAGAGCCTGACTGACCCAGCACGTCCCACAAATGGTAGACGAATGACAAAAGCATGATCTCCCCTGAAGAGTTATGTAAAATTCATGTTGATTTCATTTTTTTATAGAAAACATTAGCTGAACTAAAAGCTGAGTGATTATTAGATGACTAGCTGTTGCTGTTGGCGAACGTACTACAGGTGTCTCATGGCGGTGCCAGTGCTGCAAAACGTGACACCCGAAGTTTAGGTAATGGTTCTCCCTTAAGCCAAGACACAATCCGAGCAA
>NZ_JACJPC010000057.1:0-9303 GCF_014695875.1 Leptolyngbya sp. FACHB-541 | reverse complement strand
CCAACGCGAAGACTTGGCGCTCCTGCCATTTTTTCAATGTATGGAATAAACTCTGGAAACGCATCAAACAAGGCTTCACCCTGATCGAGCTGTTCGATTGCGGCAGGTAAACGGTGTGTAATGGGTGGATCAGTATGTCCAAATAGTGATTGACCAATCCAAGCTGGGCCCTCGACCTGCGCCTTTGATTGCAATGCACAAATTCGTAAAAACGCATACTGAAAAAGCTGATTACCAAATCTTCCTAGCTTCCCCAGTGATGACATCGTGAGTACAGATTGCTCAGACGAAGAAGTGTCTGTTGCTGTAGTCTCTGTTGGCTGATTGAGAGAATTTATAGCGCGAAAAACTTGATCTGTCTCACTGCGCTTGGAATACTTTAAATCTTTATCCAAAGCTGCCTCCCGTTTATCGCTTACTATTAGAACTTGCTATCACAATGATTTGAGCAATAGGGTTCATCAAGCTGTATTCTGATCCAGGTTATGCTGCAGCACGGCTAAATCTTCAGCGTCGAGTTCGACCGGAACGCCGCTACGAATTAGTTCGGCAAAATTCTCATTCGGCACCATTACAGTAATCACGTACAGTCGCTTTGCTCCAGTATTGCGGATTTCATGAACTGCGGTGGGTGGCACGAGCAAGGTATCTCCGGAGCGAATCGCAACTTCTTTACCATCACAAACTGCAATGCCTTCACCTTTCAGCACAAAAAACGTCTCGACTGCAAACTGATGCCGATTAGGTGGCGTTTTTCCACCAACATCAAAAATCTCAATGCAATACGTAATCGATAAATTAACACTGGCTGGATCAAAAACGATCGCTAACCGATTCGTGGCATCTGGACTGATACGGTAAGCTTGATACTCGTACGGTGATTTAAACACTGGAGTGACACAAGATTGATTCATTGGAGCCTCCACAAGATTACTTTTGTAATTGATGATTTAGAATTGCTGTTTTGCAAGTCACGTATTTTTCGCGTCATAGTGTTCTATCGCTACACAACAGCCACTCACTTGGCACTGACCAGAGCAAATCCACGTGTTTTATCAGACTCGGAATCTGGGGTCGCTATCGCTTTCCACAGCTCTTCTGCTCTTACCCAAACAGGTGGATATTTATAGCGAGACACATCCAAAATCAGAAAGCGATCGCTGAGTTGATGGTAAGCAGCAACGGGAGAAATATGTCCTGCTTGTTTTTGATTAATGGCTTGACGCAAATAGTTAACCACTACAAAGTTATTGGGTTCTTGTAAGTTTTTGCTGACTAGATTGCGAAACTCATCTAGTGTGACGTCGCTACCATAATGCACATCTGCTTTGACTGAGTAACTGACTAAAAACTGCCTCAAATGATCTAACGTCATGCCTCGAAATGAAAGTTCGAGTGGCGATCGAATTTGTCGCATTTGGTCATTAAAGACATTATCCTGAGTAAACGTGTGAGTATTTCCTAGCTCAGGTGCAGCGGGAGCTGGAATTGAAAGAGCATTCAGCACCATGACCATACTAGCAATCCCACAATAAGCTACATTTTTTTGTGTCACAAAATAGGTGCTGAGTGGCAAGTAGTCCTGCTGTGCAGTGCTGGTTAATAGTAACTGTTCACCCTCTGTGGAATTGAGTGGAATCAGATTTGAAGAGACTGGAAGTGTCTTAGAGACAAATCGTCCGCTTACTAGGGAAATACCTACCAAAAATGCTAATGCAGGCATCGCGATCATCCTTGAAAATGAGAAAAGTTGCTTTTTCCATAGCCATCATTCATTCATTGATCGACACGTGCACAGATATGGAGATGTAATTCTTTCCTACCCATCATTTCCGCAATACAACTCGAAATACCACAGAACTGAACGTACACTCAAATTGCTAATATTCCATCTGATTCTGCCGCCATTTCGAGCCTTCCATCTGTTTTCGCCGCCACTCTGATCCTTCAGCAAAACCTCGACGGTAGTAAAGAAAGATGCTGAGCAACCAATGTTGAGACACAGGAAAGCACTCTAGTACGCCATTCTTCCAGCCCCAGCAGTAGAGCTTGTATAGGGAACCCATCTTTTGAGTTTGCATTTCACCACTCTAATTATTTAAGTTTGCTACAGTAATCAGTCTCGAATTGTCATTTTCTTTCAGAAGTTGCGCCAGTCCGTACCAAAACTGCTGCACGAAACCATGTTTTACCCTTGAGTGTGGGATTGCCTAACGATCGCCTCAGTCGCTGCCATCAATTGTGCATTTTGATTCTGAGCTTCAGACCTAAAAAAGGCGACGACTGCCTGCATATCCTTCGTATTAATGGGTAGACCAAAGCTGGCTTTGGCTCCAAACGCTTTAGCAATTTGATGGCGTAAAAAATAGGATTCCGATTGGGCAGAGACATCCATAATCCATTCTGTTGTTTGTGATGCCCAAACTCTTCCCGGTAATCCTTCACCAATCCGCAAAATAAATTTCTCGCTGCAATAGCGGAACTGCTTCCAGGCAAGCTGACGATCGTCATCCAGTTGAGCGCTGACGTACCAGGCTGAACTCAGTTCTAGAATTGGGCTATCTAACTGAGGTAACCAAACCTCACCATACTCCCAGTCGGTTGTTTGACAAACCTGTTGGAGAATGCGAGTGAACTGGTCAGTATATTTGGATAGTTCATTACTCGATGCAGAATTTAATTCAACCATAGAATCTCTAATGGATAGACCTGTGGGAAGAGCCAAAAATCAATGCAAGGCACAGAGCGAGCGTCATTCAGAAGCAGTTAATGAAAAGGACATTGCTTTGGCTGTGAGTCACCAAGAACAGACGGAGTGGAAGGAGGTCGATTGCTGTTTTCTCGTTTCCAGGGTACAGGCTGTTGAAAAAAATTAGGTTTGAGGCAAACATCTTGCATCTCCTGGTGAAACACCTGCATGGTAGAAGCAGACATTGGCGGCACAATTCTTCCCCAATCTGCAGGCACGATGCGTCCAGCATCGGCTTCTCGCTGCCAGTGCTGCATGAACTGAGCAGACGCCGTGTGATGATCGACGATCTTGACCCCACAGGCGATAAACGAATGCAAAACGGCTCGATTCAGTTCGATTAATGCCTGGTCTTTCCACAACGAGAGTTTTGAGCGTGTATTTAATCCCATTCGTTGGGCAACCACAGGTAACAGGTTGTATCGCTGCTCATCTCCAAAATTGCGGGCAGCAATTTCAGTGCTCATGTACCACCCGCTAAAGGGCGCGCAGGAATAGGAGATACCGCCAATCTCTAATCGCCAGTTTGAAACGGCGGGAAGCGCGTGCCATTTGAGTCCGAGTTCTGCAAACCACTCATAGTCAGGATGTGCAATTGGGACTTCCATCACCGCTTCTTTTGGCAGTTCAAACCACTGAGGCTTCTCTCCCGGCATTTGAATGACTAACGGTAAGACATCAAATGGAGTTCCCTGTCCTTTCCAGCCAAGGTGTTGACACAGTTCGGTGAATTCCGCTTGCTCAGGGTCACCGATGATTGAGCCATCGGGTTGACGATATCCTGCATAGCGAATCAGTTGTGAATTCCAAATGCGAATTCCAGATTGTCCCGGTGCAACGGGTGCAAAGATACTAATGGTGGAACGAATGTTGCCGCCGTTGGTTGCCTGATAAAGATGATCGACGATCGCAGCAAAGATTTCCTCTGCGGTGGTGAGATGGCGTAGATCTCGCACGTTGAGCGTTTCCCAAAAAATCCGTCCAATGCAACGGGTGCTATTGCGCCAAGCCACTTTGGCACCATAGATCAATTCCTCCTCCGTCTGCCAGTAAGTGTGCGACCCTTGCGGTATCTGTAAAGCAGCGCGCCCATACTCGCGGTAAATCTCTGCAAGTCGCTTTTGCAACTGCAACTCTGATAATGACTGCTCTTGATACAACAACCGCAGATAGTCGATTGCTTCGAGCAACAGGGTTGGCAGCGATTCTGCCTCTGCAATTTGTTCGCGGATCTGATTATTGCTGAGTTTCATGAGGGTATGAGGGCTATTCAATAGAAGCAATTGCTGTTTCAGGAGAGTTGGTTGCAACAGAACTCTGAGGTTCTTGCAAGAGAAAAGCACATAAGCTGGCACAAATTAGAGCTGTGATGCCCATGCTGTAGAACAGCGTCTGAGCATTGCTGAGGCTGTAGAGCAGCAAATAAATCACACCGCCCACATTGCCATAAGCACCGACACTGCCCGCGATTTGTCCAGTTACAGGCTTGCGAATGAACGGCACTATGCTAAAGGTTGCTCCGGCTCCGGCTTGCACAAAATAGGCGGAGAGCATCATTAGCCCGATCGCGACAGTGAGGTTTGAGCCAGCATCCAGCTTGCCCATGAGCAAATAGCCGATCCCAATCCCGATTGTGAGTCCTGTCATCGTCCATTTCCGGCTGCCAGCGCGATCGCTAATCAATCCACCGCTCGGACGAGACACTAAATTTAAAACTGGATAAGCCGTTGCGACTAAACTTGCTGTCACCGGATTCAGTCCAAAGGTTTGTTCAAACCAAGTTGGTAAGATTGATATCACGGTAATTTGAGAGCCAAAGTTCGTCAGATACGTGAAGTCAAGCAGGGCGATTTGTCGGACCTGATACCGTTCGTTTAGCGGATAGTGCTGACTCGGTTTTAGAAACTCCGAACTAAAGGGATTGAGCGATCCCACGATTTCTCGATTGATCTGCCAAGCTTTGTAGAACTGAACTGCATACAATAACCCCAAAAACAGCCAGATAAAATGCGCTTGCTTGAAAGTCAAGAATTGAATGTTGTTTTGAGCCAGTGAGTAGGTTAGCAATCCCAGCGATATGAGCAATCCTAAATCCAAAAGTGATATTGCCCAAAAACTACGCTGGCTGGTGACTTCTAACCCACCATGTCGCTTCGGACGCTGGTACACCTCGTCCGGTGGGGTGTCTTGCGTATAGCGCCAATAAATAATGCTGTAGATTGCAGTTACGAAACCAATCGTAGCGATCGCCATCCGCCAGTTCAAGCTTCCGCCTGTGAAAGATGCGATTGCCACGGCTAACACTGGCAGACAAAACTGAGCGGCGGCTGCACCAAAGTTACCCCAACCGCCATAAATCCCCTGCGCCAGACCGATTTCTTTAAATGAAAACCATTCGGCAACCATGCGAACACCGACCACAAATCCGGCTCCCAGGATGCTGTTAATCAAACTGCTCCAAACCAGCTGATTAAAATCGTGTGCGGTTGCCGTCAGCCAGCAAGGCACCACAGCAAACATGAGCAATGCCGAAAACGTTAATTGTGGACCATAGCGATCGAGCACCATACCAATCACAATACGAGCGGGAATGGTCAGCGCTAAATTGCAAATGGCTAAGACTTTCAATTGTGGTGATGTGAGGTGCAGTTCACGCTGAATCGTTGTAGCAAAGGGAGCAACGTCAAACCAAACCACAAAAGAGAGAAAAAAAGCGAACCAAGTGAGATGGAGAATGCGGTAACGATTGCGAAACGAGAATAAAGTTCTCAGCATGGTTTGCTCCTCAAGCAGTAGCTAAGGCAAATTCTTTTCAGCACAATGTTCATTCATTGCTGATTTAGATTGAGCTAGCGTTTATAGCAAGTAAGCAATACCGCGATAGATCAACTGCGGTCTTGCTATAGCGGTCTTCTGAAAATTTTCTGAAACTATTGGGCGATCGCAGAGTGATGGTTTCTGCTTCCTTGAGGATATGGTTTCTGCTTCCTTGAGGATTCAGTTGGTATGGATTGCCGCGATAAATGAGTGTGACTGGAGTAACGCTCATGAGCTCAGGTTGAATAGACTGATTAACTTCGTGATTAGCACCGCGATAACAAAGTTTCATGTTTTTATCTCCCTGATACAAATATGTCAAAAGGCAATACAAGTTTCTTTGATTCTCATCAACTACGAAATTGATGACCTTCTATTAACCTCTCAGATTAAAGCTCTAGAAATTATGCAAGACTTTCAAAAATCTATATTTGGAGCTAGAGATGATATATTTTTAGAAGAAATTCTCTACCTTTCGACTGATATTTGTTCAATAATAAGGAATTTGCTCTCAACTGTTGTTCAAGTTTCTAGTATTGCAAAACATACCAGCTCACTATCCGTCTTCTATACAATAGGCTTTCAATTTGTCGGCAAACTTCGCCAAACATGGACTGTAGAAACTCGTTAGTGTAGAAACATTGATCTCTGACTTTGCAGCAATTTCCTTCCAAGATTTTCCATCAATTCGCTGCAATACCAACGTCTGGAAATTAGTATCTGGTTTTTGTCCAATGCATTCTTGCCTAAAAAGGTTTTCTCGATCGAGTTCAATACACTCTTTAATCAAATCAATTAATGTTGGAGATTCTGTAGGAGAAGCAATGTTATCTAACTCAGATAGTGTTATACGTTTTATCTGTTGTTGATCAATCACTTTTGAAATTGCGTCTCTAAAAAATCGTCGTTTCAACAAAACATTCACCCATGCCATGACCGATCCCCGATCGGGTTCATATTCGTCGATGTTGTAACAGACATAAGCTAACAGGTCTTGCACTGCTTCGTTATAAATATCCTGGTAAACACCCACAAACTGTTTCGATTGCGGACGGCAAAGCTGACTAGAATTCAGAATTCGATATACTAAGCTAGTCAACGCTAATTGCCGCTCTGGGGCTGATGGTAGATGTTGTTGGGCTATTATAGCCAACTGCTTGAGGTGTTCATTAAGCAGATCTTCTACATCCATGTAAAACCTTAGAAGTTATCAAACACACAATAGAGAGTGTTGAGGTTGCATCATTTCTTCTACAAACCTGATGAATATCTCCACTATAAAAAGTCACACTTGTCTTATTAACCTTTGGAGTGTAGTGAGTTTCAATGCTCGACTTCTTGTAGATTCTTACGATGATTTGTCACATTCTTATGGTTTTAGCGCACCCGCTTCGGCTTCGCTTTCATCAATTGGGCCAGATGACAGAAGCAACAGGTCGCTGACAAACTTCAGGCGATCGCACACGACTGGCAGAAGCAGTAGCAATCAATCTTACTGTCCCGTCTTCAGCCATAACCCAACCTTGCGCTTCCACGATCGCCCCTGCTTGTGCCCCATCATCTTCTCGACTCAGTGGCGCAGGCGCACTCTCTTGCTCATCCAAGGTGGACCATTCTGCAAATGAGTCATCCCCAACGAGCGGATCGAGCGGACTGCTTGGTATACCGCCCCGCCCGGTTACGACAAACTCACCTATGAGTGCTTCTGCACTTGAACAAGTCTGCGTAATCTGAGTGGAGGCATCCACGACTTCGACGGGCAGTTCGACCAGCCCACGTCTGGGGTCAACATCGGGGAGGGTGATATCGACAGTTCCCTGTACCCCTCGTTCTGAACTTGCAGTGATATCGTTGGTCAGTGGGCTCTCCTGCGGTTGAGCGGCAATGCCAAACAACCCTTGGGACGTAATGTCAACGTTACCACCACTGCCTGTGAAAGCGTTAGCTAGAATATCGCTGTTTTTGTTGGGGAAAGCCACAATGAAATCCGCGTCGATGTTGATATCGCCGCCGTCTCCACCTGCGCGCTCGGTGCCAGCAGTGGTGGTAATGAGGCTATTGTTGCTTAGCTGCAAGAGTTCAACATTGCGTAGGGTGATGTTTCCCCCATCGTCCGCAACGGTTTCCGCCGTAATACGCGCTCGATCGTCTAACTGCACACGAGAGGCTGTGATATTAACACCTCCCCCAATGCCGCTGCCCTGGCTGTCTACTGCAATTCTGGCGCGATCGAACACCTGCAACTGGTCGGTAGTGATTTGAATGTTTCCACCTGGAGCCGAAGCCCCAGGTGCAGTACTGGCATATAAGCCACTGGCGTTTCCTTGAAGACTGATGGGTCTGTTGTTTGTCACACCAGAGAGCGTGATGCGATCAGACACGTTGAGGATGATGTTGCCCACTCGTCCTTGGTTATTGCTTGAGGTGTTTACCTGTGCTCCTTCGCTCGCCTCAAATGTATTGGCGTTGACGGTAATGGTTCCGCCTGGAAAGCGATTCTGAGTTGAGGAAAAGATGCTGCCGCCATCGGCGAGGCGAACCGAATTGGCAGCAATCCTCACATTTCCGCCGCGTCCTTCGGCACCTACCTCCGTACTGGTAAAAATTCCACTTTGAAGTAGCAGTGACCTCTGCTGTCTTGTCCCTTCCAAGGAGACGCGATCGCGGGCGCGAATGGTGACATTGCCTGCATCGCCTTGTCCGAGTGTGCTGGTAATTAGTTGAGCACCATTCAGGGAGAAGGAACCTGTGTTGATGCGGATATCGCCACCGTTGCCCGTAGCCCCAGGACTAACGTTACTCAAAATTGAGCTACCGTCTAAAGTAATGCGATCGCGCACATTGAGAATCACATCGCCTGCATCGCCTTGTCCAAAGACAGTGGTTAGCAGTTGTGCCCCATTGGTAAGCGATAGTGAGCGGGTCGTGATTTCAACGTTGCCGCCATCGCCCACAGCCGCTTCGTTCTCCTCAAAATCGCCGACAATACTAACGATAGCACTCGGAGCGTCCAAGCTGGGAATCGTTCCATCCAGGGAGACGCGATCGCGAGCATGAATGATGACGTTGCCTGCATTCCCTTGGGCGAAGGTGATGGCAGCGACTTGTCCAGCATCGGTAAGCAACAGGGAGTTGGTCGTGATTTCGATGTTGCCACCCGCACCGACAACAGGCGTATTTGCGCTGGAAGGCTCGACACTACTGAAAATACCACTAAACCGTAAGGCGACGCGATCGCGAGCATGGATGATCACATCGCCAGCATCACCTTGTCCCGCTGTGCTGGTACCAATTTGTGCAAAGTCGGTCAAGGAGAGTGAATCTGTAGTGATGCGAATGTCGCCGCCATTACCCACACCACCTTCATCAACTAGATTAATAATCGTGGTGAATACTCTTCCACGAATGGTGCTGGCGTTGAGCGTAATGTCTCCTGCTTGAGTGCCCACCAAGCCGGAGTTGCTGCTAATGCCTGCCGACAGAAAACCGATAAGAATCTTTAACTCTCTAGCATTCACGGTGATACTACCGCCACCATTGCCTATCACGTCGATGAACGCACCCCTCAGAAACACATCCGATCGCGCCACTTCCGCTGGAAAGCTTATACCAATTCTCTAAAGCCCGGCTACAGATAGAGCATCTAAAATAGACTGCCGCCCCACAATTGAGGCAACCACTTCTGGTGTTAGTGCGCCGAGTTGTTCTTTCACCTGCTGGCGCAATTGGTCTAAAGT
>NZ_JACJPC010000056.1:0-7421 GCF_014695875.1 Leptolyngbya sp. FACHB-541 | reverse complement strand
TCTTTGCTGATTCCTTCTCCTTAACAAATGGTGCTTCAATCATCGCTAGTACTGCTGGAGAGGGAAATGCTGGTAGTGTCACTGTTAATGCTCGCGATCGAGTCTCTTTAGATGTTGGTGATATCTTCAGCAATGTAAGAGAGACTGCGGTTGGGAATGGAGGTGCTATTCGTATCTTTGCTGATTCCTTCTCCTTAACAAATGGTGCTTCAATCATCGCTAGTACTGCTGGAGAGGGAAATGCTGGTAGTGTCACTGTTAATGCTCGCGATCGAGTCTCTTTAGATTTTGGTGACATCTTCAGCAATGTAAGAGAGACTGCGGTTGGGAATGGAGGTGCTATTCGTATTACTGCTAATACATTTTCATTGTCTAATGGTGCTAATTTACTTTCCAGTACTATTGGGCAAGGTAATGCCGGAAATATCACAATTCGAGCGGATCGTTCTGTTTTTCTACGTGGAGGAAACCAAGGCCTTTTCACCGATATTTCTAGCGCTGTGAATGGAATAGGCAGAGGGCGAGCGGGAGACATTGATGTTGCAACTGATTCACTTTCTATTGCTAACGGGGCACGTTTGTTAACTTCTACAGGGGGGCAAGGACGTGCAGGAGACATCACCATTAACGCTCGAAATCAAATTTCTTTAGACGGAAGCGATTCCGATAGAGTGCGCAGTTTGATTTCAAGTGGTTCAACAGAAGCGGGGAGGGGACGTGGCGGAGATATCCAAATCACAGCCGATTCGCTTTCAGTTACCAGAGGCGCTCAAATATCAGCTACTGCAGATGGACGAGGAAGAGCAGGGAACATCATTATCAACGCTCGTGATACGGTTTCCTTTGATGGTGAAACTCCAGATGGTCAACAAACCAGTTCTGCTGTTAGTACAGTAGGTACAACAGGGGTAGGACAGGGAGGCAGGATTCAAATCAGAACGGGTTCACTCTCACTAACAGATGGAGGACAGTTACAAACTCTTAGCCAAGGACAAGGCAACGCAGGAAACATTATTATTGATGCAAGTGAGAACATTACTTTTGATGGAACCACTAGCAATGGAAGATTCCCTAGTGGTGCTTTTAGTAATGTAGAGACAATTGGCGGTGTAGGAAATGGTGGAACGATTCGTATTGCCGCTGATTCATTCACCTTAACGAATAGAGGACTCGTAACAACTAGAAACTCGAACCAGGGTAACGCGGGTAATATTGATATTAGAGCCGATAATTTAATTCTTAATGGAGGTACTATCAATGCTCAGACGGTGGCACGCAATGGGGGCAACATCGCGCTGCAAGATGTAGACCTACTCTTAATGCGAAATGACAGCCTTATTTCTACTGAAGCGGGCACTGCTCAACAAGGTGGTGGTGGAAATGGAGGTGACATCACAATTGGAGATGGGTTTATTGTCACTGTCCCTTTGGAAAACAGCGACATTGAAGCTAACGCTTTTGATGGTCGCGGTGGAAATATTCAAATTGCAACACAAGGCATTTTTGGTACTCAGTTTCGAGAAACACAAACCCCTGCAAGCGATATTACCGCTAGTTCCCGGTTTGGTGTGAGTGGCACAGTGCAAATTAATAACCCTGTTGTAGACCCCAGTCAAGGGCTGGTTGAGCTGCCCAGCACGATCATCGATGCTTCTAACTTGATTGCTCAGACTTGTCCTGCAGGTGGTAGCACTACCAATGATCTTAGTGAGTTTGTAATTACTGGTCGAGGTGGGCTGCCTCCTAGCCCCAGTGATCCACAAGATGAAGATGCAGTCCTCACAGACTGGGCAACTTTAGAGGACAGTCAAGAGCTAAGGAGAGAAAGACAATTAGCTAACGAAATAGAGAGAATTCCAGAAGAAATACCGGAAAACGGTAACAGTGAGGCGATTTTAGAGGCACAGGGATGGCAGCTGAATGAGAATGGGGATGTAATTTTAATTGCTCAAACCTCCTCAATTTCCCCTGACTCAGTGGCTATTTCTTCCAGAGACTGTGCTTTGGGGGGTACAGAACGATGAGAAGGCGGAGGAATCGATATTCCATTCGATCAAAAATCCTATTCTGCGTGCTTGCAATGCTCTCCATGATTGCATGTGTGTTAGCGACTCCCGTCTCTGCTAAGGTTTCTGTATTAATGGCTCAAGTTACACCGATTTCTATCTCTGTTGATCCAACCAGCCTGATGCAGCAGAGTAGAGACCTCTACGAGCGTGGGCTTTTTGAGCAGGCAGTTGATGTTTTGCGGCAAGCAAGCCAAGCTTATGCAGCAGAAGGAGATGCTCTTCACCAAGCTCTCGCCTTGAGCAATCTTTCACTCACTTATCAGCAGCTCGGTTTATGGACTGAGGCAAACCAAACAATTAACGAGAGTTTAGCTCTTCTAGAAAACCAGCCTGTGAACGAGCAAACTGCCAGCGTTCTGGCGCAGACTTTAGACATTCAGGGGCGATTTTACTTTGCTCAAGGGCAGGCAGAACCAGCACTAGAAGCATGGCAACAGGCATCAGCAACCTACGAAACAATTGGAGATGTCTCTGGTGCTGTAGCAGTTCAGATCAATCAGGCACAAGCCCTTCAAGCATTGGGGCTTTATCGTCGATCAATCGATCTATTGAATAATATCACTCAACACCTCTCTTCTCAGCCTGCTGTTCTTACACGAGCCGTTGCCCTTCGCAGTTTAGCCGAAGCTTTATTAGTAACAGGGAATTTCCCGGACGCACGTCAGGCGTTAGAGAAAAGTTTGGAAATTGCCCAACAGTCTCAATCTGATGCTGCTCCTGCGGCAATTGCGGCTGCCTATTTGGGGCTTGGAAACCTGACTCGTAGCGAAGCAAGCGCAAACCTTAACTATGCAGGATTAACGATTGCTGAAGCACTATCTCTGCTTGAAGCAACCGATCGCCCCCCCCCGGATTTGACGGAAGTTGCCTTGCAGCAGCGATCTAAAGCGGCAGCGCAAGCTTTCTACGAGCAAACCACTACTGCTCTCTATTGGTATCAGCAAGCTGCTAATCACTCAGCTTCAGATTCAACTCGCATTCAGGCTCAACTCAAGCAATTTGATCTACTAGTCGAGACGCAGCGATGGGAACAGATGCAGATACTTTATCCGCAAATTCAAACCCAATTGAATGCTCAACCTTTAAGCCACAGTCATGTTTACAACCAAATTGAGCTTGCCCAAAGTTTACTGAAACTGAGAAGTCATTCTCTAATGCCTCAAGCGATTGTGCAGCTACTCGCCACTGCCCACCAGCAAGCAATTACACTTCAAGATAGCCGGGCACAATCTTACACCCTTGGAACTTTAGGCAAACTATATGAAATAACTGCACAATTACCAGAAGCACAAAGACTAACCCAACAAGCTTTGACACTCTCACAATCTCTGAATGCAGGTGACATCTCCTATCAATGGCAGTGGCAATTAGGACGACTATTAAAGGTGCAAGGTCAGACGGATGGCGCGATCCAATCTTACCGGGCAGCAGTAGGGACATTGCAATCTCTACGGAATGACTTGGTTGCGATTAATCGTGATGTACAGTTCTCATTTCGAGAACGAGTGGAGCCAGTGTACCGGGAACTGGTGAGTTTACTCCTAGAATCAAATACATCAAGTACAGACTTGGAAAAATTAGTGCAAGCCCGTGATGTAATTGAAGGCTTACAAGTTGCTGAACTTGACAATTTTTTTCGTGAAGCTTGCTTAGACACCCAATTTCAACTAGACCGTGTGGTGGATCAAGCAAACTCATCGGCAGCAATTTTCTATACAATTGTTCTGCCTGATCGCCTAGAGGTGATTCTCAAACTGCCACAACGTCCCCTGTTTCACTACAGTACTGCTGTGTCCCAAGAAACCGTTGAAGACACGGTCAGTACTTTGCTCAATGAGCTGAAACGTCCAATTGCTACTCGCTCGCTTAAAACTCTATCGCAGCAGATGTACGACTGGTTGATTCGTCCTGCTGAATCTGTTCTTCGGGAAAGCGATATTAGCACATTAGTATTTGTACTGGATGGAGCGCTACGAAATGTTCCAATGTCAGCACTCTATGATGGACAGCAATACCTCATGGAGAAATATGGTGTTGCTATTGCTCCCGGTTTACAATTACCTGAGCCCGGTCGGCTCCAGCAACATCAGGTTCAAGCTCTAGTAGTTGGACTGAGTGAGGCAAGGAACAGCTTTCCTGCGCTCAGTAACGTAGCAACGGAAATTGAAGAAATCAAAGCTGATGTTCCCAGCCGTGTGTTGTTCAACCAGGATTTCACCCGCAGCAACTTCCAACAAGCAATTACTTCAGTTCCATTTTCAATTGTTCACATTGCTACTCATGGACAATTTAGCTCTAATGTAGCAGAAACATTCATTTTGGCTTGGGATGAGCCTATTGATGTGAACGAGCTGACTGCAGTACTGCAATCGAGAGAAATAATGAGTCCAGAACCGATTGAGTTACTAGTTCTGAGTGCTTGCCAAACTGCTGTGGGCGATCGTCGTGCAACACTTGGTTTAGCAGGAGTCGCCGTTCGAGCGGGAGCACGGAGTACAGTTGCTTCACTGTGGAACCTCGACGATGATTCTGGCGCTATATTCATGAGCAGATTCTACGAGGAGTTGGTCAATGCTTCCATCTCAAAAGCAGAAGCTCTGCGCCGCGCTCAACAATCCCTTCTAACAGATCCACAATACCAAGCACCTCGGTTCTGGGCACCTTATGTGTTGTTGGGAAATTGGCTATAGGTTTAAGGTTGCCAGATAGAGAGGGATCCTTTACTACTCCAGTCTGCTTCTGTTAGCACTACACAAATGGTGGAATTGTGTCACTCCTACCTCCACAACTTCAGGCTCTTGTCAAATTTTGGTGATCTGGGATCATCAGTCTGCTCTGAACCTAGAGTTTTCGTTAGATGAATTAGCAATTACTTCAACATGAACTAAAAAAGGCTTTAACCTTCTCTCTTTGCGATCGGCAAAGACACTTGTGTTTGAGGTAATGAATACACTAGATTCGTGATTGGGAGCTTTCCGTATCGCTGTACAGCATAAACCTAATAGTGGAATTTTAGACAGCTTACTCTTTATACCGCTGCCTCACCCAGATTGAAGACTGATAAAACTCCCCCTCCTGCTCCAATTCAAATTCTCCTAACAATACTGCTAGCCATACCTCCACCTGCCTCATCCCTAAGCGCTCGCATAACTGAGTCAAGGAAACGCGATCTGGGAATGTTGCTTGCAATCTTTGGGCGATCGCCTCCACCCACTGCGACACA
This sequence comes from Leptolyngbya sp. FACHB-541, assembly GCF_014695875.1. NCBI lineage: Bacteria > Bacillati > Cyanobacteriota > Cyanophyceae > Leptolyngbyales > Leptolyngbyaceae > Leptolyngbya > Leptolyngbya sp. FACHB-541. The sequence goes on along the minus strand of NZ_JACJPC010000056.1, from coordinate 2,129 downwards.
TTCTCATCATGAGCGATTGCCAACACCTGCTGCTTCCTCTCCTCCTCAAGGGCTGCTTCTGCCTCCAGTTGCTCTACCATTGCCAGTACAGCAGCTTTATCAACAGTCGCAACGATTGCCCCCTCCTCTGTTCCACTTGACTTTGCCCGTTTCGTCCGAGGCTTTCGAGTTGGAGCTGGCTCCATCAATTCACTCAGATTTACCGCCATCGTCTGGCGCACCAGATCGTCAAAAAACCCCTGCCCCACAATCGGGTCGCGGGATGCTTCCTCCCACTCAGTCATCCAGACCTCCGCCCGTGTCTCACACAACTGGGCAATTTGAAGTAAAGCTTCCCCAGCGAACCGGAGGCGATCGCCTTCGGGTAGTTGAGCTGCTGCTACCTCTACTGCATCTAGCATCTGCGCTACTCCAATCGTCTCCGGCATCTGCCTTGCCTGTCGCAACTGGTTCCAGAGATCAAACTCAAGCTGCTCCCCGTTCACCCGTATCCTCCCGCCTGCCCAAATTGCAGATGCTCAGCATGGTAGGAGCAGGGACGAATCGGGCACTGGGATACCGAGTGCTGTTCTTCGCGGGCGAACCGCTCAAAGCCACTGCGTCGTCCGTTGCCATATCCCTGGTACAGGGCATCGAGCAACTGCCTTGCGTACTCCTTCACCAGACGGGGCGGTAGTCCAAAAGTGTGTTGGGGTTGCGTCATTGCCACCGGTTTCTCTCCGATCCACAACTCCGCACACATCGCATGAATCACAACCTCGTCGTTCGGCTCACGCGGTTGGTCTACATAGGTGTGCAGCACGACATAGGCAACCTGGGGAATCGGTACCGTGATATCCTCGATCGCCATCTTGCGTTGTGCTAGGCGACTCCGTCCCTTGCGGTAATAGGAGCGGCGACTGCGGCAAGTTCCCTCACGCCAGCAACCATCCCCACCTAGCTCGGAGTCATGCAGCTTTCGCGCCTCCCCTGCGGTGAGCAGAGCGCAAGCCCAGCATTTCTCGTTCGTTTGCCGCCCCATGCCTTGCCTGTTGAACTGCCTCAATTATCTATCAGATGCCAGGAATCATAGAAATAGCGTTATTATTCTGACAATATTCAGATAGAGATAAGTGCAATTATCTCTACCTAAAACTTACCCAACTTTTGCGCTCCTGATGTCTTCATCTCCTTCTGACTCTGTTTTGCCGATCGTGATCGTGCCGCTGGACAGTGGCAAACAGGAGGAGCTTCAACGGGAAGAGCCACCGGATATGCGCCACTGGCAGATTGAGGAGTTTCTGCGACAGACTGGGAAGTCAGACAATACGGGACGTACCTATCGAGGTCAGTTGATACGGTTTGCTGCTTGGTGCGACAAGTCCTGGCTTGATGTCACCCCTAGCGATATTGGCAAGTATCGCCGGGAACTGAAGCTCAAGGGGTTGAAGCCTACCTCAATCAATCAGGCGCTCAATACCTTGCGATCCTTCTATGGGTGGCTGAGGAGGAGTAATGGCTATCCGATGAACAAACCGCTGCCGACAGACGCGATCGAGCTGGAACGGCAGGAGGAACTCCAGGCAAACCATATTGAGGCAGAGGATTTAAGCCAACTTTGGGAAGCACTAGAACTCGATGAACGGACGCGGGTGCGCGACCGGGCGATTGTAGCTGTGCTCAGTCATGGACTGCGGGCATCGGAAGCCTCTGCCCTAAACGTAGAGCACTGGAACGGCAAGATTCTGAAGGTGCATCGCTCGAAGGGACAGAATGTGAGTGAGGTGCCGCTAGGTCGAGAAGCGAGACAGCATCTAGAAGCGTATTTAGAGTGGCGACGGCAACGGGGTGGGGAATTTGAGCCACTACCGGAGAGCCCAATATTTTTGGCGCAGGATCCGAGGAGTTCAGGGAAACGGTTGGGCTACAAGGGACTGCATAAGATGGTGAAGAAACTGGGGACGATCTCAGGGGTGGAAGACATTAATCCCCATCGTTTCCGGCATACCTTTGGAACGGAAGCGACACGACGGGGAGTTGATCCCTTGTTTGGTAAGGAGTTGATGGGGATTAAGAGCGACCGAGTCTTTCAGCGCTACACCAAGGGGGTGTTTAAGCAGGCTGCGGCTGAGGCGTATCTGAAGGCGATC
>NZ_JACJPC010000055.1:0-21257 GCF_014695875.1 Leptolyngbya sp. FACHB-541 | reverse complement strand
GATTGAAGAGAATGACCGCTTGCAGGTTTGGGTCAAAGGACAAGACTGCGATGGGACTTCTTCAAGACAGGCTCCTATAAGGTCACTCTTCCCAAGCCAAACAAGCAATAGATGTATTGCTTCTACCAATCGACAAATCAATACAAAGGCACGAAGCCGGTCAACTTATGGGTCAGATTGGCAGAAGCAATACTCTTCTATCCTCGCAGTCAACTTAATCGGAGAAATTGAAGAATAAGCACGATAATTCTTGGCAAGTTAAAATCACAGGATTATGCGGCAAGCTTTAACCTAACAATCTCTTGCCAATCTTCAATTCGCTGGCGCATCTGTTCACGGTAGCGTTGAGCAGCCAGTTGATGTTGTTTCGGATAGAAGTGGTCTCGAATCGGTCCAAACGCCGCGAGAAATCGTTGTGCTTGTCTGGGTGATTTGAACTTCCGCATCCGCCGCTCTCGTACTCGAGTTGGTTGATGCGAGTTCTCTGCACGAGTTGTTTAATCACTTGTGCTGTTGATGCTCCACGCTCTTGAGTATCAGGTTCTGGACGGCTTTGTAGCTCTTCAATTTGTCCATTACAATCACCCGATGCACAAAGCCTTGCTGCTTGAGGAACTTGCGGAAAAACTGTCTCGCTGCCTTGGTATCTCGATGCTGTTGCATCTAGGTGTAATGAAATCAGTATGCGATCGCCCTTAGCTATCTTCTCCCTCGGTTTTAGGCTGGTCAGAATGTTGTCCTGCATCGAACACAATACAAAAGGTAGCTGCTGGTATCAGACGTTGCAAGGCTCTCAACTGAGTTTCTGCATCACTACGACGACGAAAACGAGCGACAACCAGGGATGTAGGGGATCTCGGTAGGATGGCATGGGAAAGCGATCGATCGCGCTATTGCGTCGCAGCAAGGGTATAATTCCGAAGATTGCTTCAAAAAACCACACGAGCAACACAACAAATTCAAGGCGATGGTATTGCAGGCTTTCCCAGGCTGATCCTGCTGGGTTCGATCGTAGGCAGGCCACTTACAGCTCAATTCACTCATCCCACGTCCTCTCACGTAATAGAAGATCCAGCTTTCCCAGTTCTCCTTTCTCCAGCTCAACTTAAATTCTTCAACCTGCTGTCTAAAGTGAGGGTTATTTCAATGACTTAACCTTGAGCAGTAAACTGTTTCCAAGCAGATAGATTTGATGTTCCAGAAAGTGCCTGGGTAAGTAGATCTGCCAAGTGCTCTGCTTTTGAGTGATTAGACTGGTTATAGTCACAGATGTGGATATCGATCGTAATTTTGCCGTGTTCAGGCCAGAAATGTAGCGCAACGTGAGATTCTGCCAACAGGACGGCAGCAGAGACCCCATGAGGGGTGAAGGTGAAGGAGGTTTCACCGACAATGGTGAGTTCTGCTTCCTGAACGGCTGTTCTAAGCAGGTTAATAAACTCTGATTCTGTCCAGCTGTAGACCGTTTGGATGACTGGAAGAATAGCGGCAAAGTGGTGAGAGGTGAGGAGAAGAGATTGCATCATGATGGAAGTCAGACCTCATAAATCCGTTGTCCATCACCTCCTAGGATAGTCAAACTCCTGGGGTCAATCATCCGTCCAACAGAGACTTCAACGTCTCCACTCCAGTTCTCAATACAAAGGATATGATTGCCGTTACTGGAATAGTCAAAATATTGACACTGCTCTGCCTGATTCAGCGTTGCACCTTCTCGGTGCATTTGAGCGGTTCCGCGTTCGTCGAGATAATAAGTCATTTCTCCAAAACGGATTTGCTCAGGGGGATAATCCGGAATATTGAGTGCTTGAGTTGTTTCTAACCAGGCAACTTTAACCTGATCATCCTCTTCAATCGAGAGCCAACGGATTTCTTCGTTGTCTTGCAGTAAATACTCAATCCATCTGTAGTTGTGGCTTGTATAGATGAGTTTGTCTTCTACAACCCAGTCTTGGTCTAGATACTGGACGATATCCCCAATTCTGAGGGTGAGAACATTAGGGAAATTAGCAGACAGCGATCGGCGACGTTTTACAGGAAGACTGAGTTGGGAGCGGTACACAACAATTAGGGTTGCAGTGATAACAATAGCAATGATGCTAATCCAGATAAAGGTCAACATGGGATTAGTAATAAGTTTTCCAGTGAGCGTCCGTTTGGTATCGCACTAATACAGGATCTCCCAGGCGGTTCACCTTAACGTTCCCAAGCACAATGTCCTTTGGTAGATCGAACAGATGCTGTAGCAGGGCAGGGGTAAGAAACTTTGTAGGAACCTGTAGGTTCAGAGTTTCCGGTTGGATGGGGGTGCGCGCAGCTAATACAAATCCCCAGGGTCCAAAGCTGGGCACGTCAACAGTGTAGGGATGAACCGATAGCCCAACAGAATCTAGAGTTGTGACGATGCAAGCGAAGGCTTTGGGCGCAAAGAAGGGACTAGAGGCTTGCGTGACGAAGATACCATCTAGAGCCAAGCGTGGCAGTAACCGCTGATAAAAGCCTTGCGCGTATAGTTTGGCAATAATGTCGCGGTCAGGATCTGGAAAGTCGGCAATGATAACATCGAATGTGTCAGTTAAACTAGGAACTGTGACAAAGGCATCAGCGTGTTTGACCTCGACGCGCGGGTCTTGAAAAGCATTAACGTTAGCGTTGGCTAGAAAAGGATGCTGCTGTGCGAGTTTGACTATGGCAGGGTCTAGGTCGATCAGAACGACTCGTTTCACCTCTTTCCACTTCAAGACTTCGCGCAGGGCTAGCCCATCTCCTGCACCCATCAGCAGTACCTGTTCACGGTTGTTGTTGGCACTTATAGCTGGATGAACTAGTGCTTCGTGATATCTGTATTCGTCGAGACTGGAAAACTGTAGGTCACCGTCTAAATAAAGTCTTAAGTCTTTTGCTTGACGAGTTAATACAATGCGCTGGTATTGAGTTTGAATGCGGCTGATGATTGGAGCCCTGTAGAGGTTGTTCTCTAGTCGATTGCTTACGGCTACCGTGAATGGAGCGAAGGTGCAAAGACCAAGGCACAGAGCAATCCCCCATCGCTTCCATTGACGTAAGGATGGAAAATTGTAGCTGAGAATTACAACCATTGCCGCTGGAAATATACCGACAACGGCAGCCGAAGGGAATAGCCCAATGGTTGGCAGCAAAATGACCGGCAGCAGTAATGAGCCTGCGAGTGCGCCAAGGTAATCTAGTGCCAAGACCCCAGAAAGGGCATCTCGAACTCCCGTTTGTTGTTCAAGTAGCCGTGTAAGGACGGGAACTTCGAGACCTGCCAGCGTTCCCAAGATTAAGGTGACGAGGGTTAGCCCAATCCAGACGGGTCCATTAACTACAAACAGAGTGAATAGAGCCAACGGAAGTAGAGCGCTGAGAGGAGCTATCCAGAGTTCGATCTTGATAAACGTGGATAGAAGCGACACTTGCTCTGTGTGTGGATTTGCCGTAGTAGGGACAATGAATCGGCTGAGATAAGAGCCAATGCCCATTGCTGCTAAAAATCCGCCTACGGCGACTCCATAAGAGAGAGCTTGATTTCCGACTAAATAACTGGTTAAAGTGCCCAGTAGTAGCTCGATCGCCAATCCGCAGCTAGAAGAGACGGCTGTGGCCGCGAGAAGGATATATTGCTGGTGGCGTTTGAGCGTAAAGGGGGGAGGGTTGAACTGTTGCATGGAACAGAAAATTCCTTATTTGCCGTCTCCTGGTCCACCGCCAACAAATTCCCCGTAGCTGGCTCGATCGGGAGCAGGTACCCAAGTCTGGTTATAGTAATAGCCTGATAGGTTGGTATTGTAGCGGGACCAGTACATTGTCTGCTCTTCTTGCCTTAGATTTAAGGCAGAGATTTGAGTGCAACCTGCGAAGAGTGTTACTCCTGCAATAAGACAGGCAGCGATCGCAAAAACGGGGTAAATCATGATCTGGAGGTGATGAGGTTAAACTTCTTTACTACGGAGCCGCAAGGACAGCGCGGTCAAGCTGCCTGTTCCAAACAGACCAGCCCAGAAGAAACGACTGTCAACGGCTCCATTGGTCACGGAGACTATAAATGATACTGGTTCTTCTACGTCTTGTCCCATTGGGTCGGTATGGTCAAGAACTTGAACGCTGATTGTTAGAGTTTCATCTTGATTCGATTTGATGTCTAACCCGGCGTTTAGATCTGTTTCTGACCAATATTCTCCATCTTCGTAGCCAGATTCTGACCCAGCATCCTTTATGGCACTAGCGACAAGATTACCTTGAGCGTCTCGAACTTGCACTTCGTAGGAAACCCAACGATTTTGGGCAGGGGCAGCAGTGATGTTGATTCGAAGTGCGCCAATTGCAGCAGGTTGGATTTGGATAGGCTGGAGTGCTGCGGAGTCTTCGGGTGCAATAGTGAGGGTTTGGGTTGCCAGATTGGTTTCAATAAGGGGACTACAGACGAGTGCGGCCAGCATCACTACTGTCGCAACTCCGCTCAAGCAGATCCAGAGACCGGATTGGCTAGACCCGTTGGGTTGCCAAGATGTCATGAAAATTGGAGTGAGTGTGAAGAATGGGTTTAGGCTATTCAATATAATAGAGGCAATTAAAAGCAGTTCAGAACTTGCTTCGTCTATCTTATTTAGATACAAACGTGATAAGTTTGATTTCTTAAAAATTGGAGACACTTTGCATGTTGATAACAGTAGAAAGAGTCGCTGCAACAGTTGGATGGGCTTTGATCGGAGTACTTCTATTGTATGCAGCTATCCGATTGTTTGATGCCGTGGATCCAATTAACTATCAAACGGAAATTCGACAGGGGAATATTGCTGCTGGGGTAGTTGTGGCAGCACTGATCATAGCAACAGCTGCCATTATCATTTCAGTCATTGTTACTTAACGGGATGTGGGTAGAAGTATCTATACCCCACTTCAAGCAGATGCTAACGATCGCGATCGGAGAAAGGATCGTTTTCAAAATTGACATTATTACGTCCAAAATTTTCAATTTAATGACGCTGCGATCGCTGCAGTCCTCCAAAAACTGTTAGTGGCTTGGACATTGCTGAAGAGTGCGCTCTATCAGTTGATTCCCCTATGAGTACCAATAGAACTCTGCTTAAATGGTAAACGCTTTACCCGTGCCCCATTCTCGAATCTGCGATTCTCGAACTCTGCAACCTTCACCTTGAGGACTGGTTTGCAAAATCCGTTTATGCTCCCAATCGATCGTCAACTCCGAGGCTGACCAAAGGGCAGTGCCTTCGCGCCAAGGAATCGTCGATCGCTGAATTTCCCAGGGAACTCGACCCGATCGACACAAGCCTAACGAGATTTCGCAACCCACATAATCCTGCTGTTCCTGGAGGGTGGTTGAAGTCATTAGAAAATCACTTAAAGTCTCGGCAGCGGGCAGGGTAACCGAACGGTTGTGGCTGTAGATGACATAATCTCCGGCGATGACTAACCCGGCTTGCCACGTCAAAACCGAGCCAGAGGTATCGTCTGGTGCTAATACAAGTGCCGTGAAGTCTCCATCTCCATCGTCAACCTTGTGCCATTCCTCCCGATACACCTGATCCACACCCTCCTCAATCAAGATGTTGTTTTGCCAGTAGAGCAAGCCAATATCTCGAACGGATTGTGGGGGTTGGTAATCGATGTATCTCACCCACTGACACTGCCCCTGCTCAAACTGAGTGATACCCGCAAATCCCTGCTGCCTGGATAAAGCAACAATCTCGGCTTGTGTAAGGGATGAGAAACTTGCCTGCCTTAGGTCAGGGCGATCGAAGGGAAGCCGGAGATCGGCAAAGCAAGAGGAGGTTTGCAGGTAAAAGACTTGGGTTTGAGTGTCACGCTGCCCATCTGGAGTTTCGATCGACAGCCGCCTCCACAGCCCTCTCAGCCAATCAGGAACAGTACTTGCTATCATTTGAGTTGCGGTTCGTCATGCAGAATAATGTTGATCCTAAACTAGGTTTCAAGCTTCAACAGCTTTCGACTTAAGGCACCCCCAATCAATTTTTTGAGGTGCTCCAATAGTTAAAAATCCAGTTCATGAAGTGTCTCTTCTTCATTCAATTGATCTACTTCAATTGATTAATGTGGGAAAGTCTAATCCTTGCCTGGCAAGATTGCAATCTTCAACCCTGTATTTCATTTCCTGGTGAGGTTGTTCTCACCCAGAAATGAAACGTTCAAAACAAAACATCTAGTATGATTCGTTCTATTCAATCGGCTCTTTTATTGAGTGTGTTGGCGATCGCCCCATTAGAAAACATCCTCAATCCTGCTTATTCTGCTTTCGCTCAAACCCCAGCAGTTGCAGCGACCTGTGATGCCAACGTGCCATTGCAAAATCAACTAGGAATGATAGAAGAGCAGGCTCGTTCTGCCCTTGAGCAATCTAATCAAGCAGAGGCGCTACAATCCTTACAAGAAGCATTGGCGATCGCCGTTCAGCTACAAAATACACGCCTTCAAACTGAATTGTTACAGCGATGGTTATTAGATAATAATGAAGGCTATCCCACCACACGATGGCAGCGATTAACCCAAAACATTGATCAGCAAGACCAATCGGCTCAACTTCAAACCATCCTGGGACAGTTTTTGCAAATCGCAAATCGCATCACGACATCCCATAGCTTCATCAAAACTCGCTCATTAGCAGCGATCGCCCGTCACTACGCTGCTTTAGAACCCAGCCAAACTCAGCAATCGGTGCAAGCGCTAGAGCAAGCCCGTCAGGCAGCCAGATTCATTCGGGGCGAAGTGTTTACCGCAAATGCCTTGATTGATGTTGCAGAGTCATACGCACTGATAGACGACACCACATCCGCACAGACCGTTCTCACGCAGGTAGAGCAAGCCGTTCAGCAGATTCCACCAAATACATCTGAGCCGCTTAAGTTAGTCATCATTCAACGGATGGCAACTACCTACGCTCAAATTGGTGACTTCACCACTGCCCGACAAATTGCCGACCGCTTGCCCGCTCAATCCGAGATCCAGTCATTCGCCTTACAGGGAATTGTTGAAGGATACATTGCCGCTGGCGACTTGCCCCAAGCAGAAGCATTAGCGCAATCCATTTCTGCGATCACTCACCGAATTCGGGCATTTGAGAAACTGGCGATCGCTTATCACAACACCAATCACCCTGCTAAAGCCGAGCAATGGATAAGCCAGGCAAGACAATTGGCAGAACCGTCAACCAGTTTGCCCAATCCAGAATTTACACTTAGAAATTTAGTTGAAACCTATCTGCAATTAGGACAACGCGACGAAGCCTTGCAACTAGCACAAACATCTTTAACGTCATCGCGGCAAGAGGTAACCAAATCCGTGATACTTGCTTTTAGCCAGGCAGGGCAGAACGACGTAGTTGAATCGTGGCTGTCCGAACAGCTGAGCTATATTGAGACATTTCCCGACGCCTGGGAACAAAGCCTTTACTTAGGAGATCTGTTTCAAGTGGCGATCGCCACTCAGCAGTTTGAGTGGATTGGCAAAGAATGGAGCCGCATTGCTGCGATCAACTACGGTCCTCAAGATCAGCAAATGGTCGAAATTGCAAGCGCCTATGCTGCTAGTGGTCAACACATTGAGGCGGCTGAATGGGCACAACAACTTCCCCTTGCCAATCGCCCTGTTTTGCGGGTTCGACTATTAACCGCGATCGCCCTCAAAGCACATCAGGCAGGCGAAACCAGTTGGGCAAATGATTTGCTACAGCAGACCTTGCAAAGTGTAGACTCTCTCACCACAACCTATCAGCGCCAATTTCCCGAAGATTTAACGCAAGGTCCTTTGGTTAAGCCCAGCGCCCTCACTGCCATTGCAGTTGTGTATTCTCAAACTGGGCAAACCGACCTGATGCGCCCACTCTTACAACAGGTCAGCCAATTGGATCAGTCCATCACTAATCCGACGTTTGGTGGTCCTGTTGATCAGCCCTTTTCTGTATTCATGGACGCGAAGCAATATGTAGGGGCTTTACAACTCGCGCAAGCCACTGCCGAGTCAGAAGTGCGTCAGTCGCGCTTACAAACGAGTGCAACAGCTCTATTGCAGCAAGACCGCTTTGACTTAGCACTACCTGTCGTCGATCAACTCACTCAGGCAAACGGTAAAACTCAACTGTTGCTGGCGATCGCTCAACGCTATAGCGATTTGCAGCAGGTTGATGCAGCCCTCCCCATTCTTGATCGAGCATTCCAAGTTGCTCAAACCATTCCCGGTGAAGAATCAGAAGTCGATCGTTTTGGAACAGATGGCTTAACGGTTATCGATAGAACCAACGATCGGGGTAGCTTGTTAGAAGCGATCGCGTTGCAATATGCTCAACTGGGTCAGGGCGATCGGGCGCGTCAGGTTGTCAATCGACTTCAGGAAGCTCGTTTGCGAGAACAGGTCATGCAATCTATTCAGTGTGTGCTACGGAGTTAGGATTGTACAACTGTAGCTACAGCAGCAGAATAACTTATGGGTAAGCCATAACGTAGGGGTCGTTCGCGAACGACCCCTACAGGAATTTGTGGTTTATCCAAGTGGAAATGGCTGTAAGTTTTGGAAGGGGTGTACATTAGACCTCCGCCAATAGCAATCCTAAATGACTGATGAAAGTAGTTGCCCTAAAGACGACCACTTTCATCAGTCATTTTCATGAATTGAATCGGGCTGCTATGGCTGACAATTATGATGTTGTGGTGAGAACAAAAGCCGTAATCGCTGGAGACCTTTGTGTTCAATGTTGACCGACTTAAAACTACAGCAGCGCTTCAACTTGGAGAGGTTTATGGCATTCTGGCGATCGAGGTGATTCTTGCGGTTCTGATCGGTCTCGGATTGACAGCGACCGGGCTGGATGGTGCAGCCTGGATTCTAGGCGGAATTGCTGCGGGGGCGATCGCGTTTCCGAGTTACCGGATGCTCGGCGTTGACCCACTCCAGCCCAATCGCAACGCAAGAAAAGCCGGACAGCTACTCGTGGGTTTGACGATCGGACTATCACTGCAACATAACAATCTCAATATTTTACCCAGTCAATTTTTGATTTTTCTGGGATTACCCTTATTTTTGATGCTGTCGGGTGCAGCGATCGGTTGGGTTTATTCTCGACTTGAGAAAATCGATTTACTAAGTGGATTGTTAGCAACAACGCCTGGAAATATTGGCGTAATGGCAAGTATTGCAGCAGACTATAGCAAGAATACCGCGTTAGTTTCGCTGGTTCAATTAACGCGATTCACAACAGTTATTTTTGTCATTCCAATCATTGCGAATGCTGCCGTCCCTCGTTCAACTCACAATGCGGTTGCCGCTGTCATTCAAAAAGTTGTTGCAGTTTCCTGGTTCGATTTGTGCATTGCCTGTTTGCTCTTTGCAATCACACTTGTAGTGGTTTATTTGGGCAACAAACTCAAGATTCCGATGGCGGCTTTTTTGTGTGCGATTGCCGTTGGGCTTCTATTTGACGCATTCCTGCTCGTGTCTCCGATATCCATTGATTTTCAGCTACCTGCTCTTTTCAACCTCATTGGTCAAATCTTGTTGGGCGTAACAATCGGTGAGTATTGGGGACTCAATCCAAAACTGAGCTTTGCAACCATTATTCGGTCTCTGCTGCCTGTCGTGTTGATGGTGATCACCGCATTCCTCGCAGCCTTGCTGATTCAATGCTTGACTGGATGGGATTGGCTGACTTGTGTACTCGTCACGGCTCCAGGTGGCTCACCGGAGATGATTTGGATTGCACTCACATTACATCAAGATACTGATGTGGTGACGGCAGCTCATGTGATTCGCCTGCTCACCATCAATCTTTCCTTGCCGCTCTTGTTGGCGTTAGTTCCGGCGATCGCCACCGAAGCACGTCAACCAGAGTAGTGTTTGTTTTTCTCATGACTATTTCATGGGAGTAATGGTTTGTGAAGATTTTCGCCTGACGGGCAGAGACTTTCACAAACTATTTAGGTTGCTTTGGAAACCTTGCTGAGACGGATATAATTGGCGGGATAACTCATGGTACCTATTGCAAGGGAGTTCTATGATTGCGCTCGCTGGAATCACAGCCCAAAGCAAAATCTATGAGAGTTCAACATCTCTGGTCTACCGAGGTGTTAGAGAAGATGGTCAGGCTCATTGTGCAGATACCGCAAGGGTCGTCATCAAACTGCTCAAGCAAGATTATCCTTCTCCCCAGGCATTAACCCGCTACAGACAGGAATATGCGATTACCCGGTCTTTGGATGTAGAAGGCGTAATCAAAGCCTACAGCCAACAAGACTATCAGCGCACGCTCGTCATTCTTCTAGAAGATTTTGGGGGGGACTCCCTGGAGTATTGGATACAGCAGCGCCCAGAGGCTTTCTGCCCCATGTCTGTATCTGATTTTCTGCCTCTTGCTGTCAAGTTGAGTGAAATTTTAGGCAGAATTCATGCTGCTAACATCATCCACAAGGATATTAATCCTAGCAATATCGTTCTTAATCCAAATACGGGCGTTGTCAAAATCATTGACTTCGGGATTGCAACTCAATTCAGCCGCACCAATCCCACGTTCAAAAGCCCGCATGTATTGGAAGGCACCCTCGCTTATCTTTCTCCAGAACAGACCGGGCGGATGAATCGAGCGATTGATTACCGTACCGATTTTTACTCCCTCGGAGCGACATTCTACGAATTACTCACCGGACAAGTACCGTTTCCAACAACAGATGTCCTTGAACTCGTCCATTGTCATCTTGCTAAACCTCCTATCCCCCCGTGTGAATTGAATGTTAAGCTTCCCAAGCCAGTTTCAGACATTATCTTGAAGCTGATGGCGAAGAATGCAGAGGATCGCTATCAAAGTGCTTGGGGCATCAAAGCAGATTTAGAGCATTGTGCTGATCCACTAGAAACAAGGGGTCAAATTAGTTTCTTGCAACTGGGTCTGCAAGATGTTTCCGATCAATTTCAGATTCCACAAAAACTGTATGGTCGGGAGGAGGAAATCTCAGAGTTATTAGAGGCGTTTGAGAGAGTAGCGGGGGAAGGTGGGAAAGACAGAGAGGAGCAAGACAACAGTTCTCCCTTATCCTCCCTCCCTCTCTCATCCTCCCGTCTCCCTCAAATGATGCTAGTCACTGGCTATTCCGGTGTTGGCAAATCAGCCTTGGTGCAGGAACTTTATAAACCTATTACAGCAAAGCGTGGCTATTTTATCTCTGGTAAGTTTGACCAGTTGCAGCGCAACATCCCCTACAGTGCAATTGTGGATGCCTTACGAAAACTGGTGCAGCAACTGCTGAGTGAACCGGATCAGCAAGTGCAACAGTGGCGATCGCGCCTTTTAGAAGCGTTAGAGAGTAACGGGCAACTCATCATTGATGTCATCCCTGAAGTTGAGTTAATTATTGGCAAACAGCCACCCGTACCGGAAGTTGGGACAGCGGAAGCGCAAAATCGCTTTAACCGAGTCTTTCAGCAGTTCATTCGAGTGTTTTGTGCTCAAGATCATCCATTGGTCATCTTCCTGGATGATTTGCAGTGGATTGACTCCGCCACCCTAAAGTTAATCGAACTGATGCTGCTCGATGAGCAAACCCAAGCGCTATTTCTGATCGGAGCCTATCGAAACAATGAAGTCACTGCAACCCATCCACTAGCGCTGTCATTGGAAAACTTGCGAAAGCAAGGAATAGTGCCTCAAGACATTGTTCTAACCCCCCTCACACTAAAACCACTGAATCAGCTCATTGCCGAGACGCTACATCAATGTGCTGACACGGTTGCTTCCCTGGCTGAGTTAGTGCTGCACAAAACCGAAGGCAATCCCTTCTTTGTGAGCGAATTTTTGCGATCGCTGTACAGTGAAAATCTCTTGAGCTTTAATCCTGAACAACGAACTTGGCAGTGGAACGTTGCTCAGATTGAAGCTCAGAATATTACTGATAATGTAGTGGAGCTGCTGCTGAGCAAGTTGAGAAAACTGCCCGAAAACACTCAGCAGTTGCTTCAATTAGCCGCCTGCATCGGGGCTGAGTTTGATTTGGAGACGTTAACGATTGTATGTGATCAATCGCCTCAAACAGTTTTTCAGGATTTGTTAGCAGCCATCCAAACCGGACTCATCCAACCGCTTTCTGAGTTGGACGAGAACTTGTTGGTTCAAGAGTATAAGTTTTTGCACGATCGCGTCCAGCAAGCTGCCTATGCTCTCATTGATGAGTCGCAGAAACAAGGGGTGCATCTGCAAATTGGTTGCAATTTGTTGGAAAGGACTTTGTCAGAGCAGCAAGCAGAGCGGTTGTTTGAAATTGTTGACCATCTAAATTATGGAGCCGAGTTAATCACTGAGCAATCTGAACGGAATGAGATTGCCGAACTGAACTTGCAAGCCGGTCAGAAAGCGCTATCAGCAACGGCTTATGAAGCCGCTTTCAAGTATTTCAATGCAGGGCTTCAACTCCTTGAGGTGGAGAGCTGGCAGCATGAGTACAACTTGACCTTGGCGTTGCATTCAGAGGCAGCAGAAGCAGCATACCTCAGTGGTCACTTTAATGAAATGGAGCGGCTTGTAGAAGCAGTGCTCGATCATGCAAAGACGGCACTCGATACAGTGAAAGTTTACGATAGCAGGATTCAAACATGGATGTCGCGGGGAGACCTTAAAGAAGCCGTTAAAACTGGCTTGGAAGTGCTGCAACTCTTGGGAATTCGTTTAGTAGAAGCTCCAAGTCAGTTAGATGTTCAAGCAGGATTAGAGGAAACCGCTTCACAATTGGCTGGGCGGGAAATCGAAGATTTGATTGATTTGCCAGAGATGACTGAACCTGTACCACTGACAGCAATCTACATGTTGTTCAGTACAATGGGTCCGGCTTTTAATGTGGCACCTGCTCTGATGGTGCTGGTTGTGTGCAAGATGGTTAATCTATCGCTTGCCCATGGAAACACTATCTGGTCGATTCTCGGTTATGCGGCCTATGGCATGATCCTATGTGGAGTTGTACAAGACGTTGAGCAGAGCTATAGATTTGGCAAATTATCCTTAAATTTAGCGAAAAGATTAAATAACAAGAGAGTTAACTGCAAAGCATTGCTGATAGTGAATTTCCATATCATTCATTGGAAAGAGCACCTTAAAGAGACATTCCCTAGCTTGGCTGAGGCTTATCAAAGCGGGATAGAAAGTGGAGAGTTTGAATATGCGAGTTATTGTGCATTTAGCCTATGTTATTGCCCCTTTCTTGCAGGACAGGAACTGACAGAACTGGAACAACAAACAGCGATTTATCGTAAAGCCACCAATCAAATTAGACGAGAGAATCCTGCCACTTGGCTGGCAATGTTGCAGCAAACGATCCTGAACTTGCAAGGTCAATCTGAAAATCCAAGCCGCTTGGTGGGTTGTCTTTATGACGAAGAGCAAGCACTGTCATGGGCGATCGCGGTCAAGGATGGAACTGGCGTCCACTACTTTTGTTTAAATAAGCTGATTTTATGCTATCTGTTCGGGGAGTATGAACAAGCTGCAAAAACGGCTACTTTATCAGAACCGTATTTAAGCGCAGCCACAGGATTATTCTCTGTATCTGTATTTCATTTCTATGACTCCCTAATATTCTTGAGCTTGTTGGCAAATGCTTCAACTCTTGAAAAAGAAGCTTGGTTGAATCGCATTAATGCCAACCAGGAGAAGATGCAGAAATGGGCACACCACGCCCCCATGAATTTTTTGCATAAATTTCAGTTAGTTGAGGCAGAGAAAGCGCGAGTGTTAGGTCAGTTGTTTGAGGCAGAGGAGCTTTATGAGCAAGCCATTCAAGGCGCTAAAGAAAACGAGTATCTTCAAGAAGAAGCCTTAGGCTATGAGTTAGCTGCCAAACATTACCTGGCTCGTGGTCGAGAAAGAATTGCTCAGCTCTATATGAAGGAAGCCCATTACTGCTATGAGCGGTGGGGAGCAACTGCAAAAGCCAAAGATTTAGAGACTCGCTATCCACAGTTTTTCCCTCAATCACTAAATGCGGCTCCCACACCCGTTCGCACCACGGCTGGAACGACTTCTAACACCTCACAAGTTGCTTTCGATTTAGCAGTTGCTTTCGACTTAGCAACTTTGATCAGAGCATCCCAAGCCATCTCTCGCGAAATTGAACTGGAGCAGTTGCTTCGTTTGTTGATGCAGATCTTAATTGAGAGTGCTGGCGCACAAATTGGATTCTTAATTCTGGAAGAATCAGGAAAATGGGCGATCGAAGCAAGCTGCGAATTGGCTGAAGGTGAGCAGGTCTGCGCTACACAAGTGCTGCAATCACTTCCAATAGCAGATCAATTACCTGAATCAATGATTCAATATGTAATCCGGACTCATGAGTCAATCATCTTAGATGATGCAACTCGCGAGGGCAATTTCATCAATGATCCCTATATTCAACACCATCAAGTTCAATCAGTCCTGTGTTTGCCATTGCTGAATCAAAGCAATCTTGTTGGTGTGCTGTATCTGGAAAATCGATTAGCCACCGGGGTATTCACAGCAGAGCGATCGCAACTTCTCAATCTACTATCGACCCAAGTAGCCATTGCGATCGAAAATGCCAGACTTTACTCGGAGCTACGCGCGCGCGAAAGTCAGATGACTCAATTTCTAGAAGCAATTCCATTGGGAGTTGCAGTTGTAGATGCGACAGGTCGTCCTTACTACTTCAATCAACAAGCAACTCAGCTAACGGGCAAAGGGGCTGTTCCTTCCGTGACATTGAATCAACTTGCAGAGACTTATCAAGCTTATGTGGCGGGAACAAACCAAAAATATCCAACTGAGAAACTAACATTATCCCGGGCGTTGAAAGGCGAACGCACGAGGACAGATGATTTAGAAATTCACCAGGGCAACACCATCATCCCAGTTGAGATATGGGGAACACCAGTTTTTGACGAACAGGGCAATGTGGTTTATGCAATCGCCACCTTTCAAGACATTACAGAGCGGAAACAAACAGAGCAACTACTAGCCAATTACAACCGCATCTTGGAGCGCGAGGTTACAGAACGAACAGAGGCTTTACAGCAAAGCGAAGCCGCACTGCGCCGTCGAGAAGAGGAAATACGGCTGATCGCTGACGCTCTACCGGCTCTAATCAGCTACGTAAATGCTAATCGGTGCTATCAATTTATCAATCATGCCTATGAAATCTGGTTCAACTGTAGCCGTGATGAAATACTAGGCAATCCTATTCGTCAACTTCTCGGTGAGGCGGTTTATCAACGGGTTGAGCCGTATGTTAATCAGGTGTTTGAAGGAAAGACGGTCAACTTTGAGGCAGAAGTCCCTTTTCCGTTTGGTAAACGGTACATTAGCGCGACTTTGATTCCTGATTTTGATGCCAACGCTCAGGTGAGAGGATTCTACAGTCTCATCATAGACATTAGCGATCGCAGACGTGCTGAAAAAGCCTCAATTCTGGAAGAACGCAACCGCATGGCGCGAGAAATTCACGATTCGTTAGCGCAGGCTTTTACAGGCATCTTGCTCCATATCGGATCTACAACACAAATGTTGGAAGATGATTCGGGCTCTGCTCAGATATATCTGGAAAGACTGGAAAAAATCGATGAATTAGCTCGAACCGGACTTGCTGAAGCTCGTCGTTCAGTGGTAGCACTCCGTCCCCAACTGTTAGAAGAGGGTACTTTACAGAGTGCTCTGCATCGCCTCGTGACTCAAATGCAGTCAACGACTAACACCACGTTGATCTACGAAAGCAAGGGTGTAATTTACCCTCTACTGACCGACGTGGAAAATCACTTATTACGGATTGCACAGGAAGCATTAACAAACGCTATCAAATACGCCAAGGCTAATAAAATTTTGGTTGAGCTGGTGTACGACGATGCTCAATGTCTTTTGCGTGTCAAAGATAATGGGCTGGGCTTTGGGCTGGGTAGTATTTCATCACCTAGTGGCTTTGGTTTACTGGGAATGAGTGAGCGAGCAGAACGGATTGGCGCACACCTGTCAATCCAAAGCCAACCTGGGCAGGGGACAGAAATTGTGGTGATCATTAGGGTGTAGGGTGTGGAGGTATTGTCAACTTAACCTGTAGAGAAGGGACAGAAAAGCGATTAAACAACCCGTGCAAGAGAACTCGCATCAACCAATTCGAGTACGAGAGCAGCGGATGCGGAAGTTTAAAGTCACCCGGACAAGCACAACGATCTCCCACGGCGTTTGGACCAATTCGAGATCACTTCCAGTCGAAACAACATCAACTGACTGCTGGTCGCGACCGTGAACAGATTGCAACAAATCTTCGCCACCAGTTACACTATTGGCAAAACAATCCGTATGGTTGTCTCTTTGCGAGGAATACTTTCTATCTCAAGTTCTCCCCCATGTAACTCAACCATACGCTTGGCAATAATTAGCCCTAATCCAGTTCCTTCTTGCTCTTGCAGCTTACGTTCAAATTGTGTATAAGCGCCAATGCTAGCAACTTGTTCTGCTGTCATTCCCCGCCCTTTGTCAGTGATATATACAACTACAGTATCTCTGCTCAAGAGGCTAACAATACGAACAGGTGTTCCGGGTTGAGAAAACTTGAAAGCATTATCAATTAACTCTCTAATAATCTTCTTGAGTTTAATTTCAGAAACTTGAACGGTTGCATCCTGAAGCTCTAGCTGCAAATCAGCTTGTCTATCAACATATTGAGCTGCTTGAGTTGCCAAATCTACAACTAAGGACTTGACTGACTGAGTAGAACCTGTTCGCAAAGCTTTAACCCGTTCTGGATCTGCTGACGCTAATTCTAATTGAGCATAAAGCAAAAAGTTTTGAATTAGCCTGTGCAGCTGTTGGGAAGAAGAATGAATCGTTTCTGCAATATCAAGAATGTCATCAGACTCCATTAGATTGCATTCATTAACCAGTACTCTAGAAGAATTAACGATCGCGCTGAGCGGTGTATTCAACTCGGCAGGAAGCGCAAAAGCAATGTTATCTCGTAGGTCGGTGAGCTTCTCCTGAACTTTTCTATCAACTGCCTCTTGCTTATCCAACCGAGTGGAAACAGCTCTCAACAGTTCAAACCGCTGAAATGGTTTAGCTAGATAATCATCTGCTCCTAACTCCATTCCTTCTCGTAGGCTGGAGTAATCTGCTTTTGCAGTCAGAAAAATAAACGGAGTTGTTGCCATAGCTGCATTCTTCCGCAGCTCAGCTAAAACACCATAACCGTCTAATTCAGGCATCATTACATCACAGATAATTAAATCAGGATAATGTTCTTGAGCTAGCTGTACTCCGACTCGCCCATTTTCCGCACCAATGCTGTAGAAATCTTCAGCTTCAAGAATGTCAAGAATGACATTTCGAAGTGCATTTTCGTCTTCAATCACCAAAATCTTCTTCATCTGTTTCATTCCTTAGTTGAACACATTATTTTGAGTTGGAAGAATAACAGTAAATGTTGTGCCAACTCCAACCGTGCTAGTAGCCGAGATGCGACCTTTATGCAGCTCTACGGACCGTTTGACGATAGATAGCCCTAGTCCTGTCCCAGAAATATTGCCTACGTTAGTTGCCCGATGGAATGACTCAAACAAGTGCTCTTGATCAGCTAGCGGGATTCCAATTCCACTATCTTGAACTTGGAATATTACTGCGTCTTGTTCATAGATGAGCCTAAAATCAATTTGGCTTCTGTTGGGTGAGTACTTAATAGCATTTGAGAGTAGATTGATGAAAATCTGTTTTAGCAATCTCTCATCCATGTAAGCTTGAGTACGCGGACCCTGAACAGTAAAGCTTAGCTGATGATTTTTGCCAATGCTCAGCTGCATATCTTCCGTTAATTCACGGCAAAACTTTTCTAAATCTAAAGGAGTTGGCTTAAACTCAAGCTTTCCTGCTTCTGCACACCCCAGCACCAAAACGCCATCAACGAGTTCACGCAGGTGATGGACTGCAGATTGAATGCTGTTAAGATAGGTGAGTTTCTTTTCCTCAGACCATTTATGGCTGTAATACTCTAATGATTCAGCTGACGCAAGAATAGTAGTGAGTGGAGTACGAAACTCATGTGACACGGTATTAACGAAACGAGATTTGAGTTCATTTAACTCTTTCTCTTTAGTTAATGCTTTACGAATCTCACGTTCCACCTGTTTTCGTTCAGTGATATCCCGAGTAATACCACGGTAACCTTGAAACTGACCTTGTTGGTCAAATACGGGCGCACCGCTGCTCTCACAAACGATAGGGTGTCCGTCTTTATGAATTAACGTTTCTTCTAGTTGTGTGAAGGGCTGCTGTTGAGCAGCAGAGTAACCAAATACTGTCGCATAGCGTTTCGCCTCATCAGGTAGCATGAGATGCTCTAGCGTCTTGCCCAGCAGAGAATCAGGCTTATGTCCCAAAATTTCTTTTACCTTTGGGCTGACGTAAGTGAAAATAGCTTTGGCATCCACTTCCCACACCCAGTCGTTCGTCTGTTCGACTAGGCTACGAAATTGTTCTCTGCTCTGCCATAGCGTATTTTCTGTCTGCGTGCGTTTGACTGTTAAACGGGTTACAGCAGCTAGGTTCCGTCGTGTCTTAAGTTGAGAAACGACTTGACGCCCTAATGCTCGCAAGGCGTTTATTTGCTCTGCACTGAGTTCCCTGGGTTGTCGGTCTACAACGCAGATACTTCCTAGAGCATGACCCTTGGATGTAATTAAAGGACAACCAGCATAAAACCGAATGTGATGTTCTGATGTAACTAATGGATTGGCAGCAAACCGCTCATCTAATAGAAGATTTGGAACTACTAATACATCAGTTTGTAGAATTGTATGGTTGCAAAATGATATGTTGCGCGGTGTTTCTGATATGTCTACACCCACTTTTGATTTAAACCACTGGCGCTCTGTGTCAAGTAGGGTTATGAGTGCAATAGGAGTTTGGCAGATGTGTGCAGCTAGACGAGTGAGGTCATCAAATAATTGTTCGGGTTCAGTATCCAAAATTTGATGCTGGTAGAGATCGTTAAGTCTATCCAGTTCATTAGTTGGCAGAGGAATCTGCATCAAATACTCCATATCCTAATCATGGTTGACAAACAGAAATACTTACTACTTACAGGTTGAGTATGAACAGTACTTGCCGCTCCTTAAAGCAAAAAATTGCTAAAACCTCGTTAAAGGTGTAGTTTGCAGCTATCAATCAGAAAATTGTCTTGAGTATTTGTTCTTCATGACTTTCATAGATTTTTCCATCTTGATAAGCGGATTTAAAGTTGCGGTAAAGCGACCTTCGTTCTCAAGGATGCCCATTTGGTTACTCTTCTCAACACGTAGGGTTGTGTCACCGATGATGGGTTAAGACTTTGAGCACCACAAGAGACATTTGTCAGCGGGATTGGAGCGATAATATGATCTTGAAAAGACCAGCGCAGGGAGTTGGCAAGGAGGACAGTGTCTCTCAATCCAGGTTTTGTCGTCCTGCTTTCGGGAACATTGAGGGCAAAGAGTTCAAAAAGTGAAACGCGATCGCCATTGGGCAAGGATGAGGCTAGATTAGTCTACAAGCCAACAGAAGTTCAAATGAACTAGCTGAATGGACAGACTCTATTCAAGGTGGGTTGATTTGAGTTTCTGTTTGTCTGATTGCGTCATTTCATGAAAAGGATCATTCCATGAATAAGCTATTGACGATCGCTGCTTCTTTTGTTTTGAGCCTGATTGCTGGATTAAATGCTGCCCTGATGGCAAAAGAACAAAGCCCAAACTTTAAAGTTCAGTTTGATTCTAGTCAACTTCAGCCAGTTACTCTATCGGAGTTGCCATTAGATCCCCAACCTGATCTTCAAACAGAACAGTCCACTACACCCAATCCTCCTTCGCCTTGTCTTGCCTGCGGAATGGGTTAGTCGAATGGATTGAAGGATCGCTGCACATCACTTATGTTTAAGCGGAAGCAAAACTTGCCCTGGGTGGGTCTGTCTTTGATGGCAGACTCCCATTTCCTTACAGCCACTCGCCCTCTCTTTGAGCAGGGAGAGGTTGAAGTGTTGGAATGGAGTTTTGATGCAGGCTGGGAAGACACAATTCCTTTCTGGGCAAGTGAACTGATTGATTTTTATAGCCAGCGCGATCGCCTATTGGGTCATGGTGTGACCTATTCCTTGCTGTCGGCAGAGTGGAGCGATCGCCAAATGCACTGGTTAAAGCAGTTTCAGGCAGAATGCTCACGGCATCGCTATGTCCACATTTCAGAGCATTTTGGCTGGATGTCGGCAGGCAATTTTGCTCGAAGCGCACCGCTGCCCATGCCCTATACGCCGGATGCAGTGAGCCTGGGTCGCGATCGCCTCCAGCGATTAGCTGATGCTGCCAAAGTCCCCGTTGGGCTTGAAAATTTAGCGTTTGCGTTTGGACAAAAAGATGTTGCAGATCAGGGAAAATTCATTACTGAATTACTGGAACCTGTAGATGGGTTCTTGCTTCTAGATTTGCACAATCTTTTTTGCCAAATTCACAACTTTCAGCTATCAATTCCTGAACTCCTGGCAAGCTACCCACTCGCTCGCGTGCGAGAATTGCATCTTTCCGGTGGTTCTTGGAGCCGAACAACTCCTGATTCAAATCTGGTACGACGAGATACACATGATGGGGCGGTTCCCGAAGCTGTGTTTGATCTGCTAGCGATCGCTCTGAAGCAATGCACTAATGTCAAAGCTGTGATTCTTGAGAGACTGGGGCATACCCTCAACAGTGAACCAGAGATTGAGCAGTTTCGCCAGGACTTCAATCGAATTAAACAAATTGTCAAGCGCTGCGGCTGATGGAGGGCTCATGGAAACTCATCAAGATTTATTAGCTTTTCAAGTTGCATTGCTGGAAGCACTGAATGCTCACTACCCGATAGACCACCCAACCAATGAGATTTTGTCTCGGTTAAAAGCTGATCCTCAACTGGCATCCTTTGAAGTTTATCTCAACACCTTTGAAGATCGTATGGTTGAAGTGGCAGCAGAGCTTGTGAAGAAGTGGGGGCAACGGCTTGAGACATCTGAAAATTGATGAGTCAGAGCAGAATAGAGTGGGTTTAATGCGGCAAGGATGAGCGAACAGTGAGAGTGAGCTTTTGTGTTCATTAGACCTCTTGCATGAATCAAGAGAAGAGCTGAAAGTAGATTAGCCCTACTGAAATGAATGACTCATGCTCTACCAGCAAATCCAAACCCTGAACCCAGTTGTTTTTCGCCGGGCATGTGGAGTGAAGCGAGAAA
>NZ_JACJPC010000054.1:0-11995 GCF_014695875.1 Leptolyngbya sp. FACHB-541 | reverse complement strand
GCTATGTGGCGCGGGAGATTTATCACATTGTTCGTAACACGTTTCCGGTTCCTGAACGCCCTGAAGTGATTCATCCTTAGAATACAAAAAACTTGACATCTATAGGAGCATCAATACCAGGACGAATTCACAATAATCACAATAACAAGGAGCGGAAGTGTCTTCAATCGGTCTCGTAATTTTGGCAGCAGGGGCTTCTATCCGTATGGGAACACCGAAGCAGCTTCTGTTGTACCAAGGGAAAAGTCTAATCTGTAGAACAGTCGAAGCAGCGATCGCCTCGAGTTGCAATTCCATCGTTGTTGTTCTCGGTGCGTACGCCGAACAAATCAAACCTGAAATTGCCCAATACGATATACAGTTCACGGATAACAATCAGTGGTCAGCGGGAATGGGAACATCAATCCAAGCTGGCATTCAAGCCCTGAGTCAAACTCATCGTGAACTAGAGGCAGCCATCTTCTTAGTTTGCGATCAGCCCTTCATCTCTACTGAAATCATTGATCAACTGATTGCAACATATCACGTCAACCATAAATCTATTGTTGCTTCAGAATATGCTGGAACTTTAGGCGTACCAGCTTTATTCAACTACAATATTTTTTCGGAACTTGTATCGCTACAGTCTACTACAGGAGCAAAACAAATCATTTACAACCATATCTCGGATGTGATTGGCATTCCTTTTCCACAAGGACTTGTTGATCTAGATACACCAGAAGATTATCAGCAACTTCTAAATAATCCAGTAATCCTACCAGGGGTAAAGGTAGCAAAGACACTTTTGGCGAAACATTGCTTAACACTCTAAAAGCCTTGAATCTTTGTCATTCTTCTGCTGAAACTGATTGAGTTTTGTAAACCAGACAACGGCAGAATAGGTAGTTTAATCATGAAGAAATAATTCGCCAATAGCGTCAGGGTTGCTGTCACCAGATGCAATTAGAGCAAATCCGGAAAAGGATAGCAAACCAACAGCGATCGCTTTCACCCGCTTACCCTTCAGCATCCTTCGGCAAGAAGTATACAGAAGTGCATTACCACTCATATCCCAACTCACCCCGATTGATTTTGCCTACAAGTTTCGAGTACAGTTGTAATGCTTCTGGAACTATCTTTTGGTGTGCAAAAGCAATGGTTTTGATCTGTTCCAATTCGTCATGAGAGAGCCAACCATCTGAAATCGCCGCTTCAATCGTCCTCCTCAGTTCTTCTAATTGTTTGACTTCTTCTGGTGAAAGTTCTTCAGCAGAAAAATGTTCAACTTCCATGATGACTGTCTCCTTTAAATTAATTACCGTCATCTAGACCATTCAAAAGAGCGCTGAGAGTGACAACTGATGTCAACTCGGGGTGATTGAAGGGGCGCTGTCACCAGATGCAACTAGGTTGGGGTCTATTGTTTGGGTTAGCGTTCAATAGCTGATGCCTCATGTAAAGGCGTTCAAGGGCTCAAGATATTAACCTTGACCATCTGCCGAAATCCCGTATCGATAAGCACGTCCATTTTTATAAGCCGTAAAGTTTGTTGAACCATGAAACCGAACTGTGAATCGATCGGTAGCTGAACTGTCGCTCATTCTAATGGTCACGCTAATCGTGTCCTCAGATTCGACCTGCCAAAAGCCTTGCCACAGGTGACCAGCGCGAACTGTTCCATCCTGAGAAAACACCCACGGAACCTCATGGAAATCGGAATTACGCCCATTCTCCGCAGTCTCAACTAGCCATGACGTGTTGCCAACCTGTAGAAAGGTATGGGTGCCACAGACAACACTACTGTCTATTGTCATGACGCAAGTCGTGAATTCTTGAGCAACTGCTGTCATAGGAAGCCCCAAGAGCGTGGTACCCAGCACGCAACTGGTCATCCATTTGTTGAGTTTGGGAACGGGAAAGGGAATGAATGGGTTCATCGTGAAAATCCTCTGTTTTGAACGACTAAGATTGAAGATGAGCAGGCTAAAGCTCCCAGAGACAACTCGCTGGCTTCAGCCAGTTGAGGTACATGGGGAGTAGAAATGTTTACTCGTTGAAAGTCTTTGGCAGCGTTGTGGTGAGAGTGTTTTGCTTTGGTTCTCTGGGCTGTTTCTCATCACTCTTTTACTGTAGGCGGTGGTCTTGCTGGTGGCGATGGTTAGAAGTTAGGGAAAGTTATGGACTTGGTTAAGGGTCCTGAGTAACAACTGACATTGTTGGTGAACCATTGCCTAACAGTCACTAGACTCGCGACACTCCTGCCAAAGGGAAACCATGGCTCCAAGTCGACCGGAACAGCCGCTTCATAGGTCTGCTAGCAACACTGACAAATCCTGCCGTAACGTTCAACTCGTATGATGTGAGGGGTAAGCGAGGGCAGTTCAATACGCTCGTAAATCCCGCTCAAGCCGTACATCGATAGGTTAACTTCGACCCCACAGTGAGGACAAATCTTAGCTTAGGCAACCACTGACTTGATTCGGCTGTTAGCTCAGTTGCCGCCCACCGTAACGGCGAATCTCCGTTTCCTGGCAATTAAGGGAAGTTGACCTAGAACTGCTTTGGTTTGGCCTGAAGCCCTACAGCCATTCTCATTTATGTGAACCACAAACTTCTGTAAGGGCGGTTGCGAACCACCCCTACGCAGTGGCTTACCCATCCGAAAATGGCTGTAAGAGAGAGGCAAACTTGAATTACGGCAAGTTTTCTTGACCCGTTTTTGCTTCAGCTTTTCGGACTCTGCCCGCGCAACGTTTGCAACTCCTGTCACAGCCCTTCAATGAGGGCATCCTTTTCTGCGTAGCTTAGACCATCAAGGGGGGCAGTTCCTTTGTGGCAAAAGCCTATCACCTTCTGTCAAAGGCGGGCTTGGGTCAACCTATTAAACCGGCAATCATTGATCTTGCATTTTCTAGCCTGTAACCCTTAGAAACGCTAGATTTCCTTTTGAGACTTACATTGCCGAGTTAATAGATGAGCAATTACAATCATTTCAAAACCCAATTTAATGAGCTGCATATTATTCAATCAGCCGGGTAGGAATAAAGTCGTATTGAGGAATTAGATCAACGTTATCTTGAACAACGGCGATCAGGTTGGTGCCCTTGAAAATTGCGGTGTCATGCAAATTAGCATCACCAATACCGTAATCTCTTGATTTATCAAACGTGTAGTCATCAATATTTAGCCCAACCCGAATCTTATCTCCCTCCATATAGTTGAAGTCAGTGATGACCGAATAAGTTCCCTCAAAAAATGTAAAACTCGGACTATCAATAGCAAATACGTCTTCTCCAGCACCACCCGTTAACGTATCTACTTCCCCATTGGTTCCTGATCCTCCATAACCACAAAGGGAATCATCACCGTTACCTCCAATCAAAGTGTCGTAGCCGTCTCCACCATTTAATGAGTCTTTGTTATCTCCACCATCTAGATAATCATCACCACCCATTCCGGTTAAGAAATCATCCCCTGATTCTCCGTATAGGAAGTCGGCTCCATCTTCCTGATATGCATAATCGATATGCTGTATTTGAACAAGACCCCCTCCCAGATCCTTAGAGATGATGGCTGGACCGTATGCTCCGTAAAGGTGATCGTTTCCAGCTTGACCATAGATAACATCTCCTCCTGCATTGCCGCTGACAAGGTCATCCCCAGAATTTGCCCAAATTCTGTCTGCTCCTTCACCGCCATAAATTTTGTCAGCTAGAGGACTACCGACAAGAACGTCATCCCCTCCTCTTCCATCAATTGTCCAAGATTTCCAATCCCACTTATCGCTTGCCCAAGGCTTATACCAAGGTGCGTCATAAACCTTCTCTTTGGTTGCTGAAAAGTTATTGCTATTGTTGTCTCCGGTGTAAGTACCCATTGCTAATTGCTCCTGGCAAAGTGTGCATGTTGCGAGAGTTTTTTCAGTTGGTTCCCTCTACTTATTACTGGCGTTGCTCAAAGTCACTTTTCGCAGTTGAGTGAAATGAGTTTGTAAATGCCTTTTGTAGTGCCGAGGAGACACTACTTTCCCAGCAAAAATTCTCTTAAAGAGTTATCGCTAAGGGATGTATAAGAGCTCTGTAAGGGAGGCAAAGTTGAATTACGGAAAGTTTTCTTGACCCGTTTTTGCTTCAGCTTTTCGACCTCTGCCCGCAACGTTTGCAACTCCTGCCACAGTCTTCCAATGAGG
This sequence comes from Leptolyngbya sp. FACHB-541, assembly GCF_014695875.1. Lineage (NCBI taxonomy): Bacteria > Bacillati > Cyanobacteriota > Cyanophyceae > Leptolyngbyales > Leptolyngbyaceae > Leptolyngbya > Leptolyngbya sp. FACHB-541. The sequence goes on along the minus strand of NZ_JACJPC010000054.1, from coordinate 7,827 downwards.
GCATCCTTTTCAGCATGGTTCAGAACATCAAGAGAGGGCAGTTCCTTCGTGGCAAAAGCCTATCATCTTCTGTCGAAGGCGGGCTTAGGTCGACCTAGTTGAGCAATTACTTCCATGCTTCTACTAACCAGCAACATTAACTAGTAGCAAACCAAACAATGCCTCGGGTAAAGTTCTAAGTATGCTGCCTACTACTCCTTGTTAGCTCCAACAATTAGATGTAACAATTCCGGCGTTGCTGCAAGGGTAATGCATAATTCGGCATTATAGAAGCATGAAATGTCCTCAATGTCATTCAACTCAAACTGCAAAGAACGGGCATCGTCGAGGGAGACAATGCTACAAGTGCAAGCAGTGTGGGCGGCAATTTCTGGAAACCTACTATCCTTGGCGCTACTCGAATGAGGTGAAGCAATTGTGCATCAAGATGTATCTCAACGGCATGGGGCTGCGAGGCATCGAACGTGTCACCGAAATCCATCACACGACAATTCTGCGCTGGATTCGAGCAGCAGGACATCCACTACCGGATGCGCCAGAAGCAGAGGAGATTCCTGAGATCACTGACTTAGACGAGCTGCAAACCTTTGTGGGCAATAAGCGCAACAAACTGTGGATTTGGACAGCGGTGAATCATAAGGGAGCCGGAATCTTGGCGTGGGTCATAGGTGACCGCAGTGCGGAAACGTTCAAGTGGCTGTGGTCAATTGTCAAATGCTGGCAATGCTTTTTCTATGTCACTGATGGATGGAAAGTTTACCCGATGTTCATTGAGGAGGGTGACCAGATTGTGAGCAAAACCTATATGACTCGTGTGGAGGGAGAGAACAATCGCCTGCGGCACTACTTGGCACGGTTGCACCGCAAGACCTTATGCTACTCCAAGTCAATTGAGATGTTGAAATGCTCCCTTCGTTTGCTGCTTCACTACTTGAAGTTTCGGTCAATCCCTTGGCTAGCTTAAATCATTACAGTTTCAGCAACGCCACAATTCCTATAAAAAGCGATCGCCAGTATGAGGAGCGATCGCCCAAGGTGTCCTATGAAAACGTAAACGCTTTGTTTACCCTGTCATTATTCCCGCTGTGCTCGACGATACTCCCAAGGGCGCTGATGACTGCCCGACCACACCCCAACCTGATTCTCCTGGGCGATCGCCTCAGCCATTCGCATCGATTCACCATTAGGGCAACCCTCCACATACTCGGGGTAAACGTAAGCTAGTCCAGCCATCAGTAGCTCTTGCTGAACAAACGTTTCTTCCTCACCGCCTCCAGAGACGAATACCTCAGCAACCTGGCGACCATGGCGATCGCGCTCTACAGGGACAATTCCGACCTCTTCCCCCTCAACCAAGCCTCTCACCAGGGCTTCAGCCTCCGTCCCAAGCGGCTGCTCCGACTCCGGCGCATCAATCCCACAGAGCCGAATGGTTTCAGCCGTCTGACCCTGCTGGACTATTGTACGTTTTCACAACAGATGGCGCGGCCTTCAAATTTGTGGCGCAGCACCGTAAAACGTATAACCTTTGCAGAACAAGGGCTTTATTATTTTTGTTCTATCAGCACTCATCAGATCTCATCATCAAATTCATGGCGCAAAACTTTTACACAACCACTCAGATTCATGAGGTATGTTCGTTGCAGCAATGAATGCCCATGGAGAAAATAGGCGGATAGGTGATGCCAAGCTGTTTCCCCCTGGAGAATCGTAGCACGCTACCGTGAGCCATACGAAAGGCAAATAGGAGATACACGCCACGAATTTGAAAGCCGCGCCATCTGTTGTGAAAACGTACACCAATCATTGCAGTCAACCATTAACGACTTTATTCATTGTCTGAAGTAATCTATCGCAACTTTTTTGGCAGAATTAATATGCAGACGAATTAATTCATCTGTGAAAGTGAGCAACCTGGCAACCCGATTGGGATGCTGCGAGAGATAAGATGCCTAATGCACTTGCACGGTGTGAACTGATAAATCATAATCAAAATGACTACAGTATTCTAGTAGCTTTTAGACAAGCTGGTTGTGTGAAACAAGCTCTTCCTGAAGCCAGAAACCAATCTGTATGTAGTGCCCTGGCGATCGACTTCACCAGAGACAGTGAGGTTTTGCAGGTTTTTCCCTCTGGTTCACTCCTCTCAAGCCAACCGGGACAATGGAATGGGATTCATTTCAGCTACTATCAGCACTCTCCCCATGAGATTCCTGAAACTATATCTAATCAGCACTTGATTCTGGTTCACCTGGAGATTCCGACGAAGGCTGAACAAAGGTTAGATACAAAATTTCAAGAAGACCAGTTTCAGGTTGGCGACATTCTGATTGTTCCAGCCCATACGCCCCATTATGCTCGTTGGGATACAGAGCATCGCTACCTGATTCTTAGTCTTGATCCAACCGCATTTCTCAGCGCGGTGCGGTCAACGGAAAGCTGGAATAGGGCTGAATTACTGCCTCATTTTGCTACCTCTGATCCATTAGTTCATGGAATAGGATTGGCTCTGAAAGCTGAGCTTGAGTCACATGGTTTAGGTGGGCGATTGTATATAGATTCTCTCAGCACCACGCTATTTATCCATCTGCTTCGCCACTACACGACCCAAAAACCTATGCTACCAGCCCAAGAAGGTGGCTTGCCGACCTACCGATTAAGGCAGGTGATCGAATACATCGATGCTTATCTTGATCGCGACTTGACTTTAGCTGAACTCGCAGTTGTCGCCCAGATGAGTCCGAATTACTTTACCCAGCTTTTTAAGCAATCAACTGGGTTTACCCCCCATCAATTTGTGATTCAGCGCCGAGTCGAGTGAGCAAAGCGATTGTTGAGCGAGGGGAAGCTGGCGATTGCAGATATTGCGCTTCAGGTTGGATTTGCTCACCAAAGCCATCTCAATCGTCACTTCAAACGTTGGGTTGGAGTCACGCCGAAGATCTTTCTCAACAACCAGTGAGAATGTGCTAAAAATCGGAGAATCTGGCAAGAAATCAACGGCGCATCCTTTCCATACTGAGGGTATTCACTGAATTGTGGCTTTGGAGCAAGATGAAGAACGCTTGGTTTGGCAATGGATTGTTTTTAGTCGGCAGCCTAATTTTCACGTTTGATGTCAGCCTGGAAGTCGTTGAAACTTGTTCCGTTCGATCAATTATTCGTTTGTGTGCCTGTTTATCTTTTACAGTAGGCTGCTTTCTCCTGATGCCAAAGCCACAGCAGGAATAGCTAGCGCATAAGGAAACCCTTGAATCATGTCTCATATTCTGCATCTTGACTCCAGTCCTAGAGGGAGCCGCTCCACTTCGCGTGCGTTGACAAAGGAATTTGTTACTAGTTGGCTTCAGCGTCACCCAGGCGATCGCGTCACCTATCGCGATGTTGGTCAATACCCAGTTTCACCTATTGATGAAGCCTGGATTGCTGCATCGTTTAGTAAGTCTGAAGATTTAGCTCCTAATCTGATCGATGCTTTGAGAATCTCTGATGAGTTAATTGATGAACTGTGGGTTGCTGATCGCTATGTCTTTGGCGTGCCCATGTATAACTTTAGTGTTCCGGCTAATTTCAAAGCCTATATCGACCAAATTGTGCGCGTAAATCGCACATTCACTCAAGATTGACGAGGGTTAGTGACAAACAAAAAAATTTTAATTATCACGACACGAGGTGGAAGTTACTCCAATGACGCATCCTCAAAACAGCTTGACTTTCAGGAACCTTATCTGCGAACTGTTTTTGGGTTCATTGGAGTTACAGATATCACCTTTATCCATGCTGAAAATTTAACGATGGGAGATGAAGCCAGAGCGCGATCGTTAACTACTGCACAAACAGCTATTCAATCTCTCACTGCAACCTGGTGAGCAATTATGAAGAACTAAAAATGAATAGAAACGATAAACCTTCTTCAACTCCTTTACCTCAGATCAGTCGTCGCTGGCTCTTACGGAGTCTTGCACTTGCCAGTGGTGCAGCTTTCACATCCCGATTTCCTCATATTGGGAGATCTGCGAGTGCAAGAACTCGTCAGACCGCAACTAAGTCGGCTAACTTGCTCAATGAATTAGAAGCAGTTCCTAATCCTCGCCAGCCTCTGAAAGTGATCATTTTAGGAGCGGGAATGGCGGGACTTTGTGCGGCTTACGAATTGGAAAAACGAGGACACACTTGCGTCATCCTGGAAGCAGAACGCAACCATATTGGAGGGCGAGTTCGCACCTTGCGCTTTGAGGATGGTTTGTATGGTGATGTCGGTGCATCCCGAATTCCTAAGCGTCATAATCTGACTCATCACTACATCCGTGAATGTGGGTTGCAACTTCGCTCATACATGATCAGCAATCCAGAAGGATACTACTATCTGCGCGAGCAGCGCATACGAGTTAGGGATGCAGCAAATTTGAGTCGTATCTACAATCTCGGTAGCTCGGAACGCGGGTTAACGCCAAATGATATTTTAGGAACTGTGGTTGGAAGTCGTCTTGCTCAGTTAACTGAGTCGGAAAAAGCCGAGATCTTTGCAGAGCGGATTCATAGTGCAGCCGTCCGCGAGATGGATGAGCAGTCCATGCTTCAGTGGTCTAAAGCGTCTGGGTTCTCAAATGATGCGATTGAAATGATGGCAGCAGCTAACGGTTTTCTCGGTGATGTGATGTACTTTTCCGCCCTTAGCTTTATCCGCGTGGGTGAAAACTATGACGAGATGGAGGAAATTGTTGGCGGTAGCGATCGCCTCCCTGCGGCTCTAGCAGATAAGCTCAAATCGAAACCGAGAATGGGCTGTGAAGTGATCCAACTGGAGCGAGATGATGAGACGCAGAAGGCGGCAGCCGTTTATTTAGAAGAGAATACAATTCAGAGGGAAGAAGGGGATTTTGTTCTTTGTACAATTCCTTTCCCGGTTCTATCTCGGCTGGATACGCCTTTTTCTGCCGCGAAACAGCGAGCTATTCGCGAGTTGTCTTATGACTCTGCCACCAAAGTACTAGCTGTTGTAAATAGCCGTTTCTGGGAAACAGATGACGGGATCTATGGAGGTAGCACAGCGAGTGATTTACCTATTTCTACGCTCTACTATCCCTCAGATAATGCACAGACAAAAGACCCTGCAATTTCTGCCAATCCATCTGTGCTGCTGGCTGCTTACACGATGGGCAGTCAAGCCCGTCGGCTAGCCAACCTACCCCCACAGGAACGCCATCGAATCGTTCAACAGAATCTTGCGAAGATTCACCCCCAGATTAACCAAAATGGCATGATTCGACAGATGGAGAGTTGGAGTTGGGACGATCACCCTTGGAGCTTGGGATCTTGGGCAATGATGAAGCCTTATCAGCAAACGAGCTTATATGCAGATGTGATTACTCCCGAAGGTCACATCTATTTTGCAGGAGAACATGCCTCAACGAATCAAGCTTGGATGCAGAGTGCGCTGGAATCCTCTCTAAAGGCAGTTAAGGAAATACTGGTAGCTGCTCAGTTGTCCTAACAGATACTCCATTGCCACTTTTTTTCCCACTAAGGCTTGTGGCAACACCTCCTTGCAATGTTCATATCACTATTTGCAATTGCGTTGCTATCTGATGATCATTTGTTTTAGCTAGGAGCTTTTGATGGTGCATAGCTCAGAATCATTGCTTCCTGCTGTGAAAGTAGATAGGCAGGGAAAACGCTGTTTGGACTATCGGGCTATTTTGGCATTGTCACTGCCTTTATTCCTTAATAGCAGTGTCCAGGCAATCCTCAATCTCACCGATTCCTGGTTTATTGGGCGACTCTCAACCGATGCGATCGCTGCGATGGGAGCTTTATATTTCCTCATCCTGGTTCTATTTACGGCTGTGTCGCAAAGACCAGCGAATGGTAAGGTAAGCAGGACTAAACTCTCCTTCCTGCCCTGTGATGTCTACAGCTTCCTTGTTTAAGTGGCGGCACTTTTTGCCCCAGATCATCCGACTCAACGTCCGCTGGTATTGCCGTTACGCCTTGAGCTACCGAGATTTAGAGGAGATGATGCAGGAGCGGGGGGTGGAGGTAGACCACTCGACAATTCATCGGTGGGTTCTCAAGTAGGTTCTGTTGCAAAAACTGATAGAATTTGAGCCTGTTGAGAGCAAAATTGACGTTCCGTGGTTGATCCTAAATCTCCGTTCAAATGGCGACATTTCCAGCCCGATATCATCCTGCTGAATGTGCGCTGGTATTGTCGCTATTCCTTAAGCTACCGGAATTTAGAGGAAATGATGGTGGAGCGCGGCGTGAAAGTAGATCACACGACAATTCATCGGTGGGTGCGGAATTACGCGCCCGAACTCGACAAACGCATTCGTTCCTTTCTCAATCCCACGAACGATTCCTGGCGGGTGGATGAGACGTACATCGAGGTGAAAGGCGAGTGGAAATACTTGTACCGAGCAGTGGATTCAGAGGGCAATACCTTAGATTTTATGCTGAGTGCGAAGCGAGACGGAAAAGCAGCGGCACGGTTTTTCCGTAAAGTGTTAGGAGCGAAGCACACTCAAACTCCACGAGTAATCACGGTCGATAAAAATGCGGCTTATCCGGTTGCCGTCGATGAATTGAAGCAGGACAAAACGTTAAAAGCTGAAACCGAATTGCGGCAGAGCAAGTATCTGAATAACATCATCGAACAAGACCATCGTAATGTAAAGCGGATTGTGAAGCCGATGATGGGGTTTCGATCGTTCAATACAGCAAGGAGAACATTGCGAGGAATTGAGGCAATGGCGATGATTCGCAAAGGGCAAGTGAAGGGAATCAACTAAGGGGACAGTGTGTCTCAAGCAGAATTCATCAACAGGGTATGTCAATGGATTTGTGTCAAAGATCTAAATTTAGAGAGGAAAGCGATCTTCATAAGCGATTGCAAACTGATTTAGAGCAGGTTTCCAATCTCGAATTGGCATCGTCCACTTTTTGGAAATGTTTTGGATTGCCAGGTAGACAACCTTGAGTGCAGACTCATCAGTGGGAAAGGCTCTGTGATTTTTCAACACTTTACGGAGGGTCATGTTCATCGACTCAATTGCGTTAGTCGTGTAAATCGCTTTGCGAATCTCAGCCGGAAAGGCAAAGAAGGGAATGATGCGTCGCCAATGATTAAGCCAAGACTTGCTAATGGTGGGATACTGCTTGTCCCACTTTTCGGCAAACGCTACCAAGTGCTGCTCTGCCTCAGATTCGGTGCTGGCAGTATAAACCAAGCGGAGGTCAGCAGCCACCGCTTTGCGGTCTTTGTAGGAGACGTAGCCCAGGGAATTTCGCACCATGTGAACAATGCGAAGTTGCACCTGAGTTTTAGGAAAGACTGCTTCAATCGCATCAGGGAAGCCTGTGAGTCCATCACAGCAGGCAATGAAGATGTCTTTGAGTCCTCTGTTCTGAAGCTCGGTGAGCACAGCCAGCCAAAATTTGGCAGACTCATTCTGGCTCATCCATACTCCTAAGAGTTCTTTGGTGCCCGACAAGTTGACACCCAGTGCTAAGTGAATATCTGGGATAAAGTTTTGGAGGGTAAGTAGAAATGCTTACTCGCGATCGGTTGAAATAAAGCATTTTCGTTCTCCTCCTCTCACGCTTTAATCGAAAGGGCGGGGATTCCGGTCTACCCAAATGAGCGTATTATGCAGAATCATTCCACCGATCCAGCTGTTTTAGATGGATCAGCGGAATGGTTCCCTCTAATGATAGTTATGCCGTTCTCATCGGTGAGGAGGTAGATAGAATCGTCGGCAAGGTAATCAAAAGCTGGTGTTGAACAGCTTTCTTCACAACCAATTCACCCCAAAATGATGCTAAATA
>NZ_JACJPC010000053.1:0-11867 GCF_014695875.1 Leptolyngbya sp. FACHB-541 | reverse complement strand
AACACGAGTTAGAAGACTACTTACCCTTCTGGCAACGTTCTGAAACATTGCCCAAATGGGACATCACTATTGTTCCACAGTAATGGGTACTTTATTTTTCCGCAAACCCCTTAGTTGTGCGAGAACGCAGTTTTGACGATAACGCTACCCCGTCTGCTAATGGAGTGGCGATCGCCAACCTGGTACGACTTGCCCTGCGAACCGAAGACTTGCAGTATCTCGATCGGGCTGAACAGGCACTTCAAGCATTTGGTGGCATCATGAGCCGCTCGCCCCAGGCTTGTCCGACCCTGTTCACAGCGCTCGACTGGTATCGCAACTACACTCTGGTTCGTACTACTGCTGAGCAAGTTGAGGCGCTGATCAGGCAGTACAGTCCTGCGGTGGTTTACATGCTTGAAACCAATTTGCCTCAACAGGCAGTAGGGTTGGTGTGTCAGGGCTTGAGCTGCAAGGAACCAGCCCTGAGTGAAGCACAATTACAGCAGCAGGTCGCACAAAGCCAGGTGCGAGAAGGATAGATGTGTTTCCTGAGTTGTGCGGATTTCTCGTTCCTAATCTCTGACTTGGTAACAGTGGAGAGTCCCCCTGTAGGGGCTTAGCATTCGGCAGATAAACCCCGGAACAGTCTCGGAGACTTTGCCCGAATGCTAAGCCCCTACGCTGGCTGGGCAACAGATTAGGTGTCTTTAGGTCTGCTCTAAGTCCTGACTTTAGGTAGCGATCGCCAAACCCTCTTCTAATTAACGTGAGTTCGGGATAAGGAGGGGTGGAACAGATAGAGTTGAAAGTACCTAATCCTCAACCAATCTAACCACCCCCTGCTTAGTTTAGAATCCCTGTTTTGTCATGTCGATGATTTTTGCCAGTGGTTTGAACGCCAGTGGCAGCAGCAACTTTTAGGAGAGGGACGACAAAAACGCCGACGCTCTGGCAGCCTCTGCTTAAGCGAGATTATGACGATTTTGATTGCGTTCCATCAGTCGGCATACCGCAATTTCAAGTGGTTTTACACGCAGTTGGTCTGTCGCTATTGGCGTAACGCTTTTCCGGGGTTGGTCAGTTACAACCGCTTTGTCGAATGGATACCATCTGCTTTGATTCCCTGGTGCGGCTATTTGCGTCAGTGTTTTGGTCCGTGTACAGGACTCAGTTTCATCGATGCGACCAGTATCAAGGTCTGTCATAACCGTCGGATTGCTTCTCACAAAGTGTTCAAACCGTTAGCAGCACGAGGCAAAACCTCGGTCGATTGTTTTTTTGGCTTCAAGCTGCATCTAGTTATCAATGAGCAAGGAGAATTACTCAACGTTCTGCTCACACCAGGAAACATCGATGACCGTAAGCCCGTGCCCCAACTCCTACAACACCTCTTCGGCAAAGTGTTTGGTGACCGAGGCTATGTGTCGCAAACGCTTGCCCTTCAGTTGTGGAAACGGTTTGGCATCCAACTGGTCACCAAGCTCAAGCGCAACAGGAAGAACCGCCTGATGGTGTTGAGCGATAAGCTGCTCTTGCGCCGACGAGCCATTATTGAGTCTGTGATTGACCAGCTCAAAAACATTTCTCAGATTGAACATTCTCGCCATCGCTCTCCGGTCAACTGCTTAGTCAACTTAGTCTGCGGCTTGATCGCGTACTGCCACCAACCCAAAAAGCCCTCTCTGCTCATTGACAACGCTTTGCCTGCTTTTGCTTAACCTGAACTGACGTTCTTTACTCCTTTACTTGCAAATTGTTAACAATCTACAATTGACAGTCAGCAATTAGTCTTTTATGCTGTGATGAACGCATTTAAGACTTTGCTTGTGGAAGCCAAATCGTCCTCCTTGACCGTGACTCCACGCAGCCTTGATCACCAGGCGGCGGATGTGATTCGTCAGCAGATTCTCAGTGGTTCCTTTCCACCCGGGCATCGGCTGATCGAAACTCAACTAGCTGAAGCGCTTGACCTGAGTCGAGGAACGGTGCGATCGGCGCTACAGCAGCTTACTTACGAAAATTTGGTGGTACAGCTGCCTTACAAGGGTTGGCTGGTGCCACCACTGCGATCGCAAGATGCTTGGGAGCTTTACACCCTACGGAGCGGGCTAGAAGGGTTGGCGGCGCGTCTGGCGGCTCTGGCGATCACACCAGAGAAAGCAATTTTGCTCAATCGGTCTTTTCAACAGTTAGTGGATGCGGCTCAACGGGGCGATCGCAACGCAGTTAATGAATTTGATTTTGCAATTCACAAAACCATTATTCAGTTAACAGAACATCGACGTTTGCAAGAGCAATACAAAATTATTGAGCAGCAGATCCGGCTTTACATTACCGCCTGCAATACGCTGCTGGAATTTGATCTGTCAGAAATCGCCGACCAGCACCAATCGATGGTGAAAGCAATTGGTTGTGGAGATGCGGCTTTAGCCCAGCAGATTGCTCAAGATCACAGTACTGCTGATGGCGAAACTTTAGTGAAATACCTGCAAGAACTGGAAGCCAAGAATTCAAAATAATGGGGGTGTCACGATGCTGGATTTTAGCCAGTATGAAGCATTAACGTTTGATTGCTACGGAACTATTATTAATTGGGAACAGGGAATTTTGGAGGCAATCAAGCCTGTTCTAGCTGCATATCAACTTGAGATAGATGACTCTCAAATTCTGGAGCTTTTTGCTCAGTTAGAAGGAGAAATTGAAGCAGGAGAATATCAGTCCTACCGCAGTGTTCTTGGACAGGTGATGCAGCAGTTTGGCGAGAAGTTGGGCTTTGTTCCGACTTCAGACCAGCTTGATTGTCTGGCTAATTCTATTCAAAACTGGCAGCCTTTCCCAGATAGCATTGATGCACTAAAACGTCTAAAGCAACAGTTTAAATTGGTAATTATTTCTAATATTGATGACGATCTGTTTGCTTTCACGACGAAACGGTTGGGCGTCCCGTTTGATTTTGTGATTACGGCTTTTCAAGCCAAAAGCTATAAGCCTTCAACGCACAATTTTGAATTTGCGTTTGAGAAAACAGGCATTCCGCGTGACAAGATTTTGCACGTCGCGCAAAGCATTTATCACGATATCGTGCCTGCCAAAGCGTTGGGATTATCAACCGTCTGGGTCAATCGTCGCCATGACCAAGCAGGGTTTGGTGCAACGCTGCCAGCTAGCAGTCAACCAGATTTAGAAGTACCGAATTTAGAAACGCTGGCAAAGCTGGCGGAAGGTACGGCTTAGTTTCTGGGTTAGCTCCAGAGGCTAAGACTTGCTAGCAGCACGGGTTACACTTTTCTAACCCAGCCTACAAGAGCTACTTACCCTGTTACCCCTTCACTCACCCACCCCTCTACAACACAGACTCGTTGTCGCAGCAGTTTCTTCACCTCTTCGTTTAGCTTTTGGCGAACCGTTGACCCAGCAATACCTGTCATCGGCATATCATGTGACTGCTGAAATTGCATCACTGCTCGAATCATTCGGGGACCATAAAATTCGTTGATTGGAAGTTGGGCATTGATGGTCAGATTAAGGCTGTGCTGTAAGTTGCGGATCAGCTGTCTGGCTCTTTCACAAGTTGGCTGATCGACCTTTCCGGTAATCGGTAAGCCAAACTGAGCCTGAAATTCTCGAACGGCTGCTTCGGTATACAAATCAAGCAGATTGCCGTGATTGCCGTTAAGTCCGTCTGGACCGAGGCTATAGCCAAGATTGTGGAGCATCGTCTTGAACTGACTGATTGAATAGGTCATTGCAGAAATTCCTTGACACGGGGCTATTTGCCAGGAGATTTACCGATCGCTCTTCATAGGGGCGGATTCCTGACTGTTCTTTAATTTGCTTCAGCCTAGTGTGCCAAGGGGCGATCGCACCTCCCACCGCTGTATCACCCACCAGAGTGATTCTGGTTCACTCTGTTATTTCTCTGTTACTTCTAGGGCTCATGCCAAAATCTTCTCTCGCTTTTAAGCTGTCTCAGGCTACGGTTGGTTTCGCGGCAATTGCTTTGGCGGCAGTGCTTTGGGCGATCGCTGCAACTGTTGCTAGTAGTTTGTTTCAAGCAGGAGTCAGCCCGCTTGAGCTAGCCATGTTGCGGTCTGTCATCGCCGCTATCGGTTTGGGAATTGTCCATCAATGGCAACCTCGACCCAAGTTAGGCAACTGGCAGATTTTGGCGTTAGGGATATCGTTAGCTTTGGTTACGCTTGCTTATTACATTGCAATTGAGCGCTTAGCAGTGGCGATCGCCGTGGTGATTCAATACACGGCCCCAGCGCTGATTGTAGTTTGGGCAATGCTTAAGAACCGAAAAGCGCCTGCTCTATCTGTGACAATCGCGTTGATTGCAGCGATCGCTGGGGTTGCCCTAATTGCAGAACTGCCAGCCGGAGACTTTGAGCTAGACGGATTGGGGCTATTCATGGCTTGTCTGAGTGCGCTGTTCTTTGCTTCCTACACTCTGCTGAGCGAATCTGTTGTTGCCACCTACGGTGCTGTAGGCGTGATGTTTCGAGCCTTCACGGTTTCGAGCCTATTTTGGATTGCGTTTCAGTTCACCCAAGGAGTGCCAGAAGCGCTTTTTGTCCCAGACCATTTATGGAGTGTTTTATTCGTTGGTCTTGGCGGCACGTTGATTCCCTTTTCCCTCTACTGCTGGGGAATTGAACAGGTGCAGTCAGAGCGAGGGGCAATCGCCGCTACCCTAGAGCCTCTAGCCGCCGCTATTTTTGCCTGGATTGGACTAGGGCAAACGCTATCAGTCTTGCAAATTTGGGGAGGAATATTGGTTCTGATGGCAGTAGTTTCGCTCCAAATAAAACATCAGCAATCCTAATTATCGCGTATGCCTTTAGGAGGAAATACGGAAATTCATCGCTATATTTATGTAACTTCTAATAATGGGATGAGTTCCAAAAGGTAAATTTAATGAAATCCTAATAACCCTAATAGATAGTTGCAGGTTTGGATTTTATCCTTTGAAGAGTTTCTTAAACGCCAAGCAAAATTTTTGTAACGTGGCGGTTATGAAGAGGTATGAAAAGTTCAAATTGTCGCCCCAATAGTTTCAGGAGGCTAACATTCAGCAGATAGGTCCGAATGGACCGGAGGTTTTGCTCAAATACTGCGTCCTCACAGGAACATTCGATACTTTCAAACTCCTGATATGTGGCAATTGATGTATTTATCTGAACTAAATTCTAAAAAATATTTCTTCGTTGAAATATTTTGAAAAATAGCTTGAAAATGATCTTCTCAATAGCTAAAAAAAACAAAAGCTGTGAAGTATGGAATATTTGGCTATAACAGATTAACCGAGGGATTTCTATGCATTTACTAGAAGGAAATCGATGACCGGACTGCCAGCTATATTTTTTGTAGCGTACCGGATTTAGTATGAAATCATCACAAAATTATGTCCTAATATTAGGTCGGCCCTCTGATGATCTTCAGATGCTACAGGCGTTACTGGAGCATCTAAGTTGTCCTATGGTCTTTGCAAGTTCTATAGATCAGGTTGTCACAAAAGTTAGCCAGATGTCTCCTTACCTGGTCATTTTGGCAGGAGATGGACAAAACTGGTCACAGGCTTTGGTGAAAGACCTGCGAGATGCCGCCAACACTTGCGAAACTACCATTGTGGCGCTGACAGACTGCAATGCGCCAAGCTGGGTGCACCAAGAAGAAAATCCGGGAGTCGATGGGTTTCTAGTCAAGCCGATCAGCAGAGATGTTTTGACTTCACTTGTTCAATCTGCTTGGGCACGTCAGACTTACTGTTCTACCAGCTATGCAAGCTGAGGCGGTGTAAGCTAAGGTTTATGCCTCTTGCCCCATTCTTACCCTTTATCTATCAGGTTTTAAGTCCAACTTTTCCAGGTTGTCTGTGGGCTGGAAGCGCGACCTCTCCAGCGATCGCCCTCAGTTTTGACGATGGCCCTCACCCTCAACACACGCCACAACTGCTTGAGGTGTTGGATCATTATCAAATTCCTGCAAGTTTCTTTTGGTTAGGGGTTTGTGTCAATCATTCCCCTGAGATTGCACGAGCCACTTATCAGCGCGGTCACTGGCTCGGTCTGCATGGCTATACGCATCGTTCCTTTCCCCGCTTGTCTGCGCTTGAACTGAAACAAAGCCTGGAACAAACCCAGATAGCGATCGCCCATGCCTGCCAACTTGAAATGTCCTACGTGCAGCAGCAGATTCGAGATGTTCGCCCGCCGAATGGGCTGTTTACCCCCCAAACGCTGACATACTTACGGCAATGGAACTACCGCCCTGTGATGTGGAGCGTTGTGCCAGAAGATTGGGTGCAGCCCGGAGTTGAAGTTGTGATTCAGCGAGTGTTACAACAAACTTGCAACGGATCGGTAATCGTGCTGCACGATGGGCATCATGGAGGAGTGAATGTGGCAGCGATCGCCGCTCAAATTGTTCCTCGCTTATTGCAAGCAGGTTATCGCTTTGTTACCGTTGATCAGCTTTGGCAACAGCGACAACTTTAAAGGAATCCCTTCTAGCTATTTGAAAATTTCACCCAAAACCCTAACTAGGCATTTATACTGAACATGTAGATCCGTTAACAATCATTTACTAATAAGAATAATTCATTGCAAAAGCTGTGTTCTATCGGATTTGCTCAAGCATAAGTCAGAGTATTTCACCTGTTGACTGTCTCGTCGGGTTTTGCTTTCACAGATTACACCGCTAGAAAAAACAGAAAATCTCTATTGTGTTGCCTCCAGTTTTAGACGAAGGAGCTATCTCTCCCTTCAAGTTTTGGTTTAACGACAAGATTCAGCACGGGATGTACTTCCGGAGCGAATTGTTTTATCGGCTGCACACCGTAGGGATTGAGCATCGAGCGCGACTATACCATTACGCTTGCAGGTTAGCGCGTCACGATGCAGTTATCGTCACCGCATCGGATGCAGACTGTAGTGTCTGGGTTAGCCTCCGTAGCCCCAGCATCACTGCCCTCAGCTTGCGGAGTGAACTCTTTCCCCCTCTGATCGATGTTCTACAAGAGGGCACCGACAACTGAGGGAGTTCTAGAAGCGGCGATCGCATCTTCGCAGTAGTCAGATAAGAAAGCAGTGCGGTAACCGTCACGAGTCCAAAGAATAGGGAAGAAGTTTTCATCCATCGTGGTTTCCCCGACTCGCTTGTAGCGTCCGTAAATGTAGCCCGCACCCGTCGGCTGAGACCGTGCCTCAGAGCTAAGCGTGTGAACGCCCAAGCTGCGTCTGACGCGATCGCTGCGATAGTTTTTGCCGGACCCGTGCCAGATTTTGCCGTGATGAATCACGCAGCTTCCTGCTGAAATTTCAATCGGCACGACTTGAGGATTGCTCACCCCTACCGCTGCTGCTGCCCGTTCCATTGCCGAGCGATAGTGACTTGTGGGTGCGTGAAATTCCCCTAGGTCAGTCATTAAGCCCCATTGGTGAGAACCGGGCACGTACTCAATCGTGCCAATATCGGCGCTGGTGTTGTCTAGCGCAATCCAGCAGGTGATCATCTCGGTTGGCTCGATGTAGCTGATGTAAGTCGCGTCTTGATGCAGAGAAACTTCTTTGGCTCCGGGAGGCTTGACCCAGACGCTATCTTGACCGATGCGGGCACCGGGCCAACCCGCTAAAGTTGCGGCGAGTCGCCCAATTTCGGCAGAGAGAGCAACGCTGGCGATCGCCAAATCGCTCTTCCAGGCATTACAAATTTCACGGGTCACGTCAGGCAGGCTCAGTCCCGGTCGCCAGTGCCACTCGTCGGGATAAATACCCGTCTCAAAGTTGCCATGAAATAGAGGATCAAGGCGATCGCCCAGCCGCTTGACCAGATCAGCGTCAATCAAATTTTTGACCACCAAAAAACCGTCTTCTTGAAAGCGATCGATTTGCTCCTGACTAATCTGAATCGGTTCACGGCTCATTAGCGCTACCCCTGGATGAAAATCTTCAGAAGCCTGTTATAACAAGATGCGAATTGAGGGATTGTAGCTTCAGTCACGCTTCCCTTCAGAGCAACAGGCAAGAATTCTGATCTAGTAAGCAGTGGGGTGAGCAGATGGGTTTCAGTACGGTTCGACCGGGGCAGTTGGCGATCGCCGCCAGTGATTTTGATGCTCGTCCAATGAGCTGTGTGAACGGCGATCGGCGCTTAGGCTATGAACCGGATGTCGCTCGTGCCGTTTGTCAAAAGCTCGGACTAGAACCCGTCTGGTTTAACTTACCGATGGCAGACTTTTACCCCAGCCTGCAAACCGGAAAATACGATGTTGTCTGGTTTAACCAGGCAATCACGCCAGAACGCAAAGCTTGGGCAGATTTCACTCAGCCCTACGGCATCTTTGACGAAGCAGTGATTGTCAGAGCCGACAGTACCGCCACTTCTCCAACAGATCTGGCAGGGCTGCGTGTTGGCGGTTTGGCAGACAGCACAAATTTGGCTCTAGCCGAAACCTTCCCCAATGTTCAGATTGTTCCATTTCCTGGCAGCGACAAAGTTTTGCCCGAAATGCTAGAGGCACTACGTCAGGGCAAAATTGATGCCCTGATCGATGATGAACTGGTGCTACTCGTCGCTGTCGAAGAAGACCCAACGCTGCGAATTGCCTTTAGCATTCCAACCCAGGTGCCGTTTGGCATTGCCGTTCGTCCAGGACAACCCGAACTGCATGGGGCGATCGCCCAAACCCTGACAACTCTGCTCCACAACGGCACTCTGGCTAGCCTCTGGTCAAAATGGATTCCCTGGAAACCTTTTCCATTGCCTGACTAAAGCACCTCTTCAGGTCAGTTTCTTCAACGACGATTGAGGAATTGGCTTGCTAGTGAGATGGCATCGCCAATGTCTACGTCGCGATCGCCATCACTATCTAAAAACGTACTCAAAACCGAGTTAGCACTCCCGCCACTTGCCTGAGAACCCTGCTTATTCGCTCCACTTTGCAGAAGCTGAAGCACAATCGGAATCAGCGTTGGCAGCATTGCCAAAATTGTCTCAGCGTTAATTCCTGTTTTTTGGGAAATAGCTTGAGCTACCTGCTGCTGTTGGGCCGGTGAAAACAGTGCTTGAACCGCTGCTGCATTGGGAGAAGTGCCGTTATATTGATTCACAATCGCTTCAGCATTTGACCGTCCGCCTGCTGCCTGCTGCTGTTGTAGTGCCGAACGGACATACCCGCCCACGGTAGACAACAAGGTTTGAGTTTGCGACGAATCAACACCCTGATTATTCAACAGTTGCTGCACTGTGTTGATAATGCTGCCAAGCTGTGACGGATTAGCCTGTTGATTAGGATTATCGATCGCACTCACAATCTGATCAAAAAGTCCCATACTTCTACTTCCTATAGCGAAGACTCGACGTTTCCAGATTAGCCTCTTGAGTCAACACGGACAAAGCAGGAATTCTTAACCGTATTACCGTAAGCGCATCCCTGTTGAAGCACTAAACAATGAACTTGGATATTGGAGAAACTGAGGCGATCGCTCTAGCAGTCGAGCCTCAGGCTGACCAAGTTTTGTTAGTCTGCTCCAGCAGGTGTTAGCTGACTGGCAACTACTCAAGTTTTATTCCAATAACCAAGCAAACAAACCTTTGACTGTAAGCTGTAACTCACTTGCAAACGATGGTACAGGAACAACCTCATCTGCCTTATCCAACACTTCAGGTTCTTGCTTGGGACGATAGACAAACACGGTTTGTTCATCTGGATCGATCAACCAACCTGCTTGGGTTCCATGCCGCAGACAATGAAAGATATTCTTCGTTACTTTTGTTTGGCTTTGATCAGGAGACAAGATTTCAATTGTCCAATCTGGCGCAGCAGAAAACGTGTTAGCAACCTCTCCATTCTCATCACGAGGAATTCGGTTCCAAAGAAAAACTGCAATATCAGGAACAGTTGAACGGCCGCCAAAGGTACAGCGTAGCTCAGGAAATGCACGAGCAATATGCTTAGACTTAACTACTCCGTTGATAGCAGGTACAAGCTCCCCTTGAATAACACTATGTTTCCCTTGGGGCATTGGTTTCTGAATAACTTGACCATCAATATATTCACTCGCAGGTTTCGTTTCTGGTAACTGTAAAAACTCTGCCAATGTCAGTGTTTTAGATGGTGTTTGTACCATTTGGGTTTACCTCTCCATCTGCCAGATCAGAAACTAAGCTCCATTCTATTTCTAAACTGGATGAGATATATTGCCGCGCCACAGAAGAGTTACAGCTACTTAATCCTAAAAACTAGTAAGACAAGTTGACTGCTCTACCCCAGCCAACGACCCAAGCAAGCTAACGACCCCGTTCACCTGCTGCGAGCAACCTCTCTGATTCATTAAAAACCTTGATTCGGTCGGTGTGCAACGGAATTGTTATGATGTGCCTACAGATCAAGCCTCTTTCTCAATAAATTTTTGCATTTCCGCAAGGTTTCTACCTGTTAATGTCTCAAATTCTCGCCATAGCGAACCATGATTTAAATCGAATCTCATCAACTCAATTAGATCTGTGCGTGGTCCTTTGGTTAAATCTTTAGCACTTATTTCCTTCTGCAAGTACTTACCGATTCTCCTTCGAAGAGCGAAGACAGCTTCTCTTGTATCCGGTGACATGCAAAGACCCGCATCACTATATCCCCACTTATTTAATTTTTCTGCAAGTTCTCTAGCTTCAGTTTCATCGATTTCGTTGATGCGATAGTGGGATAGTTGTTCAAGCATCACAAAGATTTCAGGATATGTACGAAGTCTCATCTTATACAGCTCTAGTTCTCGCTGACTATTGAGTTCTAAGACCCATTTATTTTCTTCATGCCTGATATGTCGTTCCTCAAGTTCGATAGTCTTCTGCCACTTTTCGCGTTCTAATTCTATAGTCCTTTCCCATTTAACTCTTTCAAACTCTAAACTTCTCCTCCATTTCTCTCTCTCAGATCGCTCACGAAAAAAGCTAACAAGTGCTGTGAGGATTGCAGCAAAAAATGTAAACAGCGCGCCTATGAATGCAATATTTGTGGCGATATCCATATTTAGAATAATTCTCAATATTCTACAAGTAGCTTTGATACTTTTCGCGCCAGGAAACCGAGCGGTATAACGTTGCTGTTCAGCGGCGGCTGACAACTTCTGTCGTAATATTGAGCCATCTTATTAGTCCGCTGCAACAGCGTTGTTGTGATGCTTTTGATATGTTTCGCTTGCTTCATTCACCTGTATAGAAAACATTCACATACGAAGCGTCAATAAGCAAGTCACGTCCTTCAAGGTGTTTCTGTGTTGTAAAACGCTGAATTCGCGCTCGATAGTGTTTCCAATCGCGATAATCTTGCGGGGCAGCAAAGTCGAAGAACTCAAGGAATCTTAGATCAACTTCTTCGGGGTTAACCATGTTTACTGGATCATCCCAATACCCCCCATCTCCCACTCGGTTTATCATTACTGGCGAGCCGCAGTGTGAAGTTGGAACAATGCGAAGATATGGTATCGGCTCTTTGTTTCTCCATGTTGGTCTGAGACGAACAGGTGGCTCACTGATCTGGGACAGCACCATCTGATTGAACAATTCTTCTTCCACAGACCAAAACAACGAATCACCTTCTTCCAGAAAACGGAAGTAAGTGTTCCAAATATGTCGGCTGCATTCCCGATAGTCATTGAGTCTTTCTGTGATGTCTTTCATGTCCTTCAGTACGAGTACTCAATAAACTGGGCGCAAGCAGCACAACTATTAATAGAATGAAAATTTCTGTCTAAGATCCCTCAGAAAGGTGGATAGGCAGAATGATTCTGTAGTGCGACACGAAGTTGCACGACTTGAGTGAGAAGCCGACTTCTCTAGGATAGTGTCCAAATCCTATCCCCCATCTCCAAGGGCGTTTCTGGTAG
>NZ_JACJPC010000052.1:0-79374 GCF_014695875.1 Leptolyngbya sp. FACHB-541 | reverse complement strand
CGTCTAACAGCATTTCAGGCCCTCCAGAGTCAGCAGGGTTAGCATAATAGCAGAGTTGTTCCCGTACTCTACATCTCTAGAGTGACGGGTATGCTATTTTCCCGCAAGTCCCTAATTGGGCTTTCACCCTCCTGCCTGAAGAATTATCGCCTTAAGAAGAAATTTCTGATTGAGGGGATTCACTGGGTGTACATAAATTCTGGCCGTCGCACGATTCTCTATAACGTAGAACTCCTCTGTGATTGGGTTGCAACCCGGACTGATCCTGAACAGCATCAGCGAACCATTGAGGTCTATCTTCATGCTCAATCGAGTAAACGGGTGAAGAAGCGAGGGAGGCAGAGGTAGCGGTGCTTCCTTCCTCAGCAGCTTTAAGGCACGTTGACGTGGTCGATTAGAAGCTTAATCATGATGCTGTATCTGTCATGTGCCATAGCGGTCAACATCTATCTGTCTTGATTGCAGCCACTGCTACAACTCCACATCGAGGAGGATAGCAACGCAATTGGCTGGATTTAGTTTGCTGTAAATCCGCCATCTATGACTAAAGGTTGTCCCGTGATATAGCTAGCAGCATCAGAGCAGAGAAATACAACCGCTTGAGCGATTTCTTCTGCCTGACCCATGCGCCCCATTGGTACTGTAGAGGCTAAACTATCCGCCGTGCTGCCCCCTTGGTCAACGAGGCGATCGATCATATCAGTCGCAATCAAGCCAGGATTAATCGCATTGATCCGAATGCCCTGTTTGGCATAGTCAAGTGCTGCCGAGCGCGTCAGCCCCATGACTGCATGTTTACTCGCAATATAGGGAGACACCCCTGGAAATCCAATCAGACCACCCATCGAGGAGTTGTTGACAATTACCCCAGATCCTTGAGATAGCATTTGCCCAATCTCATATTTCATGCACAAAAACAGTCCCCGCACGTTGATTGCCATGAGTTTGTCAAAGTCCTCAACTGATTGTTCGTGCAAAGGTTTTGAGGGTGGATCAATCCCTGCATTGTTGAAGGCACAATCGAGTCGTCCAAAAGTCTCGATCGTTCTCTGCACTAATGCTTTGACATCTTCCTCACTCGATACATCTGAACGGACGAATAAGCATTCAGTGCCAGTATTCCGAATCAGCGCAGCGGTTGCCTCTCCTTCTGGGTCGCGTCTACCTGAAAAAACAACCTTTGCACCTGCGGTTCCCAGTGCGAGAGCCGTCGCTTTACCAATTCCTGACGTGGCTCCAGTGACTAAAGCGACTTTGTTCTCAAGTGTAATCATGCTTACCTCTATTTTAGAGTTAGTGCGAGTGAAAGGTTAAACGTTCCAGTTTTCTAGTAATGCTTACATCATTTGGCGAATCGGACGGACGATCACTTCGTTAACATCAACATCGTCTGGCTGTGACACCGCGTACAAAACTGCTCTAGCGATCGCGTCTGAAGTCAACGCAGTTTTGCGAAGTTCTTGCAAAAAACCTCTAGATGTATCATCTGTGATATCAGAGCCGAGTTCGGTCTCAACCACACCAGGGGATATGGTGGTGACGCGAATATTTTGTGATTCCTGACGTAACCCTTCAGATATTGCCCAAACTGCATACTTAGTGGCGCAGTAAACTGCCGCAGTGGGTGCTACCACATGGGCACCAATAGACGCAGTATTAATGAATTGTCCGCCACCTTGCGCTTCCATAATCGGTAGCCCCGCCGCGATACCGTTTAATACGCCGTGGATATTCACGTTAATCATGTTGTCCCATTCCTCGACCTTCAAAGCATTCAGTGGGGAGAGGGGCATTACACCTGCATTGTTAAAGATCACATCTACGCGACCAAACTTATCTTTAGCAAACCCAACGAACGCTTTCACATCTTCGCGATCGGTGACATCAACCGCTTTGAATTCTGCTGTCCCACCAGAGACGTGAATCTCCTCGACTAGTTTTTCTAGCCTATCTGTCCGCCGTGCCCCTAAAACGACTTTTGCACCGTTCTGAGCAAGCAGCTTTGCGGTAGCTTCACCAATGCCGCTACTGGCTCCGGTAATAGCAATCACTTTGTTTTCTACATTCAACATGATGGTTCTCCTGACTGTTGAGGTGGATTGGAATTAAATCGACTGACCCCCAGAGACTTCAATTCTCTGAGCATTCACCCAGCGATTGTCTTCGGAGAGCAACGCTGCGATCGCCCCGCCGATATCATCTGGAACCCCTACGCGCCCTAAAGCCGTTTGCGATGCAATGAATTGATTGATCCCTGGATTGTCACGCACAGAGCCTCCTGCAAAATCTGTTTCGATCGCGCCCGGAGCCACAACATTGACGGCAATCTGTCTGTGTCCTAGTTCTTTCGCCATGTATCGGGTCAGCACCTCAATTGCGCCTTTCATGCTGGCATAAGCTGAGTAGCCCGGCAGCGTAAAGCGAGCAAGACCCGACGAAAGATTCACAATCCGTCCGCCGTCCTTGAGCAGTGGCAAAAGCTTTTGGGTGAGGAAGAAAACGCCCTTAAATTGGATGTTCATCAATCGATCAAAATCGTCCTCAGTGGTTTCGGTAAACGGCTTATTGATCCCAATCCCCGCATTGTTCACCAGAAAATCAAACTGCTCGGTCTGCCAGTTGTCTTGAAGTGTCTGTTTGATTTGTGCCACAAATTTATCAAAGGTTTTCGTATCAGAAGTGTCGAGTTGCAGGGCAACGGCTTTACCACCGATTTCTGCGACCTCAGAGACAACACTGATTGCTTCTGCCTCGCTGCTGCGATACGTCACGATCACATCAACCCCTTTTTTAGCGAGTGCCAAAGCAGTATTTTTGCCCAGTCCTCGGCTCGATCCTGTCACCAATGCTATCTTCGACTTGTTGTTTGTCATTGCCTTCTCTTATGGGTTGTACGTCAGTCGATTGTCAGTTTTCTTCTTAGGGCATGGTTTTATCGTAGGCTTGATCAGTGATCGCATGAATACACAAACCTAGCGGATGATTGCCTAATCCTCCCAAATAGAACATAGGCATCGGAAAAGTTTCCTTATAATGAGCGCATGAGAAAAGTTAAATCAAAGACAGTATGACAATCGAGACACTGAGCTATGAAACCGCGATTGGCAAGTGTAGAGAATTAGCAGCATTGGTCGATCGGCACACGGATGGCAAGGGAAACGGTGCCCATGCCACTGCGATCGCTCCTTTAGAGTTCATGCGGCAATCAGACACTTCTAAAGCCATGCAGGGTGTCAGTGAACCAATTCTTGGCATTGTGGTGCAGGGCAAAAAAGAAGTATTACTGAATGAAGAAACCTATGAGTATGGCGTAGCTCAATATCTGGTGGTTTCGGTGGATTTGCCACTTTGTGGAGGTGCGATCGAGGCAACACCTGATGAGCCGTATTTAGGCTTTAAGCTAGATTTAGACCCCGTTCAACTCTGTGACATCATTGTCCAAACGAACTCAGGCATCGGTCAGAAAGAATCAGTGAGAGGTTGGTTCATCAGCGATGCCGAGCCATCGTTAATTGATTGTGCAATTCGGCTAACAAAGCTGTTAGAGACACCGCAGGATATTCCGTTCCTGGCACCAATGATCATTCGCGAAATCTACTATCGTCTTCTAATCGGTGAGCAAGGCGAAGCGGTGCGTCAAATTGCCACTTCTGGTAGCAACATGCAGCGCATTGCTGAAGTAATCAAACGGCTCAAAGCAGATTTTACCCGACCGCTGCGGGTTGAGGAACTGGCTGAGCAAGCGAATATGTCTTCTTCATCGTTTCACCGTCACTTCAAAGCCGTCACCTCCATGAGTCCACTGCAATACCAAAAACAATTGAGACTCTTGACCGCGCGTCAGATGATGCTTGCTGAGAATGCTGATGCGACCCAGGCTGCTTATCAGGTTGGGTATGAGAGTACCTCACAGTTCAGCCGCGAATATGCTCGCATGTTTGGTGCACCGCCCATGCGAGATATTGAGCGGCTGCGAGTTGCTTAAATGTTGTCTGTCTGTGAATCCCAAATGCATCGTCGAAAATGGCTCTCTTCAGCAAGGGGATTGAGATTTACCCGTTGAGGTTTGTCCCGTAGAACAATTTCGTTGGAACTGACACGCAAAAATAGTCGTGACGTTATCGGCTGCTACGCGCGGTTTAGCTCAATTTGCAGCGTTCAACTGTATAGAATACAGGTTGCGTTGTAGTCATCAGATGTTGCTGATGAGTCTTACTCCCTTCCCATCAAAAGATTAGGCAACAAGTGAGAAGATGAAATTGAGCGTTTTTTGCACCTGTTCTGCTGAGAGAAACTGATTGGAAGTGAGAAACTGCTCTAACTGTTGTTCAATATGATACGGAATCGGGTTATGGAGTAGCACTATAAGATAGGAGGATGGGACGCACAATTACACTGGCAAAACACCTCAGTCGTGAGGAATTAAAAACTCGCTATCAAAACAGCAGTGACCGGGTTGAGTCGCGACGCTGGCACTTGCTATGGCTTGTCTCACAACAGTGGTATCTGCTTGATGCAGCCGAGAGCGTGGGGATGAGCTATTCCTACGCTCGTAAGGTTGTTCATGCTTACAACAGAGAAGGAAGTGAGGCGATCAGGAATGGACGGCAAGGGCGACAGATGATAAGTCGTGCCTTGCTGAACGCGGTTCAACAGGAAGAACTCGACCAAGCCTTGCAGGAACCACCTGAGGATGGTGGAATCTGGAATGGACCGAAAGTGGCACAATGGATTGCCAAGCGAACGGGTCGGCAGAAGGTTCATCCTCAACGAGGATGGGATTACTTGCAGCGGCTCAACTACAGTGGGCAGCGTCCTCGTCCGAGTCATGCGAAGGGGGATGCAGAAGCTCAAGCTGCATTTAAAAAAACTTGCCGCAACGAGTTGAGCAATTGAGACAAGCTTATCCTCAGGCTGAAGTTGAAGTTTGGGCGTTTGATGAGCATCGCTTGGGGCTCAAACCCATTATTCGCAGAGTGTGGGCAAAGCGAGGACAGCGCCCAAATGCGCTCGTGCATCATCGCTATCAATGGCTTTACCTGTATGCGTTTGTTTGTCCTCATACCGGACAAAGCGAGTGGCTCATCCTACCCAGAGTAAGTGTGGCTTGGTTCAACCGAGCTTTGCAGGTGTTTGCTCAAGCAGTCGGAGCAGGAGCCAACAAACAGATCGTGCTGGTGATTGATGGAGCAGGTTGGCATCGAGCTAAGCAAGTTGTTGTACCAGAAGGTATTCATCTAGAATTTCTGCCTCCCTATTCTCCAGAACTGCAACCTGCTGAACGGTTATGGCAGTTGAGTGATGAACCACTAGTCAACCGCAAATTTGAGAACTTAGATGCCCTCGAAGAAACGTTAGCATCTCGTTGTCTTACTCTTTCAGCAATGCCAGACACCATTCGTGGACACACACTTTTCCATTGGTGGAAGGAGAAATAAAATAGTGTCACTTTACGATCCGGATTCCGTATGATTGAGGGTTGTGCCAACCGGAAGATGATGCAGAAACCTCAATCGCAACAAATGAATCACATACTCGACTAGATTCATCTTTGGAGAATAAGACGGAACATAGAGACATTCCACCGTAATTGCTTTTGCCAGTCCCATTTGCTGAAGATGCACCGCTAACTGAGTCTGCATTTTTTGCTTGTGAGTTGGATTGTTATCGAGAATGATGCAGAGTTTGGTGTAGCCAAGTTCTACACAGTCCAAACATAACTCTGCCAAATACTCAGAAACATCATCTGTTTTCGAGCCAGGGCTGAGGCGGAAGAACTCTTCTCCACTGAGAGCGTCAACGCATAACAACCCGTTGAGTTTGTGGCGAGTGCGTTCATCACTGATGACCTCTGGACGAGTATTGCGTTCTGCCCAGCCATAGAACAAACTGGGACGATCATAGACGGCAAACTCGTCAAAAAACACAGTGCGCTCATCCGGTTGCACGGATTGAAGTTTTTTTTACTATCTCGACCCACTCTTGCTGGGCGATGGGGTCTGCGTTGGCGTAATCACGGTGAGCACGTTGATAGGATAACCCCAACTTCTCCAACAGTTCATAGATCCGGGAGTCTTTCAACTCCAGAGCGAAGCGTTGAGCAATGACCTGCGACAGGATGGCTCCCGTCCACATCTGCCGCTCAATTCCATAGTCTCTTGGGCGTTGAGTCAGCACCATGACCTTGAGTTGCTGTTGTTGCTCAGCGCTCAGACGACTCGGTTTTTGATGGGTGATGGGGCTAACCAGTTGGCTCAATCCGCCCTCAAGATATTGCTTGATCCAATGGGTCAACGTATCGTAGCTACATCCCATCTGCTCACACACCGCATTGCGACGATGACCTTCTTGAAGTAATTGAATGGCATCCAATCGCTGACGAATGTACTGTTGCTGATGACGGTAGTATAGTTTCTGCCATTCATCGGGGTCGAAAGGCTTTGCTTGTAGGGCTTGTGTTTGATTCATTTCTCTCTCATGCTTTGCCCAATCTTATGCCGGGAAGGGAGTAGCTAATTCAACATACCGGCACAAGGTTGTTCATGATGCTATTTCGTTAGTCAGTAAATCTATCGGTAGCCCTCTTTTTTATCAGACAGGTTCATAAGTAACATCTTTATAATTATTTTAAGAGGACAGGATCAACTGAAACGTCTAGTTTAGGGATGCTGCTGTTTCGTTTCACCTTTTTCAAGCTGCTTTTCAGACTCTATCTGCTCTAAACGCTCCCGAATTAGCACACGTAATTTTGCTGCCAAGGGGAGCTCTGTCCATGCAACATCGTCCCGACAGTTCTCAACTCGTTCACGAATATCACTGATATCAACTGAGATGCGATCGCGCTGGCTCACTAAAGACTCGTCATCGTATGTGCCATTCATTATGGTATCTCCTGGGTGCGTATTAAGAAAAATTGCGTCTTATGGCATCCAATGGAATCCATTAGATTCTCTCGTGCTATCCTAGCACCCAAGGTGAAAGCCTTTCGTCAGGTTCGCTTACAGGAGCTTGTGCTTAGGACATCTCATCAGAAGTGTTTTCATCAATCAGGTGATGGGAGCGTGATAAAGCCTCAGAAATCCTACTAGCTGTTAGGAGGATTTCTGTCTTCTAGTCCACTATGTCCCCAAAATGAAAAGGAGGTTTTCATGTCAGAAGGTAGTGTGCCGAGTTTGAAGACGCTGATTCAACCCTGTAATAGCGGTATGTGCCCAGCCCTTTACAGTGATGAACAGGGAAGGATTTTTGTGCAAGGAAAAAGGCTCAGCGGGAACAATCGCTCTACGCTCACTGTTTCTGATTGTGAAGAGGTTGTCCAGATCACTCCAGAGCTGATAGATTTTTTGCGATCGCAACTACTGTAATCCCCTCTGAATATTAAGCACGATGCTCCCTTAATCTTTAGGTACAGGGAGCATCTTTTTTGCTTACTACCATTTCTTGCGGGAAAAGCTCAGTTTCTACAAATTGGCAAAAGTCGTCCGAATGCACCGTCCGTACATGTTTCCAATGAGCCTGAACTGACTGATACGCAAAGACATCTTTAGCATCTCGCTTAAAACCCTCAAAATGCGTTGAGCTGATAATTCCATTAACGAAGTTAAGGTAGCCGATCAGTACTTGGTTGATGAGAAACTCAGCAATTTTCTGTAATTCCCAATCCTTCGGGTCGAGATTATTAGCTTTGGTAAAGCTTTCTAGAAGAGAGGGGTTATTAAGAATTCCAAGAAAGAGCTGTCGATGGGCATCTACAATGCTGTACTGAGCAAGGCTATAACTGCTTGCAACTTGATGTTTGACTTGTTCAATGAGTATTTGAACAGTTTGCCTCGTTGTGAGCCAAAGGAAGATGTTGGTAATAGTAGCAATGCAGGTAAGTGCTACCATCAACAGTTCTGTAAGATTACCTATATTAACGTTCCATAACATAGACTTCCTTCCCAGCAGCTAGTCCTTTTGTTAAGGAAACTGTAGAGGATTTCTTCTATACGTCAATCTCAGTGGGCTGTGAGGCTTCTACAAACACGTTCTATATTTTTCTTTGAGGGATGTCCTAATACGTCAGAGCACCACGTAAGAGAATAACGAGGAAGCTTGTACTACTTGAATGGTATAGATGCTAACGAAGAACCTCATTTCGTCAACACCTTCATCTTGTGAGGTTTATAGTACATTTGTACTATAATGTGTATACTGGAACTTACTGGACAAGAGTTCAGAGAACACACCAAATGTGGTACAAAGTATCAACTGCACGTTTAATTTCGTGCTTTCTAGAGGAACGTAGACATGCTTGTTGAGGATGTCATAAGCCCTGTTCGTGAGATTGCGTCCTATGAAGCGTTGTGGACTAAATACCCAACGATTCCAAAGCTTGCTGAACTTTTTAGACGTGCTGATCACGCAATTCCTTCGGCTGTTGCTGCTTCTCAGGGAATTCCTCCAAAGCACGTTGAGGAGGTTAAGGATTACATCAAGGATCTCCTTCCTTTTACAAGCTATGGAGCGCTTTTTTACAGGGATTTTGAGTATCCAGAGAAGCTTCGAGATGCAGTACACCCTATTGAGGTTCTTTATTACCAAGGCGCTCTTGATCTCCTCTCTTCCCGATCAGTCTCGGTAGTAGGCGCACGGAAAGCAACGGAAGAAGGAAAGCGTAGAGCACGAAAGCTTGCACGGCTCCTCGTTGAACACGGCTTTACAGTAATGTCTGGGCTTGCTCAAGGTATTGATACAGAAGCCCACGAAGCAGCTCTCGAAGCAGGAGGGAGAACTATTGCCGTTATTGGCACAGCTCTTCATGAGACTTACCCAAGGGGAAATAAGAAATTGCAGCATGAGATTGCGAAGCACCACCTCTTAGTCAGTCAAGTACCCTTCTACCATTATTCTCACCAAGACTACCGAAGGAACCGTTTCTTCTTCCCCGAACGGAACAAAACGATGTCTGCTCTCAGTGAAGCAACAGTTATTGTTGAAGCGTCTGAGACAAGCGGAACCTTGATTCAGGCGCGAGCAGCACTTGAGCAAGGAAGAAAGCTTTTTATACTGAACTCGTGCTTCGAGCGGGGGTTGTTGTGGCCAGAGCAGTTTCTGGCTAAAGGTGCTGTGAGAGTTTTCGATGGGTCTGAGATTCTTGCCCTCCTTGACAGTGGAACTTAAAGCACCTCAATGAGTGAGATCCGCTGGAGGAAGACAGATGCTTCCGACTGGCTTCAACATTGTCCAGAGCATGAAAGCTTCTACCTCGTCTATGGTCGTATCTATACACCTGGTGAGGGCTATAGCTTCTCTGAAACAAACAACCTTATCTCTAATTTGAAAGCGTCTCCTCAACAGCAGCAGCGGTTGAGATACAAGAGGCTTGCTATGGAGAAGTTTGCAGCAGAAGTAATTGATCTATTTACCGACGGTTTGAAGAAGACATCATCACTTGTTCTCGTGCCAATGCCACCGTCAAAGGCAAAAGATCATCCAGACTACGACAATCGCATAGAAGTCGTTGCTCAGCGAGTCGCAGAAGCGTTTGAGAATATTGTTTGCCTACCGCTTCTTGTTACGATTGAAAGCCACGAAGGATACCATACGAGCGGAGCATCACGAGAAGCAGAAGATATCTATAACTCAATAGCTGTTGATGAAGAGATCACGGGTTACTACTCAGAAGGAAGTACCTTTGTCATCCTTGATGACATCCTTACAAGTGGTGCACATTATGCGGCTGCACGGAGGAAGCTGCTTGAGCGCTTTTCCAATACTGAGGTGAAAGGACTTTTTTGGGCGAAGTCTCAATACATGGACGTTTGAGAGAGAAGTTTCCCTAAACAAATAAATTTTTCCCTCATAAGTCATGCACATCTGAACACCTTTGCGAAAGCTTTCAGATGCACTCAGCTCACTGGTTACCCGATCGAACTAGCTTCAGCTAAGACTTTCAAAAATAATTGCGATCGCCAAGCCACATAAAATTGTGAAGCCAGCTTTACCAAAGAGTACTAGAACAGTTGTAAGAAATCCCCAAGCAAAACTCATATATCCAAAGACAGAGAGCAGTAAACATAGAATGACAAACAGAAGAAGGGCTAGAAAGTAGAAGCGAATACTGTGTGAAATTAGCTGAAATAAACGGCTGTGATGATATGGTTGACGCATGGTAGAGTCCTTAAAAATTTCAAGAGAATCAGAAAACTTAGATGGCATTCTCCACTCTAGGATGAAGAATCGGACGAACAAGCCATGTTGTTCCCGATCTCTCAAGAACCTCGACAATCGCTCCAGGTAGTAGCTCTTCATTGCCGTCATAAACACCAAACCATGAGGTAGCTTGGAAGGCAATTCGTCCTCGTCGCCCTGGTTTTATAGTTTCTACAACAACACCACAATTCTGGTAAGAGTGAGTGAAATAAATTGGAGAAGGCGGGTCAACTTCTACAAACAAAAAGCTACGAACTTCAGGTATCGAAGGAATTAATTGCAGCATATTAGGAATGGATTGAATCATCTTGGAAGAAGTTAAAAACTTCTCTTACTATTAGTATGCCTATTTTCTTACGGGTACATAGACCTACTAGTAAGTGTTTTTGTAAGTTGATGTTGAGTATCTAGGCTGATTGACGACAAATCTTCTGATGTAGGTTGAGTGGAGCAAAGCGAAACCCAACTCCTGCCTCGATTCTGTTGGGTGAAGCAAAGCGAAACTCAACCTATGGCGTATCAGTGGTTCTAGGAGTTTTGTCAGTCAACCAGGTATTTAAGTCGAAAAAAGTAAGCGTAGGTACTAAATTTTAGTAAGCCAATGTCAAGAAATAGAAGTAAGAAAGTAAGAAAAAGTCAATAAAAGTAAGTCCAAGTCACGGTAAACTTCTTATCTAGAGCAAGGGTGCAGATGTAAATCTACCATTTAGTTATGAACAGCGAGGAGATCGATAGCATCGATAGCATCGTGCAAGCCGTGGAGCGCTTGTTGATTGAAAAACAGATACGTAGAAAACCGCTAACACATTCTCAGTTAGCTATTCTTCGGGGTAGTTTGAATTATCGCAACCTGTCTTACGAGGAAATAGCTGAGGAAAATAACTATGCACCCACGGGACTGAAGGAAACGGCATCAAAGCTTTGGAGAAATATTTCTAATGCTGTTGGGGTGACTGTTAACAAAAAGAACTGCCAGAGTACGCTTATACAGTATTTCCGCACGCCTCCTAGCGATTCTCAAGTAGCAGCAATTCAAGATCGGGAATTATCTCCTCTTATTGGTCGTCAAAGAGATTTGGAGGAACTGACAACAGCACTCTTCAATGGGCACTATATTATTACCATTTGTGCTCCTGCTGGTTGGGGAAAAACAGAGCTATGCAGACATCTGCTACGTCGTGTTAGAGATACATTTGAGCATGTTGTGCTTTGTCATGCGTCAGAAGTTTTGAGTCCTTTAAAGCTGTACGGAATCTTGTCACAAAGGTTAAATAACAATGCACCAGTGGGAGAAGGGGCAAGTATTATTAGCGGAATCCTGCGACTATTGAGGCAGAAGAAGTGCTTGATTGTCATTGAGGAAACAGAAATTCTGTACTGTTCGCATACACGTGCTGGAATCTTTCGGGAAGAGAGCAGGGGTTATCAGGAACTACTTTCCCGACTTGCGGAGGATTTTGAGCAAAAAAGCTGTGTTCTATGGGTTAGTCAAGAAGCATGTAGTACTTTTCCTACAGTGACAACAGTTTACAACCATGACCTAAAGGGGATTTCGTCAACAGAATCACAAGCACTCGTAAAACGGCACCTTCATCAGAGAGAACTTACGGGAACCGAAGCGGACTGGCAACAATTTACAGAGTTTTGTGGTGGCAGTCCAAAACTATTACAGACCTTGGCTGAACCGATCACACAGTTTTATGAAGGAGGAATCGCTGATTTTCTTGCAGCAACATCTCCAAAATTAGGAACATCGGCTACTACTGCCCTGCAAAAGTTAGTACAACGGGTATCACCAGTAGAAAATACTGTACTATACTGGCTGATGCTGCAACCTAGTACTTATCAGGAACTAGTTCATCTAAGCTCTGAATACACTTCTGAACGTGATTTGTATGGAGCATGGGAGTCGTTAACAACAAATCGACGATTATTGGTACGAGAAGACAAGAAGAGCTATCGCCTACATCCACCAGCACAGACAATAGCAGTTGCTCAGCAATTTGTTGCTCTAATTGTCGGAGAACTAAAGACAGCAGCACCTCGTTTGCTTCATCAGTATCCGCTACTGCAAGTGACTGCACCAGCTTACCGTCAAGCCTGGCAACATCAACATGTTTTAGATCCTATTGCTCATGAGATTCAAGAAGTTTGTCGGGAAGAGCAGCACCTGATATACGAATGTTTAAGGCAAATGTTAATGCGCCTTAAAGAGGACGGTAGTAACAGCCGGAGTTATGCGGCTGGCAATATTTTGAATATTGCTGGTGTCCTTGGGTTATCAATGGCAGAGACAGATTTCTCTAACCTCCCTATCCGGCAGGCTGATCTAAGGAAAGTCAACTTAGAAAGCGCATCCATGCAAAACTGCATATTTGTAGGGACAATTTTCCCAGAAGGTCTCGTTTCACCGTTAACAACGGCTCTTAGTCCAGACGGTCGAACATTAGCTATCGGTGACGCTGTTGGTCATGTATTGCGCTATAAGCAGGAAGGTGAGGTCTTTCAACTGAGTAGCTCCTGTTGTCTGTCTCAAGGAGTTACTGCCCTTACTTTTGGCACCGGAAGAAACACAGCTTTACTAATTGCGGTGGAAGATGAAATCTATGCTTGGTGGCAAGAAGCTTCTCCAGTAAACCTCATTAAACTACAAGATACATCAGCTCCGGTATCATGTCTCGCTCAAGGGACACACGGTCGTGTGGCAGTTGGTCTAGCAAATGGGCAAGTAGTTTACTGGGACGACTTAGATACTTCTTTCCTAGCATCTCTGGCACACACGACACCAGTTCAACAGCTAGCTTTTAGTCCTGATGGCTCTTATCTGTCCAGTCGGGGAGGAGACTGCATTCTAACCTGGCAAATTTCCATTGAAGAGGGTTCATTATCTAAGCTTGATGAAATTTTTCCGAACTGGTCCAATGGATTTTTAGCAATGAGCTGGGATCAGGCACACCTTCTACTAGCTGAAACAGAAAGGTCAAGAATTTCACTGCACAGAGGTGAAACGTTGCTTGTAGAATTCGATATGACTGAGGGGAATGTATTAGCCTTGTCATTTAGTAGTAACAGCAACTACTTAGCTGGCAGCAGTGATATTGGTACTGTTTGTTGCTGGGAAACTGCAAAACAGGGAGAACCGAAAGTCTTTTCCCACTTTTCATCTCCACCATTAGAGATATCTTTGAATCATGATGGTCAGTATTTATTAACTAATACTAAATCTATCCAGGCAGAGGTTCAACTATGGGAAGTAGAGAGACGACGTTGTTTGTGGAAAATACAACCTTCCTCTATAGGCACTTTTTGGCTGGAGCTAAACTTACAAGGTGCACAGGGTATCTCTGAACCAGCACAGACAGTTTTAAGGGAGTTAGGTGCCGTTTTTTGATGCCTCTCGCATCATTAGGAAATGATACTTCAAGAAATGTATCAATTGTCACGGTTTGCCACTGGATGACATGGTGTATTATTTTAGAGAAAAAATATTCTGCTTCAATACCGATCCACAACTTGGAGGAACTCTTCAATCTTTTCAAAAGGTTGGGAGAGGTTAAGTCCTTTTCCCTTTAAGCTAGTTGGTCTGCACCTACGTGTTTGCAGCCTGTTTTGCGGATTTATGACGAAAGAGCGTAGAGCTTTCCTGTTTTTTGCTCAAAACTTTTTCTCAGACTGTTAGGTTGAAGTTTGGCTTGTTCTGTCTGTACTAATGGACACGGGCTGCAAATATGTTCCTACCCGAAGAAGATGCTTGGATGTTCTGCCGCCGACCGGACATTCCTGAGACTCAGGTAATTTATGATTACGTGGGGCAGTTAGCAGAGCAACCGTCAAAAGATGCGCTAGATGCCTTATTCAATATGCTCTGGCACCGCAATGGCGGGTCAAATTACGAAGTTTGCACTGTGCTAGATAAGCTAACACAGATGTCAGACTATAAGGTAAGAGGGCTACAGATAATTAACCGCTGCTTCTACACCATTGGGAACCCTTGGCAATTGGATAAGGATCGGCACGGTGCTTTACACGAAATGATTGTGCGGATAAAAGAAACACCTTTAGAAAAGGGACAAAGCCAAACAGTTCGACTGATGCGAGAACTGATGCGAGAATATGCAAGCAGTGAATTCTATAAAGTGCTCAAAATGCAGCAGCATTTTCTAGAAATTGATGCTTCTGTACACCAACAGGCTTTTGGAAGTCATATTAAGGATTACTTTTTTATTCACATTACTGCTGGAACAACCCCCGATCTCCCAAACTCTCTTAAGAGTAGTTTTAAGAAGCAACAAGACCGGAAACTTACTCAGTTACAAAAGAGCTTGCAGGCTTTCGATGCTAGTTATGGCAAAACTGGGAAGAAACATGCCCCCAATCCAACCCGGCTTGTAGATACTGAATTGCGGCACGCTCTATTTGACTATTCTCCTAATAGGAAGAATGGAAAGAGCTATTATGTGCAAGCTAATCAGTTTCGAGCAGCAAGCCCTAATTTTTCAACAATGGGCGAGTTTAAGGCCGCAATATATGAGCTTGTTCTTGCACCACTATTGGAGGCTAATGCTCAATACGGGAAAAGTCAGTTTAGCCAGCAGATGTGGAACGTAATGTCTGACGCTCAAGCAGACAGACTCCCAGTAAACAACACATCAATTAATACCTTGTTTTGGAGGTTGTTAAACTTTCTAATTTGTCATGATCTCCAAAAACCAGGCGGTGTGTACCTTTATAAGCTAGTTCACGATGTAGGCTACCAAGTTGTTACGGGAATGCTACTAAATGCAGTATTGGCCTGCCAAATGGCACGATATAGCTTAGAAAAATGCTTTGCACGTCTGTTCCACCGAAATGAAGAGACTCCTAGCCAAAGAATTATGTGGCTAGTGAACGCGTTTGAACATATGAACGTGGCCCTAGCTTTGAATTCCAGAGTGGCAGGATATTCTGTATAAGCAAAGCTCAAATAGGTGGGACAGTTAAAGACAACTTGTGTGAGTTACCCTGTTCAAGATTACAATAACTGTTAATCAGTTCAGTATTACTCAACATTACAAGCAACGCACATTATACGTCTGCACGAAAGAGGCTGCTTGACTGTCACTCAAGCCACTTCTTAGATGCCGAAATTTAGTTTAGTGCTCCTGCATAGATACACCACCATAGGCAAGAGAAGTCGATGCTACGTCCCCTTAGTAACTCTTACTGGCGAATGCTACAAGAGTTTCGGCAATCTCAGCAGCGGACAAAACATAGTCCACATCAACGTGACTTACAGCGGTTGTCATTTGAATAAGCCACACGAACTAGCAGTTCAACGAGCTACTGCTTAATGCCTTCCTGTGGCTTACTAATCTGAAAAGCGCTGTAAGGCGTGTTGCGGTAAGCAAGGAAATTGTGCCTCTTCGGGATCTTGAACTGTTGCAATTCTATCCCCCTGCTTGATTTCATATAACCCAGCAGTCCCGTCATATAGAACCCATTTGAGGTCTATGGATTTCCTAACCGCTTGAGCATTAATCGGATAAAACACAGGTTGATGATTACCGACGTGAAGTAACAGGTGATAGTATTTTGTTCCCAGCGATAGCTTTATCAGCAGCTCTGCTAGGCAGAAGAAAGCTCTACGAGAAAGTACAAGCTATTAGGGAAGAGCATCTTCCTCATTGCAATCTTCAGTTTTGGTATCCAGATGATAGCTCCGAGGAACATATTTACACGAATAGTGACTTCCATGGAGCTACCCTGTCTCACGTTCGTGTTGAGCATCCTATGAACGAGTACCTAGCTCAAGTCTTTGGCGAGTGTGAACATTCTCCCCAAGTTAATTCGCTCTCAGCAGCTAAACATGGTTTATGGCCTATAGTTCTTGTTGCTTGTCGCCATTATCGCCTTCCTCTTCCTTTGCATTTGTGGAAAGGGTTTTATACTGCTCAACAGGGAGACGAGTCACAATAAGAAGAGGAACTTCTATCTGCCTTTCAGGTTTTCTATCGGAGCAAGTTTACGGGTCAGGACAATTGTGCAAGCAGTCTTGCACAATTGTCCTATCGGATATGCTTCTGCAAGCGAACCGCTTCATCCTTCTACCCTTGGAGGAGGACAGATGCGTCCGATTGGCTTCAACATTGTCCAGAGCATGAAAGCTTCTACCTCAAGACATTTTCCTATGACATAATCCCTCTTTATGTAATAGTCTCTACCCGTAAGAAATTTATCTCTTTCAAAGGGCGCTTATGGTTCACGAACCTGTAATACATTCTTCTCATTCCGTAACGTACAAAGATGTTCGTTCTGCTATTCCGCCAATCGTTCTGAATGCGGGTGAGCGAGCAAGCCGCCGCTTTGTCGAGTTCTTCCTGGTTAGCATTCGCAATGAAAACACACGAGCAGCTTATGCACAGGCAATCAGACAGTTCCTTGAGTGGTGTGAAGGACGGGGAATGGAACTTACGGATATAAGTTCACTGGCGATCGCTGCCTATATAGAACGTCATCTAGGCTCTCCACCAACGGTCAACCAGCATCTCTCTGCAATTCGCTCTCTTTTTGCCTGGTTAGTAGAGGGGCAGGTTTTGAGCAGTAATGCAGGGGAAGAAGTGCGAGGCGTGAAACATCGGGTGAAGTGTGGGAAGACCCCAGTGCTTTCTGATAAAGAGATGGTAGAGCTTCTAGGAAGTATTGATACTTCATCTGTTATTGGGCTTCGCGATCGCGCCTTGATTGGCGCGATGTTCTACAGCTTTGCTCGAATCAGTGCAGTTTTAGGAATGAACGTGAAGGACTATTTTCCCAAGGGAAAGCGCTATTGGTTTCGACTCCACGAGAAGGGCGGCCGGTATCATGAGCTGCCCGTGCATCACAAGGCTGAGGAATATCTTGACCTTTACCTGGACGAAGCAGGTTTACGAGAGCAAAAGGATGCTCCCCTTTTTCAAACCTCTCCTGGTAAGAGCCGGAAGCTGACGGGCGATCGCCTTCAGCGCCAGGAAGCATGGGCTATGATTAAGCGACGGGCAAGCAGGGCTGGAGTGACTACGGATGCATGTAACCACTCCTTCCGAGCAAGTGGCATCACTAATTTCCTTCGGAATGGCGGCAGCAGAGATTCAGCGCAACGGATAGCAGCACATGAAGACATCCGTACTACTGCACTCTATGACCGACGTGGAGATACTATCAGTCTTGATGAGATTGAGCAGATTCGATTGTAGGTGTTAGTGGATCTAAACACTCCATCATTCACCTTTTACAAATTTTAGTCAGTGGTAACGGAACGCTCACCTATGCAGTGATAACGTCAGCTACCTGGGAGTACGGGTAGAAGTTGTTAGTCTTCGCTCCATGACAAGTGACTCGTTACTGACTGTAGCAGATGCTCATATCGATTTAGCGCAAATAAAAGAGCAGATTCACAAACGGTAGGGGAGCTACATAGTGTTGTAGAGTTTTACAGTTAATTTGAGATTGCTACAGTCCGCCACGAATGTAAATTGCTTCTAAGGTAATACGATCCCCAATTAAAAGTGACGCTCCTGATAGAGAAAGAAAAGCTGGCTTAACCAGTACAACATTAGCTATGAGGACATCACTTCACGAGAATGAGGTCATTATGGCTGCAACTATTACAAAAGTACCCCAGTTTCGCAAAGGTGAGAGAGTTAGGTTTGCGGGCGGAGTTGGCACCATTAAGAG
Organism: Leptolyngbya sp. FACHB-541; assembly: GCF_014695875.1. Lineage (NCBI taxonomy): Bacteria > Bacillati > Cyanobacteriota > Cyanophyceae > Leptolyngbyales > Leptolyngbyaceae > Leptolyngbya > Leptolyngbya sp. FACHB-541. The sequence goes on along the minus strand of NZ_JACJPC010000052.1, from coordinate 61,488 downwards.
CTACCAACTAGAAGCGAGTAGCTGGACCTATGCAGTTGAAATGGATATGGGACCAGAGCTAGAAATGAGTAGAATTGGCTACGAAACGACTATTCTATTGAATGAGGTTGATTTGACTCCTCAAACAGTGACCTTTTCCTCTGAGTTAGCAATCAGCGCTTAGTTCAGGCCCGTTGGTGAAATCACTCAAACAGGACAAAGTTAGAATTACGAAAGGATTTCACTTTAATTTTAACCAAGTGATGTCAAAGAAGTATTAAACGATGAAGACGATGGTAGCGCGTTCGCGTCGCCGTTGTGGTCATGGGGCAGTCTTGAGGAGGACTGCCTTTTTTGTGAATTCATCAAACTAGAAAATACTCAACCGCCAATTGGTGACACAAGCCTACGCTAAAACTCAATTCTCAAGTGTTCTGCACTTCCTTTTAACTGTTGATAAAGCTTCTCAATTTCCGTTTCTGCTTCTTCTTCAGTCATCTCCCCGTAGTCGAGTAAGCAGCAAATATGTTGTATGCGCTGTGAAAACTCTTTTAAGTTAGAACTCAATATCAAATGCTTTAGAGTAAAGTTATCCTGATACGAATTATTCATGATACTTGCTGTAGCAAAAGCTTGACTTGAAGTTCAGTTTGTTAAGGGATTACTGACAAGAATTAGAGAGTAATTAAATCTTGTCGGTTTAGGCAATCTTTTTTCATCTGCAATTGAATACTATAGTTGCCCTTCTGTCCGATACCGAAGAGGGTGTTGAACCCCTGCTTACCCCTTTAACCTTATGGATCAATGAGTTGCTTGGGCTGTAGGATTGTCTGGACTCTTTTAAGTAAATCGTCAAAGTCAATAGGTTTGCGAATGAAACCATCGGCTCCGGCATCAAATCCATCTGCGGGCGTAGGTTCACTGTAGCCTGTTACTAGGAGGATGGGAATAAACGGGAGAGATGGGTTTTGTCGAATCCGACGAGTAACTTCAAACCCATTCATCCCCGGCATCATGACATCGAGCAACACTAAATCTGGTGGATAAGATGCAATCCTTTGTAGTGCTGCATGACCATTATCAGCAACTTCGACCTGATAACCCTCAGTCTCTAAAACCGTTTGTAGTAGAACGTAGTTATCAGGCAGATCATCAACCACTAAGATGCGGTCGCCATTAGTAAAGGATTCAAACGACGGGCTGTTCATCAAACAATCACAAATTGGACAGAGGAAACAACTCCATTCTCACCATTGGAGTTGCTCAGTTCACTCTCACTTAAGAATGAGCTTTTCTATCTAAAGGTTGTTGTGTTTAGTATCGTTGATTCTACTACCCTGCTCGATTTAATCGAATAACTGATTGCTACTCATGGGGTTTTCCGGTTATGAATTGGTGAATTCAGAAGCTACCAGGTTATTCTGCTAAAGTTCACCGATGCTATTCTCCTTTAGAAGATTGGTAATCCCGCTAATTAATCTCTCCGGCTCGATTGGTTTAGCAAGGTGCATCTGAAAACCTGCGGCGATCGCCTGTTGCTGGTCAATTTCTCCGGCGTAAGCAGTTAAGGCGATTGCCGGTATCTTTCCTTGCTCTGGTGCAAGGGTTCTGATTTGCCGTATCAGCATATATCCGTCAATATCAGGCATTCCCACATCTGAAATCAGTACTTTTGGTGAGAACACTTTTAACTGTTGTAGTGCCTCAGTTGCAGAAGCCACAACACGCACCTCTGCTCCGGCTTGTTGCAAGATGAATTCAAGCAACTCGCGGATGTCATTATCATCATCGACGGCTAAAACTCGCAATCCAGACAGGTTGGCGATGATTGAAGGTTCATCTTCTTCATCAACTCTGACTGGGGATGGCATTAGAGGCAGTTGCACCGTAAACGTAGCTCCCATGCCCTCACCCGGACTTTCTGCCCAGACCGTGCCACCATGCAATTCGGTGATGTGACGCACGATCGCCAATCCCAACCCTAATCCACCAAACTTGCGAGTCGTCGTGCCGTCTTCCTGCCGGAAGTAATCAAACACGTAGGGTAAAAAGTCAGAGCGGATGCCTTTACCTGTATCCTTGACTTGAATTTGAATCTGGTTATTGCTCTGCTCTAGTCGAATCTCTACGGTTCCTCCGGCCGGTGTAAACTTCACGGCGTTGGTCAGCAAATTCCAGATTACCTGTTGCAGACGAGCCGCATCTCCCATAACTTGGTCTAGATCCAGATTAAATGTTCTTTGAATTTGAATTCCTTTGGCTTCTACAGCAAGTCTTACTGTTTCTAATGCAGCTTCGATGGTGTTAATCAGACTGACGGGTGTAATGTTCAGCACAAGCTTACCGCGCAGAATCCGAGAAACATCCAGTAGATCCTCGATCAATTGGGTTTGTAGTTTGGCGTTTCGTTCAATGGTGGCTAAAGCCTGCCGTGTCTTCTGTTCATCTAGTTTCTGAGTTTGCAAGAGCCTTGACCAGCCCAAGATAGGATTGAGTGGCGATCGCAACTCATGAGATAACACGGCGAGAAATTCATCTTTAATGCGATTGGCGGCTTCTGCCTCCTGCCTTGCAAGCTGTTCGTTGGCTAAGAGCCGCTCCCGCTCCTCCTCCTCTCGCTTCCGTTCAGTGATATCGAAGTTTACACCAATGATCCGAACGGGTTGATTGTGCTTGTCCTGAACAACAATTCCCTGACTCGATAGCCAGCGCACGCCTCCATCAGGTCTAACAATGCGAAATTCAGTGTGGAAACTCCCTCCCTGCTCCAACACTTGTTCTGTCAGTTGTTGAGCAAGAGGCAGATCATCGGGATGAATGAACTGGAAAAAAGCATCAGCACTTAACCGATTGCTGTCTTTATCCATGCCAAATAGTTTGTACTGATTCACATCCCATTGCTGAACGTTTGTTTCCAGATTCCATTCCCATGCTCCCATACAGCCAGCATCTAATGCTAATCGCAACCGTTCCTCACTCTGTCGTAGAGCTTCCTCAGATTGTTTACGATCAGTCATGTCAGTATGAGTTCCTAACATTCGTAGAGGTTGCCCATCAGTATCCCATGCAACAATCTTGCCAATCGAAAGAAGCCATTTCCAATCTCCAGATTTCGTGCGCTGACGGAACTCGACTCGATAGGTATCTATTTTTCCGGCAACATAGTCTTCATAGGCTTGATAGACCACCGCAACATCATCAGGGTGCAGGCGATCGCGCCACTTAGTATTGGTTTCTTGAAACTCATCTGGATCGTAGCCCAGCATTTGAGCGTAAGCTGGACTGACAATCGCATCTCCGGTTTGGACATTGAGATCGTAAAGCCCCTGATCTGCTGCTACTAATGCTAGCCGCAGCCGTTCTTCACTATCTCGCAGGGCGGCTTCTGCACGCTGTCGTTCCGTAATGTCTTGCAAAATCAGCAAAATCGCATTAACGCTACCGGGATCGTCATACAGTGGAGCGGCTGAGATATTCAGAATTACCTTCGAGCCATCGCGCTTACGGCGATAGGTTTCCACACCAAAAAAGACTTCTCCATTCGTGACTGCTTCTCGAAGCTGGCGACATTCTTCCTGCTTTTCTTCTGGAACTAGAGGCAGCAGTTGACCTAGAACTTCAGCTTCACTCCAACCAAATAGTTGCTCTGCGGCGGCGTTCCACAGTTGCACAGTCATATCAGGTTCAATCACTACAATCGGCAGTGGCGAAGCAGCAACGATCGTCTGTAACGTCTGCAAGGTTTGTTGGAGTTCTTGCTGAACTCGTTTGCGTTCGTCCTCAATGCGCTTGCGATCGCTAATATCAACTGATGTCACCCCTACACCCAAAACCTCCCCATTGGTCAGGCAAACAGGGAAATAATTGACCAAGGCATATCGCATCCGATCGGATGGATAAGTGACACCTACAATCTCTTGATTTAACAATGGCTCTTGGGTATCCATCACCTGTTGCAAAACGGGTGTAATAGCGGGTGCCCACTGCGGCAGTACGTCCCCAAGTGTTCGTCCCATATGTTCGTTTAAGGGAATACCGTTCGTTGCAGCCAAAGCTTCATTCACATGGATATAGCGTAAGTCACGATCAAAAAATGCAATGCCGATTGGTGAACTGGCAATTAAAGCATTGAGGGTTGTTTCGCTCTGCTGCAATGCCAATTCCATTTGTTTTCGCTTTGTGATGTCTACAGAAGCACAGGTAACGCCAACTGTTTCTCCATCCTCAGCTTGCAATGGCTCAACTGCCAAATCGTAGTAGAAAACTTGATTTTGCATCGTGACTTTGATTTCTTCGCGCACACCGCTTCCTGTTTCTAAAACGTGACGCTTGATGCGAGTGAGGATTGTGGCATCTTCTTCTGGCAAAAAATCCTGATCCTGCTTACCAATCACTTCTGTTGAGTGGAAGTCAAACGTTGGATTATAAACCCAGGTGTAACGCAAGTCTTGATCCTGATTAAAAACGGTAATGGGGGAGCTTTTTAAGGCAACGCGCAGCCGCTCTTCGCTCTGGTGCAAAGCTTCTTCAGCTTGTTTGCGTTCTGTGATATCAAATAGCAAACCATCCCAAGCCTCTCCATATTCAGTTTCCTGTGGACGAGAACGACCTTGAACCCACTTCAGGTGTCCTGATGGGGTGATAAGTCGCCCTTCCCATTGCCAGACAGCAGAGTTTTCAGTGGCGATCGCTACTGAATCTTGAAAGGATTGCAAATCATCGGGATGAACCAATCTGAAGAAAGCATCTGAATTCTGAAGAATCGTTTCGGGTTCCAATTCAACCAGTTCGCGGGAACCAGAACTGACGTAGGTAAAGGTAGGCGCACCATCAGCACCGGGAGCATAGCGATAAACCATTCCGGGCATATTGCTCACGAGCACTTGGAACCTGGCTTCACTTTGACGCAAGGCTTTCTCTGCCTGCTTACGTTCGGTAATGTCCCAAGCAATACCAAGGCAACCTGGATTTCCTTCAGCATCATGCGCTAGATTTGCCCAAATCTCTAAATCCACCATGCGCCCATCTTTGTGCTGATGCTGAGCCTCTAATCCATTTAGCGATCGTCCGCTTAAAACGGTTTGAATACTGGCAAGAAATTCTTGGCGGCGATGGGGAACGGTCGGCATAAACTGCCCGATCGCTTCTGCTGCGCTCCAACCAAAGATTTGCTCGGCTGCCCGGTTCCACACTCTGACAATTCCTTGTGGATCGAAAAAAGCAATGGCAACTGGACAAGCATCTAGCAGAGTTTGTAGTGTCTGATTCGTGCGCTGAAGTGTTTCTTCGGCACGTTTACGTTCGCTTAAATCCAGCACAAACCCTGTTATGGTCGTCTCGCCAGTCATGATTGCCCCATGCAAAACTGGAACACGAGAACCATTCTTCCGAACATACTCCTTCTCAAATGGAGAACAAGCTCCAGCCGTAATCAGTTCCTGAACTGCTTTGTTACTCACTTCTAAAGATTCTGGAGGGGTCATCTCATTCCAACGCAATCGCCCCGATCGCAGCTCTTCCTGGGTATAGCCGAGCATTTGCAAAAAAGCATCGTTGGCTTCTAGAACGGCTCCGTCCAACTCCGCTACCATCATCCCAATGATGTTGGACTCTGCTAAACAGCCAAACCGAGCTTCACTTTCTCGCAGGGACTTAAGATTTACTTCAGCCCTTCTTTGTGCGAGTCGTTGTGCAGCATTGAGCGAGCTGATCAGAATCGCTGCCATCACAAAAACGCCTAGCCGTACTAAAGTTCCTAAATCGGGGATACTTAGCACATAGATTGGCTCAGTCAGAAAATAGTTAATCGCAAGCGTAGACAAAACCGTCGCAACGATTCCCGGCTTTAACCCTCCATACCAGGCACTAACCATCACAGCGACAAAAAATAGTGAAGTCGGTGTTGTCTCAAGATAGGAGCCTAACAGCAAAGTAGTTCCTAAGGCTAAGGCAACTGATAGCAACGCTACACCATGGTGCAACAGTTGATCGGGTAATGCTGTCGTTCGCACTTGCAGACCCCGAAACAATTCTGAATTTCCCTCAGTCATCCGCTCTCAACTCCGTCTTCAGAAAATAAACCTCTTTAGGGGCAAAACATGTGGACGATAGAGCCTGGGTATTATGAGAATTTTTTCCCTGATGATTCGTCCCTACTCTTGGAAGATACCGCTGAATGCATTGCTCGATCTTTAGAATAAAGTGCTAATTAGCTTGAGCGCCAATGTGAAGGGTTGAATGTCAACTTCTTCTTAACGCACGATGCTATAAGCGGTTTCTAGCACTGTTACAAACCGCTACTGGCTGAGCGTTGCTGATTGCTAGAAGGCGGCGAATTAGGACAGCAACTTGCGATCTGCTTTAGCACGGTTATTTCCTTCAGCACGAAACTAAATAAGCTGATGCAGATTCAGGAATGCCAAAATTTATATGTTGAATTATCTATCTTCAGATAGATGCACTATCCATCGAATAATGATGCTTTAGCACGGTTGGTTTTCAACATTGACTTTGATGAACTAGAGCTACTGAATCTCACAAGTGAAGCCTTGTCTACTGCTTCAAATCTCTTAGAACAATATAAATCTACGCTCCTTTTAGCCCATCACGCCTAAACTCATCGTTGAGGTGTTCCATAGCGTATCACAGAGGCTGCGGGGCGATGTCATGGACAATTGAGTGCAGAATTAGCAGCAGCTTTGCGGTGACTCTGCTAATTGAAGCTGCATTGGTGGCTGAATATGACGGGTGTGAGAATATGGACAACTAACTCTATTGAACTTTTATCAGAAAAAACCTTAATCTGATCTTTACCTCTGAAGGTGAATGTTGATGCTTTGACAAGAGCTAACAATGAGTTTCAGATGTGTTATCTGACTCATTATGTCTTCAAAGCCAACTTGTTTCCAGAGAGGTGACCAGGTTTGCTACGTTGGCAATGACCCTAAAGTCGCTTCAGACTACGGAAGAAGAATTTTGACTGTTACTGCGATTAATCCGGTTGGTCACTTATTGGTTTGTGTAGCGTCAGACCAACGGTTGCTTGTTGGAGTTTCTTATAGGGATCTAGCCAAGATATAAAGTCAAGAGTTGCAATCGGTGATGACACAACTAACTGCGACTGTAGAAGTCTTAGAATTGAGAAGGCAATGCGATGCAACGCTGTTCTCGTAGTTTATTCACCACTCGTATAGGATTCACGGAATTGTATAAGAAGGCGCTTTAGCTCAAGCGATCGCACCTTTTTAACTGCCTGAGAAGGACTCATCCATTGACGCTGTCGGCGCTTAGCTTCAGGGTAGGTTTCTAGCTCTTCCTCCACTCGCATGGAAAACACCTCGATCTGATAGGAATATCCCAATTTTTGAGTAGAGTAGCGACCAATTGCAGGGGTAGTAACCGTTCCGATAACTCCTGCTTCTTCTATCGCTTCTTTTGCTGCAGAGGACGATGATGTCATCCAGGGCGCGATCCAACCTTTAGGAATCACCCAATGTTTACCGCTGGAAGTAGTAATAAGTAATACTTCTATCTTTCCCTGATTAATTCGATAGGGAATGATCCCCGATTGCCAAACTGTGGGCATGTTTCTCGCGTATGTATTGCGTCAGTAGTAGAGACAGACATTTAGTGATCCCCAACCTGCTATTGGTTCCCAGCGACAACATGAGGATTCCTTTAAACGTGAATCCATCGTCCTCAACTGCATTCCAGTCTCTCAGTTTCGTTAGTTACACAGAGCAGAGTATAGTGCGCTGCAATTTACAATTATAAGCGAGGTTGCCGTACAACAATTCTCATGCACACTGACATCAAGGGTGATCAGTTGTGGTGCCAGCCTTATCCGCAGTGGTGAAGTGTAAGGTGCCTAGACGAGACATTTGCTAGTCACAATTTTTAACCCAGTATTTTGCGATCTCTATCGGATAGGAGAGACAGGACAACTGCCTTGTAAGCCTTCATGAAGGCAGTTGTACTCTCTACTACAGCTATGCGAAATACAAAGAATGAGCCTCATTCTCAAAGGTTTCTGTTGGCAGGACTGACAGTGCTTCTCGTTGAGGATGAACCTGATATTGCTGAACTTTTTACGTTCATTCTGGAAGAGTACGGAGCAGAGGTTGTCCTTGCGAACTCTGCGCTTGAAGCTTTGGGAGAATTAGGACAACGGCAACCAGACATTCTAGTTAGTAATGTCAGGCTTCCTGAGGAGGACGGACGTTGGTTGATTGAGCAAGTCAGGCATTTGGAAGGAGCGTGGAGCGAACTTCCAGCCATTGCTGTAACATCCTACACGAGGGAGGTTGACGCTGAGAGAGCTTTAGAATCAGGCTTTCAGCATTTTATGCCTAAGCCACTAGACCCAGATGAGTTAGTTCAAGAGGTCCTTAAGCTGGTTGGACGAGGGGAGGGTGAAAGGAATGAAAACGGTTCCTAATGGTAATTTAAGTAGGGCAGAACCGTTACTATGACGATCAGTCTATTTTAAGGCAGAAATACCTGAGTTTATTAGCAACACTAACGAAAAGTAAGGCTTTTTGTGGGAGTATCGAGTCTATTCTATAATCTCCGTCACCCAATCTTGATCCATGTCCCTTAGCAATAGCCCCAGTCTAGATGGGTTGAGGGTGTTAATCGTAGATGACGATAATGATAACCTTCAACTTTTTGCTTTTCTGTTTGAAACTTACGGCGCAGAGGTAGCCGCAGTGAGTTCAGCAAATGATGCATTTCAAGCCTTTCTGAAGCAGCAACCAGATATCTTAATCAGTGACATCAGAATGCCTGATGCAGATGGGTTTATGTTAATCCGCCAAATTAGAGCGTTGACGGCTGAGCAAGGAGGGCAGGTGCCAGCGATCGCCCTGACCGCTAATGCCAAAGAATCAGATCGGCTACAGGCACTTGCAGCAGGTTTTCAACAGCATTTGGCTAAGCCTGTTGACCCAGATGTGTTGTTACAAGCGGTGTTAGAGTTTGCTTGCAGCAAGGCTTGATGAGGTAATCAACTCTAATAGGTCGGCCGTTGGAAGAAAGATTCTTCCTTAAGTTACTCGCTCCAGTAAGTTTCCTTCTTCTACTCTCCAGAAAAGTGGGCGTTGCTGCAAGGGTAATGCTTGGTTTGGCATGATAGAAGAATGAAATGTCCTCAATGTAATTCAACTCAAGTCGCTAAGAACGGGCATCGTCGAGGGAGACAATGCTACAAGTGTAAGCAGTGCAGGCGACAATTTCTCGAATCCTACTATCCTTGGCGCTACTCGGATGAGGTGAAGCAATTGTGCATCAAGATGTATCTCAATAGCATGGGACTGCGAGGTATCGAGCGGGTCACCCAGATTCACCACACCACAATTTTGCGCTGGATTCAAGCGGCAGGACATCCGGGTTTGTAAAGTAGTTTGTGTCAAGAGAAGAATATTAGATTGGGAACCTGCCCTCAAATTCAATGGCAAAGCGATTGAGAGCAGCTTTCCAATCTCGGATGGGCATCGTCCACTTTTTCGAAATGTTGTGGATCGCCAAGTAGATCACCTTCATGGCAGATTCGTCAGTCGGAAAGGAACGATGATTTCTCAAAACTTTTCGCAGGGTCATGTTCATTGATTCAATGGCATTGGTGGTGTAAATCGCTTTACGGATGTCAGGTGGGAAGGCAAAGAAGGGAATGACCCGGTTCCAGTGGTTCATCCAGGATTTACTGATCGTGGGATATTGCTTGTCCCAGCGCTCCGAGAAATCAACCAGGGCTTGCTCAGAATCGGTTTCAGTCGCAGCACTGTAAACGATTCTGAGGTCTGCTGCAACTGCCTTGCGGTCTTTATAGGAGACGTAGCTCAGGGAGTTTCGCACCAAATGGACAATGCATAGTTGTACAGTGGTTTGGGGAAAGACTGCCTCAATTGCCTCTGGAAACCCTGTCAATCCATCCACACAGGCAATGAAGATGTCCTTAACGCCCCGGTTTTGCAACTCTGTGAGCACTGAAAGCCAGAACTTGGACGATTCATTCTGAGTCATCCACAGTCCCAACAACTCCTTGTGACCGACCAGATTCACCCCCAGAGCCAAGTGAATCGCTTTGTTAATAACTCGTCCCTCATGTCGCACTTTGACGACAAGGGCATCGAAATAAACAATCGGGTAGACCCTATCCAGGCTACGGTTCTGCCAAACTTTGCGCTCTTGCTCAACGGCTTCAGTCACGTTAGAGATTAACGTGTGTGAGACCTCTACCCCATACAACTCCTGCAACTGAGCTTGGATGTCACGAGTCGTCATGCCACGGGCGTACAGCGCCAAAATCTTGTCGTCAAACCCGTTGAAGCGGGTCTGCCCCTTCTGAACCAACTGTGGCTCAAACACACCGTTGCGGTCGCGGGCTACGCCAATCTCGACTTCGCCAAACTCACCCTTAATCGTCTTTTTGCTCCGCCCGTTACGGCGGTTCTTAGGGCGCTCCAGGTCTGCTTCTGCCTGCTCCTCTGAAAGATGGGTATCAAGTTCAGCACTCAAGCACCGCTCAACCAGAGCTTTGGTCAATTGCTTAAAGATGCCTCCCTCACCCATCAGGTCTTCAGGCTGACGGTACTCTTTCAGCAGCTCATCAATTAATTCAGGTCGAAAATCCATTAGTTGCGTCTCAGGTAGATTAGTTCATTGGATCTGGTTTTGACCTTTGACACAATCTAATTTACAGTCCCGGACATCCACTTCCAGATGCGCCTGAAGTTCAAGACATCCCAGAAGTAACTGACTTGGATGAACTGCAAACCTTTGTCGGCAACAAGCGCAACAAACTTTGGATTTGGACTGCCGTTAATCACAAGCAGGCTGGAATTTTGGCATGGGTAATAGGCGACCGTAGTGCACAAACCTTTAAGTTCTTGTGGCTCATCGTTAAGTGCTGGCACTGCTTCTTCTATGTCACGGATGGATGGAAGGTTTATCCGATGTTCATTGAGGACGGTGACCAGATTGTGAGCAAGACCTACATGACTCGGGTTGAGGGGGAGAACACCCGTCTACGGCATTACCTAGCACGGTTGCACCGTAAAACCTTGTGCTACTCCAAATCCCTTGAGATGTTGAAATGTTCACTCCGTTTGCTGCTTCACTATTTGAAGTATCGAGCTATTCCTCTACCTACTTAACCATTACGCTTTCAGCAACGCCGAAAAGTGAATCAACTTTAATGAGGGAAATCTCTTAAAGAACTGCACTATCCCCTTCTCCCCACTCGCAGGCTAGCGACAGTAATAAACCTCTAACGTTAGAAGTAAGCACTGATAAGGCTTTACTCCGACTTCTCCTCCGACACCATCTTCTCTCTCAATGCCTGCTCCAGGTTATGACGCTCAATTAGCGCCCGATTTTCTGCTTTATTCAGCCAGTCTTCCAACGCTTCGGTCAGGACATCACTCAAATTCCAATCCTTACCGCTATTTTTGAGCGGGACGATCGCCCGTATCAAAAAATCGATGCGAGGTGGGATGTAGGCACGAAAAAGCCTTGGCTTCTCTTCTTCAGGCACACTAAGCACACAGTAAATCTCAAGTCATTCTGCCATAGTCGATTTTCAGGCAGACAAAAATGACTTAGTGCATTTATGCATTCATGCATAAATGTGGTATTTTTGAATCAAGAGCTTCTTGGAGGTCTCAAGCAGATTCCATGAGGTTCCCCTTCGCCCTCTCATTCCCTTTCATCACTATGAAAATCAGCCGAGTTGAAATGAATAGAACAGCTTTGTTTAAGGTTAGTAGTCACGCCATCGCACTGAAATCTGTTCAAGGAGGAAGCAAAACATGCAGTTTCTTCGCTCCATCCCAACGGTTTTTCTAGTTGCCATCAGTATCTTGTTCTTTACGGCTGCACCAGCCGCCGCTGCTCGTGGTCCCGATCCCTGTGAAGGGCGCGATCGCGGTACAGGCATCAACCGCGAAGAACTAAGCAGCTTGATTAATCAGACATTTCCCATACCGATCAACAACCTGAACACCATCTTGAGCGAGTCCCCCACCTGCTGGATTAACCAAAGTGGAGCTGCTTATCGCGCCAAGTGGGACCCGCAGAGTTTACTCATTGTTCTTGTAATCGATCGGACAGATAGAACTGCTGTGACCTATGATTTCTACTTTATTGGCCAATAAGGGTAATAGGTACAATACAGGGGCACAGCCTTACTCGTGCGATTAGCTATGAAACTGCGAGAACTCAAAGAGCGGGTATTTGAAGAGTGGAAAGATCACTGCTGGTTTAAGCGGTCGGTCATTCAGCCTGAGCTGTTTAAGGCAGAAATCAGGAAAGACTTTGGCGATCTTCGCCGTAAAGTTACTTGGGAAAAGGCACTTTGCCGGTTTCGGGCGCTCAACGCCAAAATTGGCTTAGTCGATGCCTACACGCTCATCCTCTCCACCTTCAATTTCACTCCCGACGATTGGGACTACGAGTACCGCCACCAGATCGTTGAAGAGTTTCTCATGCTCCCTAACGGACTGGAGCTAATCAAGCTCGGTTTAGAGCAATTGCTATCGGTAGACTTTACATCAGAGGAAAGAGGTAAGGCTCATGGGTTTTTTGAACTGGTTCGGACAGCAACCAGAGGAGAACTCTCAGGAATCACAACTAAGTCTCCTCGGCAACTCGCAGCCCGTGCGAGGGCGAGTTGATGGAAAGACGGTCAGAAAGGATTTTACGCAAACGGTTCAAGATAAGGGCGGCGACAAGAGAACCCAAGCCCATGCCACAGAGAAGATGACGCGATCGCTTTTTGGGTGCAGCACCGAAGAACTCTATCAGGAAACTGGCGGCAGAGAGGGCGATCGCACAACGCTCCCCCAGGATGCTCAGACCGCTTACATTGTTGGTGAAACTGCTGCGACTCATAGACTCAAAGCAACGCCAATCGAAGGAAACAGATCTCAGAAACACGTTCAGATTGTAGATACGGTTGAAGATGCGTCCAAAGACGTGAAGGGCATCTTCCCCTGGAATTGGTAGAAGTTTTCTCCCTATTCCTATTCTTTTTCAAGCTAAGGCTAAGAGATCATGCAGGGTAAAGCATACAGAACCTTTGACTCTCTATGCCCCTGCATGGCTCCGATCACTGGCGCTGTACTTCCTAACACTCCGATGGCAGAAACAGTACTCCCTGTTGGTAGTACAGCTTCAAGCTTTGGAGCGGAAAGTCTGTGAAAGGAATCTCCTGGGTGACAGCAACATCTCCCTGGTCTCGCTCACACATTAGTCGTGCGGAGCGATCGGGGTTTACTGTCAGTGTCCAGAACTGGATGCCCTGAAGCATCGGGTCGTCCCGGATGCGCGGGTCATTCTGCCAGGAGGCGATCGCATCAATTAACCAGTAGGCCCCACCACGTTCAGCGACGTAGCGAACGCCCTCGGTATAGCGAACGTTAAACCCTGGATGGTGGTAGAGCGCCTCGCTGCCAATAAATTGGGCGAGATCTCCTTCCGTAAGCGGAGTAGTGGGTTGAGTCATAGGGGGATAACCGTGTGAAGTTTACTCCCTAAAGGTGTTTTGCGTTCACCCTTCAGAGCCACCCTGGAAACCTTCTCGCTTGAAAACCGTAGAAGCTTTACCCAGCATGGTCTCTTGCCTTGAAGCAATCTCTTCTACCCGTGCCCTAAAAGTACGGACAGAGTAATAATTTTGAGTTGATGCTTTCAAGCATTATTTCAGTACGAATAGCAAGAAGCCCTTTCCCCGCTTCGGTAGGATAGTGGGTACTCCAAGGTGTCAAGAGTTCGCTTCGCTGCTCCGTTGTCGCACTCTTGACACCTTGGGGTCTCTCCCACATTCAGAGAAGCGTCGGGAAAAAGGCAAAAAATGTTTCATATCCCTTACTAGCTTCCTGCACTGGCCTGATAGATAGCGCTGAAGCTGAAGCAAAATTTCTCTTGACTCGCTCGTGATGCTCCTAGTACGCAAAGAGTGTGTTCTATCTCTACACCGAACACAGCTACTCGTAAGGAGAAAGGTTTTTATGAGCGTTGAAACTCTTGACGTGATTGTTACGGTTTTGATGTGGACAGTCTTTTGGTTTGGAGTGGTTTATGTAGGTGGGGGTTCTTTGCTCTACGCTTGGGATCGCAGTAGCACAAATGCTCATGCTGCGTGTGCGGTTCCTGTGAAGAGTTCAGTTGCTTCAATCCCCTTGTCCTTCACTCAGGAAAGTGCAGAGCAGTTTTTTGTAGGAAGTGGATCAGTGCCCGTTTTTGATTTCTGGCAGGATAGTCAGAGTTATCGAGATCCAAGCTATCTAAACTTGTGGAGCCTTCCTGCTACAGATGGGGCAGTTACGATCGGTTGGAATTCGGCAGCATTGTTTGACCAAGTTTCAACTGAGCAGCGAGAGGGCACAGCGGAACAAAAAGAGTTTGTGCTCAACCTTAAAGGGATGAAGGTCTATACGCTTCACAAAAAAAAGGCTGTGCTCATGAAGGATCTGCCATTTCAGGTACCAGAAAGGATTCAACGGCGAAAGTTACGAGGTGAAGATGCGGTGTATCTTCGCGATCTTGAGACTTTTACGACCGTAGTCGGTTAAAATGAAAACCCTTTGGCGGCAGGGAAAAAGGGAAGACTGGCCGCCACCTTGATCACGATTTTTTAGAAGTCGCTGTGGTTCACAGTACTATCTAGCGACTGTTCTAATTAATGGTTCTAAAGTCAATAATAAGGCAATAGTAAAATTTGTCTTATTGAATGCGCTTCATACGAAATAACGCTACACAATAGTTGAATTAGTTTCTTGATCACTCCCTGCTTTACACAGATAGCTCCCTTCCTTACTGGGTAAAACAACATGGCAGCTAAGCCTTAGTAAGCTGCTAACAATTTCAGACAGCTGGACGTAAGCAATTCAATGAAAAGGGGCTCCTTTGCATTTTGTCTTTCCTATCCATGTTAACTAGCGAACAAATTCAGTTGGAGATTCAAAACCGATTCGGTTTTATTCCTCCCTTTTTTAGTCCAGCCCAACATAGTCCACGAATTCTAAGCTATCTCTGGCACCAAACTCTCTTTGCTTACATTGAGAATCCGCTCCCTGCTCTATTTAAAGAAAAACTCTCTGCCTATCTTTCGCGCTTCTGTACAATTCCCTACTGCATGATTTGTCACAGTTGTACCTTAAGACCTTTAGGTATGCAGGCACAGGAGGTACTGGCACTACTAGAGTCACCACCTCCATCTGAGGTGAATCTTGAGGAACATCTCAACGTTTTGCAGTGTGAAAGAGAACTAACACTTCGTTTAGAACCAGGTTCAGCACTCGAAGCTAGTTTGTTAGCGTGCTGCACTTCTATCTTCCTAAAACCAGAAGTATCTGAATCTTGTCGAAGAGAGTTACTCCGTCTATTAGGGCCTCTGAATTACGAGCATCTCATTGCCTTAATTGCTTACGTAAAAACTTGTCACATGTGGGTCGAAGCTCATCCTGAGATAGCGTATGAAGCAGATAAACGAGTTACAGAGCACCTTGGGTTACTACTACACGAAGAGCCTCGATTAGCTGAGTTTTTTGCTAATTACAAAGAGCGAGTACGGCAAGAATTCCAAAGACAACGTCAACAGCAAGCTGCGCTACCGCCAAATCGGCGTAATGACACTGCCAGTCAGCAGATCACAAGCATCTTTGAAAGCATAACTGATGTTTTCTTTTCGCTTGATCATCAATGGCAATTTACTTATCTCAACGGACATGCAGAGCAATTCTTTCTAAGCAATCGAGCTGCCTTAATTGGTAAGAATATTTGGGAGCTTTCAAACTCATCGATTTTGCTTCCATATCGACAGCAGTGTTATGACGCTCTGACGCAACAAGTCAGTACTACCGTTGAAGTATTTTGTGATTCTCTTAATACCTGGTTTGAAGCTCGTATCTATCCAACCCAGTACGGACTCTCGATATATCTTCAAGACATTACACCTCGAAAGCAAAAGGAAGATAAGCTACAAGCATACATGGCTCAAATAGAGCAAGCATTGAAATTTGACTCAATGCTAAAGCGCATTACTGACAAGGTTCGTGACAGTTTGGATGAAAGTCAGATTTTGACAACTGTTGTTCGAGAATTAGCTCTTGGGCTAGAGGTAGATGGTTGCGATACGGCTCTCTACGATCTTGAACAAGGTACCTCAACTGTCTATTATGAATACTGTCCCTCGTTACCTTCTAAGCAAGGAAGCGTACTGCTCATAACAGATCATCTTGAGCTTCATAATCAGTTTCTTCAAGGTCAAAGCCTCCAGTTCTGCTTGCTATCTTCTAGCCCCGTTTGGTTAGGTCAAAATCGTTCCATTTTCGGCTGTCCTATTTCTGATGAACACGGCGTTCTTGGTGATCTATGGCTATATACTCACCCAAACTATATCTTCAGTGACCCAGAGATTCGATTAGTACAGCAAATATCGAATCAATGCGCGATCGCTATTCGCCAAGCTCGACTCTACCAAGCAGCTCAAGTGCAGGTGGAAAACTTAGAGAAACTGAACCAACTCAAAGATGATTTCCTCAGTACCGTTTCTCATGAACTGCGAGCACCAATGGCAAACATTAAGATGGCAATCCACATGCTCAAAGTGCCTTCAACTCAAGAGCAGCGGGAGCGTTATCTGAAAATTTTAGAAACGGAATGTAAACGGGAGACGGAATTAATCAATAACCTTCTTGATTTACAACAGCTAGAAGCAGATGCGCTTCCCCTTTCATTTGAAACACTGCATCTGCAAAACTGGCTACCTTCAGTCATTGAACCGTTTCAAGTACGTGCCAGTGAGTGTCAGCAAAGTTTGATATTCAATTGGTCTGGTAACTTACCCCCTCTGTTTTCACATCCTCCCAGTCTGGAACGAATCCTCGTTGAATTACTGAATAACGCTTGTAAATATACCGCTGCTGGAGGAAAGATTGCGTTGAATGTTATTCATGCTCCCTACTCCGGTGACAATTTGTCTAATAGCTTATCCGCAATTGTTTTTACAATAGGCAATCAATCTGAAATTCCTGTAGCAGAGTTGCCTTACATCTTTGATAAATTCTATCGAATACCTCAAGCAGATCCTTGGCAGCAACGAGGAACTGGACTAGGGCTTGCTTTAGTTCAGAAGTTAGTAGAGAGATTAGCAGGAAGTATTGAAGTTACAAGCAACAACGAATGGACTGAATTTACTCTTCGATTCTTCGGAAATCAAAGCTGATTCTTGTTCAGAGGTTAAATAAGGCTCTCATAGTTTTTCCACCAAGTAATTTGCGTTCAAAGTAAAGATAGTAAAGGATACTTACATCGATCAAAAATTGCTGCTTGACTCAGGTACAATGCTTACGCATTGATTTCAGAAGTAAAACTGCCATGAAGTTGCCGAGAAATCTTCAGCTTTTGTCGCGCCGACAGTCTCTTCGGCTTATAGCTGGTGCTACGACTGGTCTTATTTTACATAGCTGTGCTCAATCTACTGAAACGGATTCATCTCAAGCAGAAGTAGTCTCAGCATCTATTGGAATTACTTCTTGGATTGGAAATACACCGCTTCACATTGCTCAGGAGAAAGGATTCTTTGAAGAGCAGGGGCTTCGATTAGATGCAAAGGTCTTTAGCACTATTTTGGATGCTTTTCCTGCGTTTGAAGCTGGGCACTTAGATGGATTAAATCCTGTAACGACAGAAGCTGTTTTACTTACCTCACGAGGGGTAGATTATCGAGTCGTTTTAGTTTGCGATACTTCAGTTGGAGCCGATGGAATCTTAGCTCGTAATAGTGTTGCTAGTATTAAAGATTTCAAAGGAAGGCAAGTTGCTGTCCAAAAAGGTGGAGTTGGGCACTTCTTTGTGCTTCAAGTTTTAGAGGATGTAGGCTTAAGCAGCAACGATATTACTGTTATCGATGTACCTCCCGATACAGCGGCAGTAGCTTATCAATCCGGTGAGGTAGAAATTGCCTACACCTTTTCACCTTATATGGAAGAAGCAAATGCTGCCCAGAGCGATGGACGTATCATTTATACCTCTGCTGAAAAACCTGGTGCGATCGCTGACCTGTACATCTTCAAAACACAATTTGTTGAGAACCAAGCGAAAGCTACAGAAGCTTTTGTAAGAGGCATCCTTAAAGGCTTAGATTTCTTAGCTCAAAATCCCGAAGAAGGATTAGCAATCGCGAGTAAAGAGTTGGGTATTACACCTTCTGAACTGGAGGCTCAGTTAAAAGGTTTAGAACTACCGGATTTGCAAACTAATTTAGCGATGCTAAGCGATTTCGACAGCGATCTGTATCTTCAAAATGGAATGGAGAACTTAGCTAATTTCTTGAAGAGTAACAACGAAATTCAAGAGACTCCAGACCTTTCTCAAGTGCTAGAGCCCCGCTTTGTTGAATCGGTTGGTGCTAGTTCCTAGAAATTTTGCTACAGAAACGATACCTAAAACTGTTTGATGCAGTATTAGAAGATTTTCTGAATCTGTTCTTTAATCTCGTCTAGGTCAATGTAGTGATCCGTCTACAAAGGCAGAAAGTTTCTGTCGAATAGAGCGGTTTTAGTGCAATTGTAAATTCTTAAAGCATTAATGAAGCCTGTATAAAGCTTTGAGATTTTTTCTTTCCTAAGGGAGACACTATATAGACCACCCTCTAGAGTTAAGTTGAAATTGAACTCTTTGGGGTTAACTATAGTGAATAAAATATATATTGAAGTTGTTGATACAGATTTTTTTCAGTTCTCAGTACCCGTATTTAAGATAGGGCAGAAGGTTAGAACATCTCAAGGTTCAACTGGCTACATTGTCGGTCTTGATTTCTACCCAGAAGCTAAAACTTGGGCGTACGGAGTCTATTTTACAGATGGGAAAACCCGGTTAATCGAGGAAGATTGGTTCAGTGCTGAGCAGATAGTTGCATCCGACTAGAAGGCATCAGTTTTTGTTCATTAGGAACATGTTTCGCACTTATGTTGCATATGTTATTTTAGGCTCAAGGTATTTTTGCCTGCTTACAGAGTTCCACCTGCTCGCTGCCGGTTTTGAGTCTTTGTACCTTTGTAGCCATGAAAGATACCTTCTTCAGATTAGCTTGCCGAATCAAGTCTTCAGATATCATAGCCAGAAGCGCTGATTATCATGACTTAGAAATCCTTGAACGCCAAGTCATAGCGCTCAATGCAGAACGAGGTCAGACTCATGAATACTTTGTTGAGAGAGTAAAACTCAATGCTTTAATGCCTTGGGAGGTCGTTGCACTAGCAGAACGAGGAATGATTAGCCTGGATCAGCTAGAACGGTATTCAAAGACAGATGCCTACCGCAGCCACACCACAAGCATCAAAGAATTGATTCAGAGAGTACAAGTCAAAGGACTTGAGCAGTCATAAGGCCGGAACCCCTCAGAGTACTCGCCGCTTCTTGGACATTTCCTTGTCGCCTATCTCTAAACCACATCGCCTGAAGGGGATAGTTGAATCTAAAGAAAACCTTAAGAACAGAAAACGGCGTTCTCATATAACTTACATTATCTTTACAGATGGCGAAGTTTCTTCGCAGTTGTTCAAACGGGGTTAGCTTTCATAAAGACCCTGACCATAGACTGCTATAAATACTTAGTGCAGTGCCAGTTCCAATCTAATAGGGGCTGGCATTGTGCTGTTAAATCTTGCTAGGAACCATCTCTAACGCAGCTTGCAGTAACACATCTGGGTCAACAGGCTTAGCCAAATGCTGCTGAAACCCTGCTGCAAGCGCTTGCTCTCGATCTGATTCTTTAGCATTAGCGGTCAGGGCGATCGCTGGCACCTGCCCTCCTTGCTCAACCGTCAACCCTCTGATTCGGCGAATTAGCATGTAACCATCTTCGTCAGGCATACTCACATTACTAACTAGAATGTGTGGTTGCCACTCCAGAACTGATTGGAATGCGTAATTAGCAGAGCTAACGGCTGCTATCTCTGCACCATAAACCTCAAATAAGAAAGCGAGAAACTGGAGATTGTCGCTATCATCATCTACGATTAGCACCTTCAAACCATCCAGCCTGAGATCACCATTGGGGGACATGGATCAGGAACCTTGATAGAAGTTGTGGGAAAAATTTGATATTCCCACAAAAACTTTGTCTTTCGTTAATCCTGCTTCACAAGTTTGAGAATCTCTTGAACTAGCTCATCCGGGTCTACTGGTTTAGGCATAAAATGCTGAAAACCTGATTGTATCGCTCCTTCAGCATCAACTTCCCTGGTGTAGGACGTTACAGCAATGGCTGGAAGTTCGCTCCACGCTCCTTCCAACTGCCTGATCTGTTCGATCAACCAACGTCCATCCTCTTGAGGAAGCCGAACATTGCTGACCAAGATGTCTGGTTGCCGTTGTCCCAACCTCGCTAGAGCTTCAATAGCAGAGGTGGCTAGGACAACCTCGGCTCCGTACTCCTCAAGAATGACCGTTAAAAGTTCAGCCATGTCAGGCTCATCCTCAACAAGAAGCACTGTCAGTCCTGCCAAAAGCGCTTTGTGTGGGAGAGCCTTATCTCCTGTACTTTTCATAGTCGTATCAGAGAACACAACTGCTTCATGAAGACTTATCAAGCGGTTTCTTGTCTCTCCCATGCGATAGATATCGCAAAAGCTGAGTTAGCAATTGTGTCACAGTCTGGAGAGTGATCGCTTTAGTATCCCTTATGACAGAAGGTATTTCACTCTCGCCCTTGTATAGCAGACGAGAAAATTTTGTGCTTAAACCATTAGACCCTGATGAGTCAGTTCAAGAAATTCTTAGGCTTGCTGGGGAATTAGAACATGGAAAGAGCGAAAACGATCCCTAACCCATGATTCTCCTAAGAAAGACTCAGCGATTTGTTTCTAAACTGGTAGAACTATATCTGAGAAGCCAATGCATCCGTAGAATGTCTGGAGTTGAAGATGCCCTTCATCATCTCTTGACTGCCCACAACCCGCCAAGACTCGATTCATGCGAAAACGATGATAGTTCTTAAACATTTGAAGCAAATCGATGAAGCAATCTTCTGTTTCGCCGTATCGAGAGTTAAGAGTTTGATCCAGTTGATGAAGGTTATGCCAGGGGCATTGCATCATGATGTGATGGGCATTGTGGTAGCCACAGTTCAAAAGTAAGAAGTTGAGCCATACGTAACGATGAGAGAGTACGTAAGAGAACGTATTTGCTTGTTCGTAGTCTTGGTCACGCTTTGGTGCAATTTCATCCGGTCTAAACGTTTCGTAAGTATGGAAAAAAGCACCTGTAAACTGAGTGACAACATGCATTCCCGTGTAAGACAGAAAATAAAGTATTACAGCTTTGGGAGATAGTATTCCTAGTGCAGTAAACATCGTCCCTCTAAGCAACAGAAGTACTACGACCCTCAGCCGTTCATCATGTCGTTGAGGATTCCAAAAGGGTGCTGTCAACGCTCGCCACTGCAATAGAAAAGCAATAGCTGGAAAGTACAACCCTTCCAATAGCAGAATGAGTCTTCGAGCAACTGTAGGAAGCTTTTGAATAAGATCCTCAACATCAACAGTGGAAAATTCAGCATGTTTTACGTGATGGGCAATATGCCACCGTTTGAGCTCCCGAAACCGAGCGTAGCAGCCGCCATTTAACCAAAGTACAATGTTGCCAGCGATAGTGTTGGCTTGCCTCTTCTTAAAAACCGAATCGTGCATGAATTCATGCGCCCAAAAAACAGTCAATGCGAGGCTATAGGTTAGCAGGAAGACTCCTAATCCGTTCAGCCAAGCATTTGCAGATAGAAGTAAAGCGGTACCACCGTAATAGCCGCATAGGGTACCAGTCAGAGCGATCGCATTCCACAGCGGTTTTCTACAGAGGTAAACGGTTGCATCTAAATCTGTCAGAGAAGAGAGCATAGTGCTACCTCAGTTACTCAACGTTTAACTTGGAGTTAAGAAAATTAGATGAAGTCAAAAGAATATTTTAGAGTAAGGAATGACAATCAGTTTCAATTTGGTATGGGGAGTTAGACTTGACGATTCCTCTGCCAAATTAGGGGATGTTTTGAGGTTTAATAATCAGGATGGGTTCAAAGTTCCCAACAGCGCAGCGATAATCACAGCAACTTACAAAAATTGCTCTTTTATTATTTCCCGTTGGACTGGCTTAGCAATTCAAAAAACTGGCTGTAAAAAGATTTGAACCGCTGAGAGCCTTACAGGATAGGAGTGAATGAGTCAAAATTTGTAATCTCCTATAATATAGAGTCGCTGACACAGTGGGTCAGCGCTGTCATTACAAGCAGGCTATTCTAAATGGCTCCCATTCGCGTTACTCTCATTGAAGATCATGACCTCACCCGGATGGGACTCCGAACAATGCTCAGTCAGCAGGATGACCTTGAGGTAATCGGAGAAGCTGCAAGTGGTCCTGAAGGTCTGAAATTGCTGCTGAGAGCTAAACCAGATGTTGCCATCGTAGACATTAATCTCCCCGGTATCGACGGAATTGAGTTGGTACGCCAGTTCAGGGAATCGCTGACTGATGAGCTACCTGATGCGGCTCAAACAAAAGTGTTGATGTTGACGATGCAGGATAATGAAGCAGATGTCCTCGCTGCCTTTGCCGCTGGAGCAGATTCCTACTGCATGAAGAATGTGGATGCAGACCATCTGTTTCGAGCTGTTCAAAGCACCCATGAGGGCAATAACTGGATTGACCCAGCGATCGCCCGAGTTGTGTTAGACCATAACAGTCAAATTCAGGCAGAAATTGCAAGTACCGCTGCTCAACCTAACACCGTCGAGATTACAGCAGACACCGAACACATCGACATATTGGCAGTTGCTCCTCTTACTGATCGAGAGTTGGAGGTCCTCCAGCTCATTGTGGAAGGATGTAGCAATGCCGAAATTGGAGAACGGTGCTACATCACTGTTGGCACCGTTAAAACCCACGTTCGTAATATCTTAAATAAACTCAGTGTGGATGATCGAACTCAGGCAGCCGTGCGAGCGTTGCGGGGTGGGTTAGTAACTTAATTCGTTCATTGAATAATTGAACCGTAACCCTAGATAGCTTTAAGCCATGCCTCTATAGGCTTACGAAAGCCGTTTAATAGTCAAAATGCGGAGCGGCTCAAAAATTTAGAATTGATCACATGCTGCGCTTAGCAAGATTAACTGAGATCGCCTGATGGAATATGAATTTATAAGAACGACCAGTTCTGTAATAGTCCAAGCAAGGATAATTGCTTACTACCGTTTCTTCAGACTGTAAAATGCTTTTGACTATGAAATGACTATGAGAGCTAGCAACATACTGGGAAATCGTTGCCTGAGAAGGATTCCATTCGACTGCTTACTTCCTTCACACGGAAGGGGTCACTGGTTCAAATCCAGTATCGCCCATAGATTTTTTCTTGTCGCTGTCGTTCTTAACGATTAAGTATTAAGCTTGCAGCATTATTATCGCTTTTAGCTTAGAAAGCTGAAGCATGGACCGACCGTAGCATATAAAGTGGGCTAACTTTTGCTGCCTGCCTTTCTTAGGCAATCAGGTCGGTTAAATGTAATTCGATCGCAAATACCGACTCAGATGTTCCAGCTTTGCAAGGGGGCTAAACAATGTTGGGAGCAGAACGGATGTTACTGTCTCGCTACAGTGTGGCTGTACTAGTAAGCTTACTGGCGTTGTTCGTAAGGTTTCTGCTGATACCAGTGCTTGGATATGAAGCACCGCTATTGGTCTTCATTATCCCTGTCATGGTTAGCGCTTGGTATGGGGGACTGGGTCCTGGGATGCTAGCAACGGGTTTAACTGCTCTTGTTGGCACCTATTTCTTTGTCTCGCCTTACTTTAGCTTCAACGTTAATAGGTTGGAGAACGGTGTACGAATTATCATTTTTCTAACCGAAGGAATACTGATCAGTAGCTTGAGCGAAGCACTGAGAAGAGCCAGGCAGCGGGCAGAGAGAACAGCAGTGGCGTTGCAGGAAAGTGAGGAACAATATCGTCTTTTGGTGGAGGGTGTGAAAGACTATGCCATTTTCATGCTTGACCCCAATGGTCGGATCACAAGTTGGAATACAGGTGCCGAACGACTGAAAGGCTATTCTGCTCTAGAGGTTTTGGGACGGCATTTCTCACTCCTGTTTGCACCAGAGTCCGTTGAGCGGCACCAACCGGAGCAGCAGTTGCACACTGCCACTATTGAAACTCGCTATGAAGGACAGGGCTGGCGACGACGAAAAGATGGATCGCTATTTTGGGCAGATGTAGTGCTGACTGCTTTGCAGGACGATCGCGGCAATTTACGAGGGTTTGTAGAAGTCACGCGAGATATCACCGCACGGAGGCAAGCCGAATCAACATTACAAAAAACACTGAAAGACTTATCTGATGTCAAATTTGCTCTCGATCAAGCGGCAATTTTAGCAATCACGGATGCTCAAGGAACTATTACCGAGACTAATGATAAATTCTGTGAACTCTCCAAATTCTCTAAAGAAGAACTGATTGGGCAAAATCACCGCATTATTAATTCTGGCTATCATGCTAAAGAGTTTTTCCGCAATCTCTGGAGCACAATTACTCAAGGTGAAGTATGGCACGGTGAGATTAAAAACCGCGCTAAGGATGGCACCTATTATTGGGTTGACACAACCATTGTTCCGTTGCTTGATGAGTTTGATAAACCCGTTCAATACCTTGCGGTACGGTTTGATATTACTTCCCGAAAGCAGGCAGAAGAGGCTTTAGCTCAGGAAAAAGCCACCAGTGATTTGGAGCGCAAACGTTTACGGGCGATTCTCGATATTCTGCCCGTTGGAGTGTTTATTGCTAACGCTAATGGAACGATCATTGACATGAATCCGGCAACTCGTACCATTTGGGGTGAAGAAGCTCCAATGCCAGGAAGCGTGGAAGAATACCGAGAGTATAAGGGATGGCGGTCTGGAACAAATTATCGTCTTTCTAGCCAAGATTGGGCTTTAACCCGTGCCCTTCAGGAAGGACGAACCTACTTAAATGAAGAAGTTGATATTGAAACGTTTGATGGACAACGCAAAACCATTTTGAATTCAGCGGTTCCGATTCTAGATAGAACGGGCGAGACCATCAACGCAGTAACGGTAAACGTGGATATTACCCGACGCAAACAGGCAGAAGAGTCACTCCGTCGCACAGTTCAACGATTAGAAACCTTGCAGCAGATCGATCGCGCCATCCTCCAGGCAACCTCCTCTGAAGCTATTGCTCGCTCTGCCCTGCTACGGTTAAATCAGGTGATTGCCTACCAACAAGCAGCGGTTGTCCTATTTAACTTTGAGACTAATGAAGCTCAAGTGCTGGCAGGACAAGTTGACTCTACAAAGGCAGGTTCTATTACCTCGATCGCCTCATTCTCATCGTTAGAGAGTTTGCGCTATCGAGAAACAGTTCGCTATATCGAGGATTTGAGTACCATGCTCCAGCGTCCTCCCATGCTGGAGTATCAGTTTAGGCAAGGAACACGCAGCGTCCTAATTGTTGCTCTGTTGATAGAAGGGGATTTGATCGGAGATTTGTATCTATTTGCTAATGAGCCTGCTGCTTTTGATGTTGAGAATCGGGCGATCGCCCAAGAAATTGCCAATCAGCTTGCGGTCGCAATTCAACAAGCTCGATTGCGAGAGCAATTACAACTCCATGCCGCTGAACTGGAGCAACGGGTAGAGTCGCGAACTGCCGAACTTCAGGAAGCGAATGAAGCGTTGCAGGCATTTGCCTACTCGGTTTCTCATGATTTGCGTGCCCCCCTCCGCTCAATGGCAGGATTGGGAACGATTTTGCTAGAAGATTATGGCGATCGCCTTGATGGAGACGGTCAGGAGTATACACAGCGGATCGTGCAAGCCGCACGAGACATGGATACCTTGATTCTGGATCTATTGGAGTACAGCCGCCTCAGCCGCAGTGACATTCAACTACGAGTGCTTAATCTGAATGCAATCATCGCAGAAGTGCTATCTCATTTGCGATCTGAGATCGATGCAAAACCCGCTGAAGTTGTGGTTGAGTCGCCACTGCCTGAAGTCGAAGGGCACTATGCAATCTTCAGCCGGATTCTCACCAATTTACTCACCAATGCGCTGAAATTTACTCGACCAGATCATCAGCCTCAGATTCATCTTTGGACAGAAGAGCGGCTCGATGAAACTGGAGCGTGGGTGCGGTTGTGGGTAGAAGATAACGGCATTGGCATTGAACCTAGATTTCAAGAGCAAATTTTTCAGGTGTTTGAGCGATTGCACAGTGCCGAGGTTTATCCGGGTACGGGCATTGGCTTAGCAATTGTTCGCAAAGGAGCCGAGCGCATGGGCGGACGGGTTGGGGTTGAATCTCAAGTTGGTCAAGGAAGCCGCTTTTGGATTGAATTACGCAAGCCCCTTGCATAATCAGAAAAGCGATTATTTTTTAAGCAATGTATATCCTTGTAGCTGACGACGATCCCAATCAACGGCTGTTTATCATTCGAGAATTAGAAAAAGAATTTTCGGGGCTGCAAGCTCAAGAGATTGTTGATGAAAATAGTTTTGAGCAGGTGCTAGGGGGCGATCGCATTGACTTAGCAATCCTCGACTATCAGCTACGGTGGACTACTGGGCTAGACCTGCTCCATCGATTAAAACGACATTCTCCCAATTGTCCAGTGATCATGTTTACTGATACGGCTAACCAAGAAATTGCCGTTGAAGCGATGAAATCTGGACTGGATGACTACATTTTGAAGTCTCCAAAAAATTACATCCGTTTACGAGCGTCAGCACGAGCCGCTGTAGAACGTACCCAATCAAAGCAGAGAGCCGCTTTACTTGAGGTTCGATTTCAGTCATTGCTAGAGCAACTCAGCATTGGTGTGTTTCGGGCAACGCCTGACCATCAGGTGATCGAAGCCAATCAAGCTTTTCTACAACTCTTGCGAATCAGTTCTCTAGCAGATGAACAGATAGACCAGATCACAAGTCAGTTGTCCCAACTGACAGAACTTGCACCTGGGCAGAAGCGAGAGCGAGAATTGCAGTTGACCAACGAGGGGAATGTCGTCTGGATTCGCTTGGCTGAAACTCTCAATTCTGTGAGTGGAGAGGCAGTGATTGATGGGTTAGTGGAAGACATCACAGAACTCAAACATTATGCTGCCCGGTTACAGACCATTCAGGAAGAAGAGCGCCAGCGCTATACTGAGCAACTTGAGCAGGAAATAAGCCGCCGGACTCAGGAGCTAGAGGAGGCAAACAAAGACCTGGAAGCCTTTACCTACTCGGTTTCCCACGACTTGCGAGAGCCTTTACGCTCGATCCGTGGGTATGCTCAAATCCTGCTAGAAGACTTTGCTGACCAGCTAGACTCAACAGGTCAAGCCTACGCCGATCGGATTCGAGAGAATGGCGATCGCATGGATCAGATGTTACAGGGCTTATTGTCCTACAACCGCTTGAGTCGAATGACGTTAGCGTTACAGGCGATCGACTTAGATATCGCTGTCAGAGATGTCTTGACTCAATTAGAGCTTCAATTACAACACGCTCAAATCATTGTCGAAGCACCACTGTTTACTGTAATAGGTCATTACTTAACCGTGGAGCAGGTCATTACAAATCTAATCACGAATGCCATTAAGTTCGTGACTCCCGGTGTCCAACCCCGTATCCGAATTTGGAGTGAACCTCGTAGTGAGTTCATTCGTTTGTGGATTGAGGACAACGGCATCGGCATTGCTCCTCAACACCGTGACCGAATTTTCCGTATCTTTGAGCGGTTACACGGGGTAGAAAGCTACCCTGGTACGGGCATTGGGTTAGCGATCGTCCAACGCAGCATAGAGCGAATGGGTGGGCGATCGGGCGTTGAGTCTCAAGTAGGGCAAGGAAGCCGCTTTTGGATTGAGCTACCTACTTTTGGAGAGTAAAATTAATCATTTACTAGCACTGCAAATGATTAATTTTGCAACACAGCTTCTATTCTAAAAATTTCCTTAAGAGCAGATTAGAAAACTTAAACATATACCTTCGATTAAAGCGTTCAACTGCGTTCTGGCGGGGCATCCTAGATATACCCTGTAATGACTCCACTTATTCCCCAAGTGCGCCTACTCCTGGTTGATGACAGTCCCGACGATCGCCTTCAGGTTATCCATATTCTGCGGCGTGAATTTCCCGGTTTACAAGTTGAGCAGGTCAATGATTCTGACAGCCTTCACCAAGCTCTAATGATGGATGGCTTTGATATTGCCATTACAGACTATCGCTTGCGTTGGACGGATGGAATCAGTGTTCTTGAAAAGATTAAATATCGCTATCCAGATTGTCCTGTCATTATGTTGACTGCCAGCGGCACAGAGGAAGTGGCAGTTACGGCACTCAAAGCAGGGCTAGATGACTACTTAATAAAATCACCTAAGCACTATAGTCGGTTACCTAATGCCGTCCGTTTGGCAATCAACCATGCTCGGTACGCCGTCGAACAGCGATGGCAAGCCCAACAAGAGCAGTTGATTACTAGGATCGCCCAACATATTCGACAATCGCTAGATTTAGAAACAATTTTGAGCACGACAGTTGTTGAAGTTCAGCGATTTTTACAAAGCGATCGCGTCTGCATTATCCGTCTCAACCCAGATTGGAGTAGAACCTTAATCGTGGATGCGACTGCCAAAGGGACATCCTCAGTGGCTGGAGTTACCTTTCCTAGTGATCCTGACTTTGATGAGCGTTATGCTCAATTCTTTCATGAGGGTCAACCCGTCGTGATTGATCAAATTGCTAGTGCTAACGTCACACCTCAGCTCCGGAGTGACCTTCAGCAAATGCAAGTCCAAGCCGCTTTAGCAGTTCCTATCTTGCAGGGCAATAACCTATGGGGGTTGCTCGTGGCTCACCATTGCTCAGTGCCTCGGCAATGGAAACCAGTTGAGACAAGTTTACTCCAGCATTTGGCGACCCAGTTGGCGATCGCCATTCAACAGTCCGAGCTGTACCAACAGGTGCAACGGCTGAATGCCCAGTTAGAACAACAAGTAGAAGAGCGAACAGCTCAACTTCAGCAAGCTTTTCAGTTTGAGGCAACGTTGAAGCGCATTACCGATAAAGTGAGAGATTCGCTCGATGAAGATTATATTCTGCAAACTGCTGTTGAGGAGTTAGCAAAAGCGATCGGTGTGAATTGCTGCAATGCGGCCGTGTACGATCTCGAACAGGGAACTTCTGTAATTCGCTGTGAGTATTCTACTGAAGATAAGTACCTGCAAGAAAAAACTATTCAAATGGCAAATTTCCCTCAAGGGTACAACCAACTGTTGAAAGGGCAATATTTCCAACACTGCTCAACGCAACCCCATCCCCGACGAGGACGGGTTGCTATGTTTTCTTGTCCGATTTTGGATGATGAAGGTGTGATGGGTGATCTGTGGTTGATTCACCATGCCGATTACGGCTTTAGTGAACAGGATATTCGCCTGGTTCAGCAAGTTGCCAATCAGTGCGCGATCGCCCTTCGACAGTCTCGTCTCTATCAAGCAGCACAGACGCAGGTCAAGGAGTTAGAGAAGCTCAACCGCCTCAAAGATGATTTTCTCAGTACCGTCTCTCATGAGTTGCGAACCCCCGTTACTAACATGAAGATGGCTATCCAAATGCTGCAAGTTGCTCGGACAGACCAACAGCGACAGCGCTACCTGGAAATTTTGCGATCGGAGTGTAACCGGGAAACTGCACTGATTAGTGACTTGCTGGATCTACAACGATTAGAAACTTTATCAATTCCTGGAACTTTAGATGAGCCAATTGACCTGATAGACTGGCTTCCTCGCATCATCGAACCGTTTCAAAATCGGACTCAAGAGCAGCAACAGCACCTCGAAGTTGATGTCTCCCCTGACCTTCCTCGATTACGGGTTAGCCGTACTCACTTAGAACGAGTTCTCGCTGAGTTGTTAAACAACGCCTGTAAGTACACGCAGGCAAATGGGACGATTCACTTCAAAGCTCAAGCTGTTCTTGCGGCTTCAACAGCAGGATCTGTAGTGGAGTTCACGATTAGTAATACAGCAGAAATTGTAGAAACTGAGTTATCTCATATTTTTGAGAAGTTCTACCGGATTCCGAATGCAGATCCTTGGGGACAAGGAGGTACAGGATTGGGACTGGCACTGGTGCAAAAGTTAGTTACTCACTTAGGTGGCACGATTGCGGTTACTAGTACTCAGGGCTGGACGACGTTTTCTGTGCAGCTACCGTGCTCTCGCTAACACAACACTCATGTTGTCCCCTTCACAACCGTTAGGGCTGTACTTCGCGCAGCCGACGCTCCAGGAAGCGACGCTCACTGTCATTTGTAACGAGTTCCAGTGCTCGTCTATAGCTCTGGGTCGCTTCCTCTAATGCGCCGACCCGCCGCGATAAATCTGCACGGGTGGCATGAAACAGGTGGTAGCTGTCGAGTTCGCTAGCAAGCCTATCAATGAGTTCAAGTGCTGGCTGGGGACTGTCTACCATCGCGATCGCCACTGCCCGATTCAATGAAACGATCGGTGATGGCTGCAAGCGCTCCAGCACCTCGTAAAGCCGCACAATCTGCGCCCAGTCGGTTTCTTCGGCTCGTGTTGCCTGGCAGTGGAGGGCTGCGATCGCCGCTTGCAGGGCATAAACACCCGTTCCGCCGCGCAACCCTTCTTCTACTAGTGGCAACGCCTCAGCAATCTGTTGGTGATTCCAACGACTGCGATCCTGATCCTCCAGCAAAATCAGATCGCCTGTCTCATCCAAGCGCGCATCCCGCCGTGAGTCGTGCAGCAACATCAGTGCCACCAGTGCCGTGACTTCTGAAGGAGGTTGAGGTGCCATCAATTGCCGCACCAGTTGCCCCAAACGAATCGCTTCTGTGCAGAGGTCAGCCCGCACCATTATTTCGCCTTTGGTCGCCGCGTAGCCCTCATTAAAGATGAGATAAATCACTGTCAGTACTGCCTCTATCCGAGGAGAGAGATCAGCCACCTCTGGCACCTTGTAAGGAATGCCAGCATCCCGGATCTTGCGCTTGGCACGTACCAACCGTTGCGCTAGTGTCGCTGTCGGTACAAGAAACGCGCGGGCAATTTCATCGGTTTCCAGTCCGCCTAACATCCGCAGCGTTAGAGCAACCTGGCTTTCGATCGCCAGTGCTGGGTGACAGCAAGTAAAGATCAGGCGCAAGCGATCGTCTGGAATTTCATCACTGTCATAAGTTGGCTCCTCACTACTAGGAATCAACCCAGATGCCGCATACCATTCTAATTTCTCCGTGAGTCGCGTTCGTCGTCGGAGGCGATCGATTGCCTTGTATCGAGCGGTTCGGATAATCCAGGCGCGGGGAAGATCGGGAATCCCGCTGGTTTGCCACTGATTCACAGCCGCCGCAAACGCTTCTTGTGCTGCTTCTTCAGCGATGTTGAAATCTCCAATCAACCGAATCAGGATGGCGACAATTCGTCCCCACTCCGCCCGGTAGACAGAGGCGATCGCCTGAGTAACATCCGATTTTGTGGTTGGAGCCATACCTGTCACAAAAAAAATTGGGCAAGGTGTCGATTTGAGCAGTTGCCGTTCGACTGACTTACAAAGGAGGCAACAGAAGCAAATTCGATCGTACTTTATAGTACATCTGATCGCATCTATCGCATCTGCCGAGAAAAATTTTGGGTGAGGTGTCGATTTAAGTCATTGCCGTTCGACTCACCTACAAAGGCAAAGAATCAAAGGTAAAGAATGGAGGCAACCGAATGAAATATTTGCTGCTGATATACATGGACGAAAATGTCCTGAGTGAAACCGAGCGAGAGCACTGCTACGTGGAATCAGCACAACTCGCGCAGGAACTTAACTCGAAGGGACAATACCTGGCAACCGCTCCCCTTCACCCCGTTGCAACGGCAACCAGCGTTCGGGTACGTGACGGCAAATCACTGGTGACTGACGGTCCGTTTGCTGAAACCCGTGAACAACTGGGCGGATTTTTTCTGATTGATGCTCAGGATTTGGATGAGGCGATCGCGATCGCCGCTCAGATTCCAGGGGCACGAGTTGGCACCGTCGAAATTCGTCCCGTGCTTGAAGTTGCGGGATTACCAAAGAGTTAGTGCCTGCTTGTTTCAGTTCGCCTAATTCTACCAATTCTTCAACTCCAATAGTTCAGAATCCTTACCCCACAAACTGCAGTCCGAGGAGATATTCCAATGCGATTTATGTTGCTCATGATTCCCCAAGGCTACGAGAATGCGGCTCCTGGAGCTATGCCCGATGCCAAAGCGGTTGAAGCCATGATGAAGTACAACGAAGCACTTCAACAAGCTGGCGTACTGGTTTCCCTTGAAGGGCTTCACCCGCCCTCAATGGGTGCGCGAATTACCTTCAATGGGGGAAACCCAAAAGTGATGGAAGGAGTTTCCCCGAATGTGAAAGAGGTGCTGGGTGGCTACTGGATGATTCAAGTGAACTCAAAAGAGGAAGCCATTGAGTGGGCTTCTCGCTGTCCTGCCTCAGATAACGAGACGATCGAAATCCGTCAAGTGCAAGAATTTGAGGATTTCTCTGAAGATGTTCAGCAAGCCGCAGCTGGATTTGTGGAAATGGAAGCACAGGGAACGACTCGATCAACCGATGAAGCTTTAATCCGAGAACTGTTAGAAAAATGGGCAGATGCAACCCGTTTGGGAAAGCATGATGAAGTTCTGGTTTTCCATGCATCAGATGTCACGATCTTCGATGTGTTGCCTCCGCTGAAGTATGAGGGAGCCGATGCTTATCGCAAAAGCTGGGACGAGTGGCAGCCCACAACCGAAAGTTCCGGTCAGTTTGAAATTCACGATCTCAAAATCACTGCGGGTCAGGACGTAGCGTTCGCGCATTGCTTGATCCACTGCGGGGGTACTCAACCCGATGGTGGGACATTTGAAGATTGGGTACGTGCCACGTTTTGCCTCCACAAATTAGCGGGGAAGTGGTTAGTCACTCATCAACATATTTCAATGCCAATCGGCAAACAATCGGGGAACCGTTAGTCGTGCCCTGTAACCCCAACTCATTTTGTCGCTAGCTCAGATCTCGACGCCTAAAATTTCTAACTTCAAACCAAGGAGATTCTTCAATGACAGTTGCAAACATCAACACAAACCACGAAGCTCAAATTCGCCAACTAATTAGCGATCAACAGCGTGCCATTTGCGCCAAAGACGTGGATCAAATCATGTCTCATTATGCCAATGAGGTCATTCTCTTCGATGTCAAACCTCCATTCCAAACCAAAGGCAAAGACGCAGTTCGTCAAATCTGGGAAGACTGTTTGCCTTACTTTCCAAACTCTTTCGAGATGGAAACACGAGACCTCACCATTGCTGTTAATGACAACTTAGCTACTGCCCACTGGTTGTTTCACTTTACAGGGGAGCAAGACCATCCTGCAATGAAAATGTGGCTACGCGCCACTGCTGTTTACCAGAAAAATCAGGGCAACTGGCAGATTTTACATGAACACATTTCGGTGCCATTTGCTCCAGAGACCTCTCAAGCGGTCTTCACGCTTAACCCGTAGAAACATGGTACGAGCGGGTTTGGTAGACCCATTGAATACCTCAAAGCAATCAATGTAATCCCTCCCTAGAGGAACTAACCCACAAGAGGACATCATGAAAATTAATCCTTATCTCATGTTCAACGGTAATTGCGAGGCAGCGTTCAACTTTTATCAGCAGTGTCTCGGCGGCAAGATCACGATGATGATGCCTCACAAAGAGGCACCCTCAGCAGAACATGTTTCCCCTGAATGGCATGACAAAATCATGCACGCCTGTCTTGATCTGGGCGATCGCCTCCTGATGGGGTCTGACAGTCCACCTGAATATTCTGAAACTGCTCAAGGCTTCTACGTGCAGATCAGCGTTGCTGAGCCAGCGGAAGCAGAACGAATTTTTCACGCTCTGGCAGAAAACGGCAAGGTAAAGATGCCGATCGAGCAAACCTTTTGGTCTATCCGTTTTGGAATGTTGATCGACCAGTTCGGTACGCCCTGGATGGTTAACTGCGATCAGGTTGCTTAACCCGTTGTAATCTCCCTTAAACTCCATCCTCAACGCTTTTCTACCAATACATCTGCAACAAATCATCCCAGGAAAAAACATGACTACCCAAATTTTCGTCAACCTACCCGTCAACGACCTCAAGCAATCAATCGAGTTCTTTACGCAACTTGGTTTCCAGTTCAATCCTCAATTCACTGACGAAACTGCCACCTGCATGATTGTTTCCGAAACTATCTTCGTCATGCTCTTGACCCATGAGAAGTTCAAGACCTTCACACCAAAGGCGATTTGTGATGCCAAGCAAAGTACCGAAGTGTTGGTGTGCTTATCTGCTGAGAGTCGAGAAAAAATTGATGACATGGTTCGCAAAGCGATCGCAGCCGGTGGAACCACTCACAGCGAACCCCAAGACCACGGCTTCATGTACGCACACGGGTTTCAAGATTTAGATGGACACATTTGGGAACTGATGTACATGGAACCCAGCGCAATTAACTAATCGAAGGAGATTCACAATGATTAAGAACGAAATTGCGCATCCAAAAATTGTTGAGCAAAATGAGTGGCTCACTGCTCGTAAAACCCTGCTTGAACACGAGAAAGAATATACCCGGCAACGCGATCGCATTAATGCCGAGCGACGCAGACTACCCATGATCAAACTTGAGAAGGACTACACCTTTGAAGGATCAAATGGTTCCGTCAAACTAATTGATTTATTTGATGGACGTACCCAACTCATCATTTACCACTTTATGTTTGCTCCGGAGTGGGAGAAAGGCTGTATGGGCTGTACAGGCTATGTTGATGCTCTCGGTGCTCTGTCAATGCTGAGCGATCGCGACACAACATTCGTGCTGGTTTCCCGTGCCCCACTGCCCAAACTTGAAGCCTACAAAACACTCAAAGGATGGACTGTCCCCTGGTATTCCTCCTTTGGCAGTGATTTCAACTATGATTTCCATGTCACGTTAGATGAAAACATCGCACCCATCGAGTACAACTATCGGGACAAAGCTGAGTTAGAGAGAAGGAATGGCTCAAATGTGATGCAGGGCGAGAGTCATGGACTTAGCGTTTTCTTCCGCATTGGTGACGATGTGTTCCACACGTACTCGACTTATGGTCGTGGTGTTGAATCACTCACGGATTCCTACAGCTTGCTGGATATGACTCCCTACGGGCGGCAAGAGGATTTTGAAGACTCTCCCCCAGGTTGGCCCCAGCAGCCGACGTATGGATAATTTCGTGGGGGCATGGCATTACCATGCCCCCACAGAGGAGATCGAGATCCGTGAATTATATCCGCATTCAGCAATGCCGATTTTCCCTAATTCTGAGCGATCGCCCGATGATAGAACTGTGTCATTTCAGCAAACCATTCTTGCCGAGAAGCTTCCCAGGTGTAAAACATGTGTCCACCTTGAAAATGTTTGATGGTTAGATTAGGGCGAACTTCTGGATCGAGTTTCATCAAATCTGCAAGATGGTTGGAGGAAAAGTAGGGCGTGACCAAATCAAATAGTCCATGAGTGATGTAAACCTGCATGTAAGAATTGAGCGTCATGCCCACACGCAAATCATCGACTGCACCAATAAAGCCTTGTTTTAACCCACCTTTGAGTTCAAATTTCCAGGCTTTGAAGGTTTCAAAATTGAGCAAATGATAGGTTAAGTTTGTCTCAACTCCTAAAGTGCCGCGTAAGTGACTGTTAATTGCTCCTGTAAATAACCGATCCAAACTGTCCAGGGTTGGATCGGTTCCTTCATAGAGAGGGCGATCGGGAAAGGGATCAATTGCCGTAATTGAGGCATCATATAAACCCACAATGCGCTGCTGGTCGCGGAGCAGTTCTCTAGCAAATACATCAATGCCAATCCGTCCACCTTGGCGAGTAATGAGATCGATTGGCAGACCCACTAAATCGGCAAACTCCTGATAAACCTGTTGTCGCTCACTACTGGGTAAGGTATCTCCCAGTGCCAAGAGTGGAATTAGCGTTCTGCGGGCAAATACTTCGGCGGCAGCGAGATGAGTTTGCAAGTTTTCACCCACCAATTGAGCGCGATCGTGATGGGCAGCCGCTCCCGCCATTGAGGGAAGTACTGCCGCCCAGGATGTTAAGTTGTAATCGGTTCCTTCTAATAAACTGAACTCCAGAACAGGTGAAATCAGAATTGCCCCTGATAACCCTACACCAAAGTCTTGTTGCAGTTTACGCGCTAGTTTTGCGACCCGAAACCCACCATAACTTTCGCCTGCAATGAAAATAGGAGACAGCCAGCGATTGTGCTTTGAGAGGAAGGTTTGGATAAATTCTGCCAGTGCTTTTAAGTCTCGTTCTACTTCCCAAAACTCAGTTTCTTTCTCTTCTGGGTTTTCAGATTTTGTCTTTTCGTCCGCTTTCGCATCATCTTTCTCTGACGGCACTGCCCGACTAAAGCCTGTTCCCACTGGATCGATGAACACCAGATCTGTAAAGCTCAACCAACTTTCTAAATTGTCTACAACTTTAACGGGAGGTTGAGGTAAGGTGCCTTTCTGACCAAACGCAACTCGTTTTGGACCTAACGCGCCCATGTGTAGGTAGGCAGAGGCAGCACCGGGACCACCATTAAATACAAAAGTGAGTGGACGAGGAGTGGAGTCTTGATTGTCTACCAGATAGGCGACATGAAAGAGTTCGGCGATCGCCTTCTCGCGCTCATATAAGGGTTGCCACTGGGCGATCGCGGTGTAATGAATCTCTCCACTAGGCAGGGAAAGAACGTGATTGGTGGTGCTAGATTGACGAGTTGTAGGAGTGGTGGAATCGGACATAGTGATGCTTGAAACCCAACGTGATCTCTCATCAATTAAACGTTAAAAGGTGCAGATAGGAATAATGGAACGATTTAATTTTAATGAAAAGGTGGACAGTTGAGTACTACAAGTGTAGTATAAAAACAGCCAAGTTTGTAATACAACTCTTACAGCCTTCGATGATACGCATTCTTCTCGCCACCTTATGCAACCCCATGCTGTGCCTAACCCACAAGGGTTTGAGCTGTATATCGGCGATGTTTGCGCTAACGGGAACGTATCGATTGGGTGGCGGTACTGGCAGTGAAGGCATTAATAGAGCGATTTATTCAGGCTCCGTTAGCGTCAGATGGTTTACAGAACAATTGACCAAAAGCGGCAGGTGCAGGCAAGCCTAACACCCACATCGGGAAATCTATACCAACTTCCCTAGCCCCCGCTTCTGGTCATCAGAGGTGGGGGTTGTCTTTTGAGGAGCGAAGTTTATGCAGGTGACACAACGGAGTGAGTACAGGCAACCCCAAGTCCTTCAAAACCAAGTAGTAGTGTTCTCTAAAAATTACCTACCCTTGGCGCGGATTAACATCAAGCGGGCGATCGTGCTTCTGGTTACAGGTCAGGCGGAATCTCTAGGATTTGGCAACACTCAGCAGTGGGAAGTGCGATCGCCCAGCATCGTACTACAAATCCCTGAACATATCCGTTTGACGAGTGGCAATCCCGAACGTCACTGGAAAGCACCTCCAGTGAATCGTCGGGAAGTTTTCCGGCGCGATAACCACATTTGCCAGTACTGTGGCAGCCCGAAGCGGCTCACGCTTGATCACGTTATTCCTCGCTCGAAAGGTGGAACTCACACTTGGGATAATGTAGTAGCGGCTTGTGAGAAATGCAATTCAGCGAAGGGCGATCGCCTCTTACACGAAACCGCGATGGTACTGAGAACTAAACCGAAAGCACCGATTCACTCTGCCATTGCGTTTGCCGAGCAATTCTGGAAAGAGCAACATGATACCAACCTGATTTGAAGATGTTGCAAAGATGGGTCAGGGCGCATCGCAGTGCGCCCTGACAGAAGTTGACATGTCCCGAAATCTGTTTAAATCAATATGATTTGGCGTGAAGGATACAAGTATTCCTGCACCAAGGCAGACCCACACATAGCAAGGTGAGGGACAGTTAGCGTCAGAATCAGGTGAACTCGACAGGATGAAACGTGCGATCGATGCAAAGGTAAGGAGCGGTGTTTTACCATACCTCTGTCCAATTCACCTATCTTTACGTATGAACCCGCCCAACCCAATCAATCTGATTCAGGAACGCTACGGTATCCGTGCATTCGATCCAGAACGGTGGAATGAGACGTTAACAGCCCTGCTCTCTCACCGCTCAGTGCGTGCCTATCTGCCAGATCCCTTGCCGCCTCACACCCTGGAGACCCTGGTCGCGGCTGCCCAATCTGCTGCCACATCCTCAAACCTGCAAACCTGGAGCGTTGTGGCGATCGCCGATCCAACACGAAAAGACACTCTTGCTCAACTGGCAGGGAATCAGGCACACATTCGCCAATGTCCCTTGTTTCTAGTCTGGTTAACTGACCTGGCACGGCTGCATCAGCTTGCCTCACAGCGAGGACTAACTGCCGAAGGGTTAGATTACCTGGAGATGTTTTTGACAGCCACGGTTGATGCTGCCCTGGCAGCGCAGAATGCAACGGTTGCCGCCAAATCTTTGGGGCTGGGCACCGTTTACATTGGCGGAATGCGAAACCATCCCGAACAAGTTGCCGAAACACTCCAGCTCCCACCCCATCTGTTTGCAGTTTTCGGACTGTGCGTGGGATATCCTGACCCCGCTAAACCTGCTGCCATTAAACCTCGTCTACCTCAGGCAGCGGTACTCCACCACGAAACATACAATATCGCGCAGCAAGAAGGGGCGATCGCCCAGTACAACGAAATCATGCAACAGTTTTATCAGTCTCAGCAGATGAATGTAACTGGCGATTGGGTAGAACATTCCCTCAAACGAGTTGCAACAGGACAGGCATTAAGTGGACGCGATCGCTTGAAAGAAATCCTACAGCGTCTCGGGTTTCCGCTGCGTTAGGCTACCAATCATCCCTGACATGTGAAAACACAACAAACCAACAAGCAGGACAGTTCTTGGAACTCACTCTCTGTTGACTGCTCTAAATCTTGCCTTCAAATCGCTGGTTCCAGATGATATTACCCACTACGTTAACGGCTAAGGTGATGGTTCCCACAATTAACGCTAGCGAGGGATTGTAGCCGCTACGACTCAGGTTTTTCATCCACAAATGAGTCAAATCGGATGACACTAACCCATCTGCAATGAGGGGAAATAGATACATCAGTGCTGCACCAATAATGAGCCAACCCACCATAGAGGTAAGCAGAAAAACGGTTTTGGCTGTAGATTGGCTACCCATGAGCGATCGCAGTAAACAACTAACGTCAAGATTATCATGACGATGCGCTGTGTTGGTACTCATGCAGTTGGTGGGCGATCGCTCAAATCGATGACTACTGCGTCATGGTATGGTTTTGCTGATATCCTTATTGTCTCTGAATGCAAGCTAATTTCGGTCGAAAGCAAAACTCAGGCATGACCCTTCATGCTTGACGAGAATAATAGAAAGCTCTACAAAGCCCGTAGTATCGTCCAGCATTACACTCAGTTGAGGATGCTACAGCCTGCTGAACAAACTGTTCTTGATCGGTTTCAAAATCAATGGTCGAGTATAAGAATGCTCGATATTGGAGTAGGTGGAGGGCGCACAACCCAACACTTCTCTAAATTAGTGCTGGAGTATGTTGGTATTGACTACTCTACAGAGATGATTGGGGCTTGCCAAAGGCGTTTTGCAGCATCCTCTGACACAGCTTTTGAAGTTTGTGATGCTAGAGATATGAGTCGATTTAAGGATAATACTTTCGATTTTATTATGTTTAGCTTTAATGGCATTGATTATGTTTCTCACAGCGATCGGTTGAAAGTGCTTCAAGAAGTGAGCAGAGTGAGTAAACCCGGAGGCTATTTCTTCTTCTCCAGCCATAACCTCCAGCGGATAGAACGAGAGTTTAACTGGAGAAATCAAATGAGCCTGAACCCGATCACAACCTATGTCAATTTGGTGATGTTGACTTTATTACGCTGCTTCAATTACTCAACGACTTTGGAGCAGTTAAGTCTATCTACACACGCCACTATTAAAGACGAGTCTCACAACTTTCGCTTAAAAACTTACTATGTTAGACCTCAAGAACAAATTAACCAGTTAGAAACTAACTTTAGCAATATCCAAGTTTATTCTTGGAAAAATGGGTTGGAGCTTAAAACTAAAAATGAGTGGTCCGCTAATACTGATATGTGGCTTTACTACCTGTGTACAATCAAATAATTCACTTCTATAGCATTGGGTAAAAAGATCTGTTTCAAGGTTTTACCAGAGCAGCGGCGATAGATAAGTGATACTGCATTTCTGATTTTGTCCCTACACCCTGTTTTAAGCTACCCACGATCGGAACCGTTTGACGGGCAAAAGGGCTAGCAACTAGTGCAATGTGATGGTCGGCTACAGCTAAGCCCTGAGTAGGGTCATAGCCACGCCAGCCAGCCCCTGGCAGGTAAACTTCTGCCCAAGCATGGAGATGATGTTCTTGAGAAGGTGTAGGTTGAGTATCTGTTTGGCGATCGCCCCCTTCACCCTCTGCCTCTTTTGGCTCATCCGACTGATAGCCACTTACAAATCGAGCCGCCAGTCCGATCGCCCGACAGGTTTCAACAAACAGCACTGCCAGGTCGCGACATGAACCTGACTTCTGCGTCCAGGTGATACCAGCCGGA
This sequence comes from Leptolyngbya sp. FACHB-541, assembly GCF_014695875.1. Lineage (NCBI taxonomy): Bacteria > Bacillati > Cyanobacteriota > Cyanophyceae > Leptolyngbyales > Leptolyngbyaceae > Leptolyngbya > Leptolyngbya sp. FACHB-541. The sequence continues at coordinate 20,761 of NZ_JACJPC010000052.1, read as the reverse complement.
AACGGTTCACCCGTTTCTCGCACGATATATTTGCAGCTTTCGTGAATCCGCTGGTTGAGCGTGGTGAGAAAAGAAATGGTATTGTTCGTATCTTGCCAAATCTCCTCAGCCAGTTGAACTGCAACCGGATCAACGCTGCTCGAAAAGTAAAGGAATTGTCCCCCTAAATAAGGTTGTAACTGCGTCAGGAGTGAAGCAGGATAGTTAACCGGGAGTTGGATAGCCCAGGATTCTACTAAATAGTCAAAGGGGTTTGTGCGAAAGGTCTCAACTTCTGAAGTGGTGGTGATGGTGAGCGTGGCGATCGCCTCTTCTGCAAACCACAGTCGCAGTTCTGCATTGCCATCCATGTCAATATTTTCGACGACTCGAATTGGTTGTGGATCAGTTTCTAGTGAGAAACGGTGCAGCGTTTGAGCGACATCAGAACGAGGACGCAATCGCAGCACATGAGGAGACAAGGTGACTGGATGCTCGTAGCTGTAAGTCGTGACGTGAGTAATTTTGTAATACACAGTTTAATTACTGAACTTGGTGCATGGGTTCTAAGGCAAAAAAGGTCTTGAACATCTTTTCTCCAACGCTGTTAATTCGGCTTTGCAGGTCGTCCAGAAACTGATGTAAGCCTCGCTGGTTAATTTCTTCAATTGTCAGGTAGTCTAGCTCAGAGCGCAGTCTTCCTAACGTTCGCTCAACTGGATTTTGCCAGGTGCCCGGTAAGCAACCCGTGATTTGATAGAGCGATCGCTCCGCCTGCAAGAGACAAAACTGAATGGAGCGAGGAAACTCACGATCTAAAATTAAAAACTCTGCCACATCATTTGGGGTAATCCGATGTTGGCATTTGCGATACATCTCATAGGCACTGGCAGATTTAAGCAATGCAATCCACTGCAACTCATCCAGTGCTGTTCCAACATCTTTCACCGACGGCAACAGAATGAAATACTTCACATCTAGAATTCGCGCTGTTTTATCTGCCCGTTCCAACAGTCTGCCGATTTGCCCAAAGTGCCAACCCTCGTTGTGAGTCATGGTGGCATCCATTACGCCTGCAAACAGATGACTGGCCATTTTCACCTCAGAAAAGAAGCCAAACAGTTCTGATAGCTGCTGCATTTGAGATGCTTCTTTCACCATCAGATAGAAGGCGTTGACCTGTTCCCACATTTCCGAGGAAATGATTTCTCGCACCGAGCGGGCATTCTCTCGCGCCGATCGCAAGCAGGACAAGATGGAGTTGGAATATTGATGGTCAAAGGTGAGAAAGTGAATTACATTTTCCGGAGTGAACTCACCATAGCGCTCCATAAACAAAGATAAGTCACCGGTTGTAACCACCAGCGGCTTCCACTGTTGAGCTACACCGACGGGAGAATCTAGCAGCAGGTTAAAGTTAACATCAACAAACCGAGCTACATTTTCTGCCCGTTCTACATAGCGATTGAGCCAGTAAATTGAATCTGCAACGCGACTTAACATAAGACATAAAAAATGAGTAAGGGTTGAGAGGGATAGGTGAGCAAATTCTAGGTTTTAACTATTGCACCACCCAGGTATCTTTGCTGCCACCCCCCTGAGATGAGTTGACCACCAGTGAACCTTTCCTCAACGCCACGCGAGTCAGCCCACCCGGAGTCACGTAAATGTCTTTGCCATAGAGGATGTAAGGACGTAAATCAACGTGGCGACCATCAAAATGATCGTCTAAGAAAGTGGGCATTCGCGATAGAGATAAGGTTGGTTGCGCGATGTAGTTGCGGGGGCTGGCTTTGATCCGTTCAGCAAACTCTTCACGCTGCTCAACAGTAGCGTGGGGCCCGACCAGCATTCCATAGCCACCTGATTCATTAGCAGCTTTGACTACTAGCTTATCCAAATTGGCTAATACATGTGACTGTTGGTCGGCTTCCCAGCAAAGATAAGTGGGAACGTTAGGCAACATCTGGTCTTCGTCCAGGTAGTAGCGAATAATTTGAGGCACATAGGCGTAAATTACTTTATCGTCTGCTACGCCTGTTCCTAAGGCATTGGCGATCGCTACCCGTCCTTGCTTATACACCTCGGTCAGCCCAGGAACACCCAATAACGAATCTGCTCGAAATGCCTTTGGATCAATAAAGTTATCATCTATGCGACGGTAAATCACATCAACTCGTTGCAGTCCTCTAGTCGTTCGCATTTGCAGATAGCCATCTGCCACCACCAGATCTCGCCCTTCGACCAACTCAATACCCATTTGCTGTGCCAGGAAGGAGTGTTCAAAGTAAGCAGAGTTGTAGATTCCAGGCGTTAGTACCACTACTGTAGGATCAGGCAAACCCGAAGAAGCCAGGTTTAACAGCGTTTCAAGGAGCTGACTGGCGTAATCATCAACTGGCTGAATTGCCATCGAGTTAAACACCAGGGGAAAGGTGTTTTTCATCACGCGCCGGTTTTCTAGCACATAGGAAACGCCAGAAGGACAGCGCAGGTTATCTTCTAGGACATACCATTGACCGCTGCGATCGCGTACCAGATCCGTCCCGGTAATGTGACACCAGATCCCCTGAGGTGGCTTCAACTCCATGCAGGGTTTGAGAAATCCCGACGCTGAATAAATTAGCTCAGCAGGAATTACTCCATCTTTGAGAATCTTCTGCTCTCCGTAGATGTCTGCTAAAAAAAGATTTAGAGCTTGAATTCGCTGTTTTAACCCTTGCTCCAGCCAGCTCCATTCCTGAGCTGAAACAATGCGTGGCACAATATCAAACGGAAAAATTCGCTCAGTTCCTTGATTGTCGCCATAGACATTAAACGTTACCCCTAGCTTAAACAAAGCATTCTGGGCAGCCTGCTGCCGTCGCTGAAGTTCTTGTAGAGTCAAGGACTGAATTCGCTCAATCAGCAGCGTGGCTTCGGCTCGGGGTTGCCCCTTTGCCGCAAATAGCTCATCGTAAAAGTCTCCGGGGTTATACTGGTCAATCACAATCAATAGTCCCTTTCAATGCTGCCAGGTGTTTGCTTTCATGCAACGCCACTCGCCTGAGCGCAAACGCTTCTTCAATTTATACCTATTCAATAGAGGGTAGTGGAAACTGCTGACTGTAATGGATGATACAGAAACAGTTTGAATGTAGCCTAAGCAGTATTGGTAATGGGCTGATACAGCGATTACTCACCCTAAATCCACCACCGTTGCGCCTTCACAGAGCCTAAAAATGAGTTGCAAACACAACTATCTTTGGATAGGTTTTCTAATACTTTTCTCCTGTTGGTGAAATCGAGTTTAGTAATAAGAGAGTTTGAACTGACTTAGGTTTCCCTATTGGCTCAACTCGTTTACCATACTCCGTATTCAAAAGGGGGTGAGAGATGAGACGACGACGAGTTATTGCCGTTTTGGCGATCGCCATTTTTTTAGGAATTGTATTGCTAACAGGCGCACCACCTCGTGCCCAGGAAGGAGCAGCAGCAGTTGCTAGAGGAAGGGGTGGGGCGGTTGCCTCAGTCGATGCAAGAGCAACCGAGGTTGGAATTGAAGTGCTACAGTCAGGCGGTAATGCAATTGATGCAGCGGTTGCGGCAGCGGCGGCACTGGGTGTAGTCGAACCCTTTTCGGCAGGAATTGGGGGTGGCGACTTTATGGTGATTTACCTGAAGGATGCCGATCGAGTGATCACATTGGATGGACGCGAACAGGCTCCCGCTTCTGCCAGTGTGGATATGTTTAACGATCCCAACAATCCAGGAGAACTGTTACCGTTTTCCCCCGATCGCATCAGCACCGGACTTGCTGTTGGTGTACCGGGCACCCCTCTAACTTGGGCAGAGGCTTTAAGTCGCTATGGCACGATCTCATTGGCAGAAGCTTTAGAACCTGCGATCGCCATTGCAGAAAACGGTTTCGAGGTAGATACAACCTTTGTCACTCAGCTTGAGCAGAATCAAGAGCGATTTGGTGCCTACATTCCTACCCGATCGCTTTACCTAGCGAATGGGCTGCCCGAAGTGGGTTCAACCTTTCGCAATCCAGATTTGGCAAAAACCTATCGACTGCTGGCTGAACAAGGCGTGAATGCGTTCTACCGAGGTGAGATCGCACAAGCAATTGTAGAAACGGTGCAAAACCCTCCCGCACAGGAAATTACACCCTTTGCCGCACTGCCGGGAGGAATGACTTTAGATGATTTGGATGAGTATCATTTACAGGTTCGTCCACCTGTGGCGACCGACTATCGCGGTTACACAATTTACGGTATGGGACTGCCCAGCAGTGGCGGCATTACTGGACTTCAAACGCTTAATTTAGCGGAAGGGTTTGACTTAGCTACACTCGATCGCGCTCAAGCTTTACACGCCATTATTGAATCTGAGAGGTTGGCATATGCCGATCGCTCTTCTTTTCTGGGCGATCCAGAGTATGTTGATGTCCCTCTTGCAGGTTTGTTGAGTGAAGAGTACACAGCGGAGAGGCGATTGCTAATCAGAAATACTGCCCCACCTGAAGGGAGCGAAGCCCGCACCACAGCAGGCAATCCATTACCCTATCAAACTGATCCTAGTCCCAGCATGACTGCCGCCACTCCTATTGCTCAAATTGGCGATCATGAGGGGCTTTCCACCACTCACCTAACCGTTGCCGATCGCTTTGGCAATGTCGTTTCCTACACACTCACGATTGAGTCTACGGGTGGCTCTGGCATTGTTGTCCCAGGATATGGATTTCTTCTCAACAATGAGTTAACTGACTTTGACCCCGAAAGTCCTCATCCCAACACCCCAGAACCGGGAAAGCGTCCACGCAGCAGTATGTCTCCAACGATCGCCTTTGCTCCAGATGGACAAGTGATAGCTTTTGGCTCTCCGGGTGGTTCAACCATCATCACAACAGTTCTAGGAATTGCCTTTAATGTATTTGACTTTGATCTACCGCTTGATGAGGCGATCGCCGCTCCTCGTATCTCTCAACGCAACGGAGGCGTAACTCAAGTAGATAGTGGCTTTGAAACTAGTGAGTTGGGGTTAGCCCTGGCCGAGTTAGGACATGTGCTGGAACCTGTTGCCGAAATTGGAGCCGCTACAGGTATAGCCATCAACCCTGACGGAACAATGATTGCAGCCGCAGAGCCAACTCGCCGAGGAGGTGGAGCAGCCCAAACCGTTGAACCGTAAAACAGTACAGACCTTATATCCTTATCCGAGTGTACTGGCGAAATAAAGAACTTACAGCCATCTTCAGATGAATAAGCCTTAGCGTAGAGGCGGTTCGCAAACCGCCTCTAAAGAGATTTGTGGTTTATACAAGTGGAAATTGCTGTAAGCCAAACGCTGTCAACCTAAAACGTTAAAATCTACGACTTCTTCAAGAAGTCGCAGATCTGCTTACACAAACCCAATTTTAGTTAACCGTTACTGCATTGCCTGTTGCCAAAGCATCACCGATGTCTTGCTGCAATGGCTTTGGCTGAACGTACACCACTAAATTAGGCACAATGGTGCCAATGTTTTTGGTGATCTGGATAGGTCTTGCACTGTCGACGGTATAGGACTGTCCAATTTCCTCAAGCGCACTGAGCAGGCGTTCATTCATGCTGCCATCTGCTGTATTTGAATTAACAAAGCTCAGCAAATTTGGTTCTACTAACAAAACTCGATCAGCTTGGATTGATTTGATGAAGTAATCAGTTCTCGATTCGCCTAGAAGATGACCAGAGCCAAGGTTGAAGCCAGCAGTCACTAGAATCACCAGGCTCAGAGCGATCGCTGCAAGAGGAGCGAGTAATTTCTTATTCATGGAAGTATTAATGCAGAGCCAACGTGAGTGTATCTAGATATTAACGCAATATGAACTTCTGTAAAGCTTGCTAATCCAAATCCGGCTGTCTCAAGCTTTATCCTTCTGTGGCTAAGAACTGTTGAAGGCGCGTGTCAGTCATCCTCGGCTAAGCAACACCGTTCTGCATCAAGCATTACGGAACGGTGCGCTGCGGTCGCAATTTATTGAGAGTCTGGTTGAGAGTCAGAATGTTTTTCTAAATAAGCGGTCAGCATTTTTCCTAGCAGAGATACTTGCTCATTAAAGCAGGCAGCTTGATCTCCATACAGTCGATTGAGTAACAGCCCCATAAACAAGTTTTTCATGAAATGTTGAAAGGCTGGACTAGTGATCCCGTCAAAGTTGGCCACGGTTTGCTTAAAGCGTTCGTCGGCTTGCTTATTGGCTCTATTGTTTTGATAGGCTTCACAGCCATAGTGACGACAAAAATCAACAGAGATGTAAGTCTCTTTGATTAAACTCTCCTCATTTTTTTGCAGAAATCTTCCCAGCGCATCTACCTGTTCGGTTAGTGTTTTTGCGCCTTCTAACTCACGAGTCAGCATGAGAATGTAGTAATCCGCTTTTTCCTGCATGAGTTGCTCAAACAGGGCTTCCTTGCTAGGAAAGTAGTGATACAAAGTTCCAGTAGAGACGCCTAACCCCTGCGCGATTTCGCGCATTGTGACCGCCGCAAACCCTTTTTGGGCAAACAGGTCAAAGGCTCTGTTTAGCAGGTCTTTGCGGTACTCATTATGATCAACAATTTTGGGCATTCGTGACGTTGATATGAAACGTTGAGTTTATCTAGCTTCAGCATACGATGCTCATCTAGATAGTTCATGAGAATTTCGGCTGAAATGCTTTAGGTTTCATGCGTAATGGAGGCGCTCAAACCAGTTGGGTTGCACGCTCTACATCAATCCCATTCGCACTGCTGCAACTGCTGCCTGAATGCGGTTTTCAACGGAAAGCTTATTTAGAATTCCTCGAATGTGAGTTTTGATGGTGTTAGGACTGAGGTAAAGGAGCGTCGCAATTTCGGTGTTGCTACGACCTTCAATCAGCAGTTTTAGAATCTCTAATTCTCGTTTCGACAACCGATTAATTGGTTTGAACTGCCGCAGGGATCTATGTTTTTCTACATAGCCCTGCTGTTGACTGTCACTGATTGGGTACTCAATCGCATCACGGTTAGCTTTTTCAGATGCGGAAGGGGTCGGCTGAGGAAGACTTTTTGCTTGCTGCATATCACCACTCCCTGAGGATTTATCTTATATCGAACGTGCGTTATATTTAAGATGACGCTTTTGAGCCGTGAAGTCAAGTAAATGAAAAGATTTCTGAGACTTGTAGAGACGCGATTCACTACGTCCTTGCCAAAACATTTCTGGCTGGACAAATTCTAATTTCTATTGTCGCGCGTCCTTAAGTCTGCCTTAATGAGCTGGCAGTTGAGCAAAAAGCCCTTCCCAATCCACCGTGGCTGGTCTTTCACCCCGGTTGATCAGTTCAAACACTTTGTTTTCCGCTGCCAAGCTATTCACACTTGCAACACAAGCAGCAGCGACATCAATGCGGCTAGTTTGTCCAGTCAAGGTGTCACCCGTAGCCACTACAACGCCCTGCTTCCCGTTAGTTGTCGCTTTGAGCAAAGTATTGAGATCGTAAGAGGTAAATGGCCCATCAATCAGCCGTCCCGGTCGAACAATGGTGTATGGCAATCCTGATTGAATCAGTACGGTTTCACCTTTCTGTTTTGCATCCAACACGCCAAAGGCATTCAAGAAGCTGTAGGGTGGTTTATCTTTGTGTTCAACACCACACGATGAGACAAACACAAATCGCTTTAAGTCCTTAGGAGCGGCTGCAATCAGGTTAATCACGCCTTGAGCATCAACCTGTTCAGGACTGTTTTTAGCCTGGGTGCGGCGATAGTTGGAGTCCAAGAACACTTTGCCCCAGTTCAAGACTTGCTGAAAGCCATTGGTTTGTGAGCTGAAGTCAAAATCCCATTTTGCTGAAGGGAAGGCGGTCGTGCCCGTGCAGCAGATGATGTGGGTAATACCCTGGGTTGCAGCGGGAAGGGTCTCAGGTTGGCGGGTGTCGGCAATCGCCACTTCCACTTTGCCGTCAAACATCTGCTGCACTTTCTCAGAACTGCGGGTCATGGCCCGCACTGCGTATCCTTTTTCAAGCAGCTTTGCGACGGTGAGTTGCCCAACGCCCCCCGTTGCTCCTGCAACCAATACTCGCTCAGACACGGGACTTTCTCCTATTTATGACACCTTTATTCAAGGCTAAACGAATCATTCCTTGCTCTAATCTCTCGATTGACAGAATGCTACTACCGCAAAAAAACTGGAGTGCGAAGGGTATGACCTCCGTACTCCAGTTAATGCTTGCGAATGGAGTTAGGGAATTATTAGAGACGATTTTGCTTAAACGAAGCTAACCATTCGCGGAGCTGCTCAGCAGCAACGTCTCGACCGCCTAAGCCAAAGGCCAAAGCAATCGCTACTGCGATCGCACCCAAGAGCAAGCCAAACGCTAGATTGACGATATCGTTAGCAACGCCGATTAGCTGCAATGCGATCGCAGCCGAGAAGGCGATACCTGCAATCCGAGCGACTTGACCCAAGATTTTAGCTTGACGACCACCAGAGCTCGTAATCAAGTTAAAGGCGAGGTTCGCTAAGTATAAGCCAATCGCAAATACCACCAGTCCAGCTAAGATGCGCCCTGCAATCAAGACTATTCCACCTACCAAGGCGGTCAGTGCCGGAATGTTCAGTACATCGATTGCCGCAAGTGCAGCAATCAACATTACCCCAACTAGAACAATGATCCCAGCGACCTCCGAAGGCGTTTTGGTGGGCACCGTAGCAGGAGGAACTCGCCCTTGTAACGCTTCGGGCTGAGCCGGAGGGGGAACTGTAGCAGAGGTTGGGGCTGAAGGGGTAGACTGTAGCCCCAGCCAATAGAAGACGTTGTTAAAGCCAACTCCGGTCAGGACACCCGTTACGAGATCAGAGAGAAACTGTCCGATCACATAAGCAAGAGCCAGAATTAGTCCAGCAGTAAAGATCTGCGGTAGTACCGTGAGAATCTGCTCTAGCATTGCGATCGCTGGCCCAGAGATCGCCTCAATTTGCAGAGCGTTGAGGGCAGCGATCGCCGTCGGAATCAGAATTAAAACATAGACAACGGTGCCAAGAATCCAGGAGAGCGATTGGCTTCCAGAGGTCCGGTTCAATCCTAGTCGAGTCCCAATTCGGTCTGTTCCAGTTGCTGCCAGGAAGTTGGTCACAATCCGCCGTACCACTTGAGCAACGAGCCAACCTGCCGCTGCAATCAAAATCGCGGCAAACACATTCGGCAAAATGCCCAAAATTTCATTCAGCAACTCCTGCACAGGAGCCAGCGTTCCTTGCAACCCCAGCGTATTTAAAATTAGCGGCAGGAATAGCAGGAAAATGAACCAGTACAGGGTGTTTCCAATCGTGTCACTGAGAGAAAACTGATTTCTTGAGGACGGTGGCGGAGGCGTAGCCGTGCCAGTTCTCGGATCTACTGCGCTAGTTGTGGAATAACCACCTGGGACAGTGGGATCTCTCACTGCATCCGTGGGGGGAGTGGTGGATGGGCTTTCTACCTGTTGCCCCAACCGCTCATCTATGTTGAAAGCTTTCAGAGTTCGGGTGACAATTAGCTTTACCAACGTTGCTAGCAGCCAGGCAACCCCCAGCAAAATCGCGGCTCCCGCAATGGCGGGCAGGTAGCCAATAATTTGATTTAAGAAGTTGTTGAGAGGTTCAGATACAGCCGTGAGCTGAAGCGCCTGAAGAAACGCAACAATCGTGAAAATAAAAATTAGCCAGAAAACAGCACTAGAGATCCACTTCTCGATGGCTGGAGCTTCTGCCCCTGGCTGTCCGCCCACAACTGATCGAGCTAAACGATTGTCGAGGTCTGTTTGCTTTAAGATTCCTCTGACGATCGCCGCTGCAATCAGTGCAATTAGCCAACCCACTACCAGGATCACAATTGCCCTTAGTAGGTCCGGCAATGAAGCACTCAAATCAGAACCAACCGTCCGCAGCACATCCCCTCCCCTTGCTGGTCTGGTCGTGGGTGCAGATTCTACTTGAGCTAAGAAAGTATAAATGCTGTGCATTTTAGGCATTGAGGTGGAGGCTATCAACGCCTGCGCCATGCCCTGCCATGTTTCGTTCATTATTTCCTCAACTAGCGACAGCAAACGTGAAGATAGCAGCTACCATAGGTGGCTATCATTAGATTGACCAGCGATTCCCTTGCTTAATCTCTCTGGTCAACCGTAAATTACCAAAACTGCGTAAAAGCTACATCAGCAAGGGTAAATTTTGTCTCCGAGCCTTTCATCTACCTTAGTGCTGAATAATACGCTAAAACCTGCGTTTTTAAGGAATAAGTTCTGAAAAAGGGCAGCTATCGCGGTGCAGCAGCCAAGATCAATTTAAGGTTACTGTAGAGTAGCAGTTTAGGTTGTGACTCCGACGCATCGGATGCCATTTCGTCAAGTTTTTGAGCAATCGATTCAGATCAAGGCCAGTGCAACGACGGTTGAACGATGTATCACCGATCGCACTTTGATGCACCGCTGGTTAAATCCGGCTTTACGCTGCGACCCCGTTGGTGTATGGAGTACCGAAGTCGGCAGCAAAAGCCGCTTTGTGATTAAGGTTCCATTAATTCAGCCGACTCTAGAAAGTGTGGTTTTAGAGCGGGAACCGGGGCTGATTGTGTGGGGCTTTGATGGGTTCTTTAAAGGGCGCGATCGCTGGGAATGTCAGCCTGATCAAGACGGCACTTATCTGATTAATCGATTTGAATTTGAGATTCCTAATACGATCGTCCGCTATGGCTTTGATCGATTTGCGGCGGATTGGACTAAGCAAGACATGCAGGCTCAGCTACGACGGTTAAAGCGCTTGGCAGAGCAGGTTTATCAAGGACTACAAAAAGTTTAGAGCGAATGTAGGTTGGGTGTAGCACAGCGAAACCCAACACTCACCTAGACCCTAGGATGTACTGTTACTTCCCTCGAAGATGGCTTTGTGTCGTTTATGATAATGTGTAGCTAATTACGTAAGCGGTTGCATACTTATGGATTTCTACTCTCAAGTCGGCAAGGTGGCATTAGGTAGCCGTCTGCGGCGATTGAGCGAAACTTTTACAGAGGATGCTGCAAAAATCTATTCGCTCTACGAAACAAACTTAGACCCAAAGTGGTTTCCAGTTTTTTATGTGCTTTCCCATCAAGAAAGTGCGTCTATCACTGAAATTGCTCAGAAGATCGGTCACTCACACCCGTCTGTAAGCCAAATTGTCAAAGAGATGAGCAAGAAAAAACTCGTCAAGATTGACAAAAGCGCTGAGGACGCAAGGGTAAGTGTTGTAAAACTTTCTGATATTGGAAAACAACTGATTCCTAACCTTGATAAACAGCAGCTTGATGTCACTCAAGTGGTTGAAGATCTCTTGGCAGAGATGCAGCATGATCTATGGAAAGCGATCGAGGAAGTTGAGTTTTTACTTGCGAATCAAAGCTTTTTTGATCGGGTCAAAGAAATCCGTAAGGTGCGTGAACGTCAGCAGGTTGAAATCATCGATTACAAACCAGAGTTTCACGATGAGTTTAAGCGCTTGAATTATGAGTGGATCGAAAAATATTTCAAGCTAGAAGAAGCTGACCGTCAATCCCTCAATCATCCTAACGAGAAGATTTTGGCGACTGGCGGACATATTTACATGGCTCGCTTTAATGGTGAGATGGTAGGAACATGCGCCCTGATCAAAATGGATGATGACACCTATGAGTTAGCAAAGATGGCAGTCACCGAAACGGCTAAAGGTAAAGGAATCGGCTGGCTGTTAGGGCAAGCGGCGATCAACAAAGCACGCGAATTAGGCGCAAAAACGGTGTTTCTAGAAAGTAATACTGCTTTAGCTCCTGCGATCAATCTTTACCAAAAGCTAGGGTTTCAAAAAGTGGTCAGACCGTCTTCACACTATGAGCGCTGCAATATTCAAATGGAGCTTAAACTCAACTAGCAAAACAGGTTTACAGCAACTAATGCAAAATTTGAGATAGAAATTTCTTCACTCGCTCATCTTTAGGATGGTTGAAAAACTCATCAGGAGTTGTGTCTGTGAGCAGGTGTCCTTCTGCCAGGAAGATGACGCGATCGGCGACCTCACGGGCAAATCCGACTTCATGGGTGACACACACCATCGTCATGCCCGACTCTGCCAGTTTTCGCATTACGTCCAGCACCTCTCTCACCATTTCTGGGTCAAGCGCTGAGGTCGGTTCGTCAAACAACATTACTTTAGGACGCATAGCCAGGGCACGGGCGATCGCCACTCGCTGCTGCTGCCCGCCCGAAAGCTGCCCTGGATACTTACTTGCCTGGTGAGAAATGCCGACGCGATCGAGCAAACTCATTCCCAGTTCTTCTGCGTCACTTGGGGACATTCCTCGCAGGTGAATTGGACCCAGCGTGATATTCTTCAACACACTCAGATGAGGAAACAGGTTGAACTGTTGAAATACCATGCCGACTTCTCGGCGCACCAGTTCAATTCCTTTGTTGTCGTGGGCGATCGCAATTCCATCAATTTCAATGCTGCCGCCCTGATAGGGTTCCAGTCCATTAAACGTGCGAATAAAGGTAGATTTACCAGACCCCGATGGACCCATTAGCACGACCACTTCGCCCTTATTCACCGTCAGGCTCACTCCCTTAAGCACGTGAAACCCGTTGCCGTACCATTTCTCCACATCTTTGGCGACGATGATCGGTTCAGTGCCCAAGGTTGCCGTACTTGCTGCATTGATTTGAGGCTCAAAAGATGTCATGCCTGATGTGCTCCTGTTTTAAGGATGAGTGCGATCGCCATTGGTCATTTAGCTCGCGAGACTGGTCGGTAACGGTTCACCAAACCATTGAACCGAGATTTCGTTTAAGCGCCCAGACTGCTTTAAGTCAGCGATGATAGTGTTGATTTCTGTTAAAAACTCTGTGTCACCCTTACGCACGCCCACGTAGCAAGGAGAGTCTTTCATGATGAATTTGCTCTCAATCTGCTGATCGGGGTTATCACGAATCAATTTGGCAGCTACTACGTTGCCGGTTGCAATCAGTTCAACCTGCCCAGAAACCAGGGCAGAAGCCGTTAAGCTGTTGCTGGCAAAGCGCTTGACCTCAACTGTTCCAGCGGGTAGCTTGGAAATTTCTAAATCTTCTAGAGAACCCTGTGAGACGCCTATCGTCTGCCCATTCAGTTCTTCAAGCGAAGAAACCTGAATATCTGGGCCCCCGTAGACTCCAGAAAAGAAGGGAGCATACGGTTCAGAGAAGTCGATAATCACTTCACGGTCAGCGTTTTTTCCTAAGCTAGAAATGACCATATCAGCGCGATCGGTCTGCAAAAACGGAATGCGGTAGTTCCCTACAACCGGAACTAGCTGTAGCTCAACCCCCAGCCCTTTAGCCATTTCATTCGCCACATCAATGTCATAGCCCTGTAGCTGCATCGTGGCGTTAACCGCACCAAAGGGAGGGAAGTCATCGGGAACCGCAACTCTGACGGTGCCCCTCTCCATAATTCTGCTCAGGGTTGAACCGTCTGCATAGGGCAAGACGATTTCTTCGGCTTCAATAGTGGCTAGCGATCGCACCGAAGCGGTGTCTTCCCCAGCAGAGCAGGACGCAATACTTATCGTGATTAACAAACTGGTGAAAAACAAAGCCAACACTCGTCGCAGCTTTGTGTAAAACAGTGCCTTTAACAAATCCCAAACCATTTTTAGCGCTCCATGCTCAGGTTTTGTAGCTCAGTTTTCGCTCTAAGTGCTGGCTCCAGGTCGAAAGGGGATAGCACAACAGAAAATAGATCACCCCTGCCAGCGAGAAAATCAGCAGGGATTGCAAAGTCACATTGTTAATCTGAGTTGCGGCGCGAGACAGTTCCGTAAATCCGATGATGGAAGCCAGCGAAGTTCCCTTAATCACCTGCACCAGAAAGCCAACTGTGGGAGCAACTGACATCCTTACTGCCTGGGGCAAAATGATCAGCTGAAGCTGTTTGAAATAGCCAAACCCGATTGCAGAACCCGCTTCCCATTGCCCCTGAGGAAGAGCTTCAATCGAACCTCGCCAGATGTCTGCTAAAAATGCACTGGTAAATCCAGTAAGTGCCAGGGTTGCTGCTTGCAGCGGCGATAGGTTGATGCCAAAAGCGACCGATAGCCCAAAAAATGCCAGGAATAGTTGCAGCAGCAGAGGTGTACCTTGAAAAAATTCAATGTATGCCCAACTGATTCCCCTGAGCCACTTACTTGAAGAAATCCGCATCAAGGTAATCGCAGCCCCAACAATACCTCCACCGATGAAGGCAATGAGGGACAAAATAACTGTCCACTTTGCAGCAATTAGAAGATTAATAAAAATTCGAGAGACAGTAAATTCGTCCATCTTTTTTAGCTTTTGTTCTCAAATATCTTGCTTAGCGTCTGTACTTAGCAAACTCAAAGAATCGTCTTTCAATTAGAAAAGACAAGAGCTTGATTAACCAAACAATTGCTAGATAGATCAGGGCGATCGTGAAATAAATTTCAAAGCTGCGAAAGGTACGAGCGTTTAGATAATCTCCAGCGAAGGTCAAATCCTCTGCCGCAATTTGTGAGACAACGCTCGTGAACAAGACTGCCAAAATTACCTGCCCAATTAAGGCGGGATAAACATTAGCTAACGCAGGCGGCAAAACAATATAGCGAAACACCGCTAACTTCTTAAACCCGATCGCCAATCCTGCTTCGATTTGCCCTTTGGCAATGCTTTGTACTCCTGCCCGCACGATTTCGGTTGAATAAGCTCCGAAGTTAACCGCCAGTGAGAAAATCGCGGCTTGCTCTGCGGATAGCTTAAGCCCCAAATTGGGCAGTCCGAAGAAGATGAAAAAAAGCTGAATCAGGTAGGGTGTATTTCGAATAATCTCAACGTAGGCAAGTGCAATTCCATCTAAAATGCGATTTTCAGAAGTTCTAAAGGCTGCGCCAATGATGCCAATGATTAAGCCAAAGGTAATGGCTAATAACGATATCTTGAAAGTCAACCAGGCTCCAGCCAGTAAAACTCCAGCGTTATCCCAAATGACTCCAAAGTCGAATGCGTAATTCATTTCAAAGCACCGCAGATCTTAAGGATCTAAAGCTTGCTGACTGACTCTGAATCAAACTTTTTAATCAAACAGTTCAACAGCTATTTGCAGCTTATAGAAACATAGTGACCAATCTGCTTTTGTACCTTGAAATACAGAGTGAAATTTATACAATAATCTTTACGACTTTGAATAAATTTAGGATTACCACTCAGCAGATTTAGGAATCGTCGCTAATCCGCTTTAGTAATTGGCGTAGCATTGAGGCATCTTCTGCATCGGGTGTGTTGTCCAGGTAATATTCCAGATCTTGACTGGCTTCTATCCAGCGACCTGTGTGGTAGTAAACCACGCCACGATCGCGCCTCTCTCCGATCGCATCGGGAAACAGCAACAAAATTCTCTCAATCGCTGCCAAGGCTTTGGGTATTTCTCCACGATTCAGGTAGAGCATTTTGAGATTGGTCAGCATTCGCGCCAAAAAATTTTTAGGGGCGATCGCCTCGACAAATTCTGGCTGCAATTCTACGGGCTTGCCGTAAAGTTGGCTTAGTCGCTCTTCACAGTCCGCCGGAAACAAAATCTCCCCTTGATAAAACGGATCGACAAACACCTCCATCTCATCCAGGGCAGGACGAATCAGGAAATGTCCGGGCATTCCCACTCCCACCATTGGAAAGTCAAGCCGTTGGGCAATTTCGAGATAAACCAGAGAGAGCGTAATCGGAATTCCGGTGCGGCGATCGATTACCTGGTTCAAATAACTGTTACGGGGATCGTAGTAATCTTCAACATTCCCTACAAATTTTAAATCTTCGTAAAGGTATTGGTTGATCGTTTTAATAATTCGCAGCGGGTACTGTTCTTTTGGTAAACGCTCCTCGACTTCCGCCGCCATTGTATCTAGCGCGTTGGTGTATTCTTCTGCATCCAGGTCTGGATATTCTTCCTGAGCAATGTAGAGTGCAGCTCTGGAGAGGGCGATCGCCTCGTCAGGTTGGCGAATCTCCTGGTAAAAAAGCTGGCGTGCGCGGGGGAAGTCCATGATAGAGATTAAGGATTAAGGTTTGGATAGGGCTAGGGAAAGCATTTTGTTCATACCTATTCCCATGCTATCTACTTCATCCTTTATCCTTCATCCTCCCTAGCCCCTAGTCCCTCTTCATAGTCGCCTCCGGAGCCGTATTTCCAGGCATCTAGCCAGCGATGAAAGTAGTATTGCTGGGTTGAAGTCAGCGTTCTTGTCCAGGGTTCTACCATTTGTCCGAGGGGAGAGAGAAGGCTATAAACGCCCAAGTTTAAGTAATGGATTGTCCAATCTAGAAGGGCGGGCAAGCCAACGTGAGGAATGACGCGCAGGACTACACCTGGGTGAAATAGTGCAGTTCTCAGCATTGCTTGGGAGAGCGCAGGAAATTGCACAACGTCCTGTAGGAAAGGCTTGAGAACGCGATCGCCAAGCTGATCCATCTGCTCAAATACAGCCGAGAGCAGGGCATTGATTTGGTCGGGATCAGGTTTTTGGTTGACTCCAGCGCTCATCGCCCGTTGAAATAGCCAGGTGACGGACAGGTTAGGTTGGTAGGGCTGGAGTAAGGCTAGGGCAGAACGATCAAGCAAATCAGCCTCGAGTGCCTGATTGATGCCTTCGGTCAAACGTCTCAGATGGCGAATCATTGCGCCAAAGCCACCAAAGCTGAGGGGGGATTGGCTGCCGCTGCTGTCACCTATGGGCAGGATGCGATCGCCCACTGGCTGTAAAGGACTTTGCCTATAGCAGGGGAAGAATCCAAACAATGCCCGCTGAAAGGTTAACTGTTCCAACTCAACGTTTTGATATTCCGGCAAAAGGCGCAGGTAATCTTCAAACAAGTCTTCTAAGCTGGGGCGATCGGTATGGGCATCCAGGTAAGTAAACAGATAGGTCGTTCTGCCATCACGGGCAGGAAAGGCTTCCCAAAAATACTGGCACTGGTTTTGCAGCGGTGTGAAAGAAGCAAACAGGTCGCCCGTAGGGTTTTCTGGAAATCCCTGAGCGCAACTGCCAACGACCAGACAAACGGCATCTGGTTTTTGTCCCTTTCGCACCTGTTGGGAAATGGGTGAGAAGTGCCCCATCGCGTCTAACAGCAAACGGCTGGTAAACCCTTCTCCTGCTGACACATTCACCCCATTCGGATGAATGGTAGCTGAGCTAAACGCGGTGTGTTCAAAAAGCTGTCCACCAGCCGCTAAAAATTTTGCTTTTAAGGTATCCAGCAGGTAAACGGGATCAACGCCGATGTTGAGAACATCTTTAACCTGAAGCTCAACCCCATCCAGGAATCGGATGCAGGCAGGATTGTATTGGGTGGCGATCGCTCTTTCCAATTCCTCCTGGCTCAGCAACTCTAACTCCGCCAGCACTTCTAGCTCTTTGCGTGAAATATTCCACTCCTGATCGCGCCCGCGCAAAATTCCCCGCTCTAAAACTGCTGCGCGCCAACCCCGCTGAGCCAGAGCGCAGCCCAGCATAATTCCTAAGGTGCCGCCGCAAACGACCACGTCCCAATCCACGCTTTGCAGCGGTTCAGCACTCGTTTCAACCACTGAAGTAGCTGGAATTTCGTCTTGTTTATAGCTTTGCCAAAGGCGATCGACATGGCGCAGCCCACCCAACACGTCGCCAGGTAACTGCGAGAGAATTTGTTCGGTCAGGGTCATAGGAATTTAGGTAGCGCAGCAATATCAGCATCCTAAGGCGATCGCCGCGTTTTGTCCGCCAAAGCCAAAGCTAAGGCAAAGGGCGTTTTGAATCGTCACGCGGCGAGGTTCGGTAACTAAATCGAGATCAAACTCTGGCTGACTCAAGCCAACACAGGGTGGCAATATTTGATGCTTTAGCGCCATTAAGCAAAAGGCAATTCCCAAGGCACCAGAAGCGCCTAGGGTATGACCCGTCGCGCCTTTGGTAGAACTGACGGGCACTCCTTTGGGAAAAATTCGCTGAATTAAGCGGGCCTCGTTGCGGTCGTTTAGCTGAGTTGCCGTACCGTGAGCGTGAATGTAGCCGATCGCCTCTGGAGTTAAGCCACTTCGCTCCAGACATTGCTTAATGGCGATCGCCCCTTCTCGCCCATCGGGATCAGGAGCGCTGACGTGATAACCATCTGCCGTCAAGCCAAAACCGAGAATGCGTCCGTAGACCTTTGCCGCTCGCTTTTTAGCTGACTCTGCCGTTTCCAGCACAAAGACTGCGCCACCTTCCCCTAGCGCCAGTCCTTCTCGATAGCGATCAAAGGGATAAGCTCCAGTTTGAGCCAGTGCCCCAACCTGAGTAAAGCCAGCCAAGGTGAGCGGCGTGATAGGGGCTTCGACAGCCCCAGCGATCGCCCTTTCGCACTGCCCCGTTTGAATCAATTCAAAAGCTTGAGCGATCGCCCACAATCCCGTTGCACAGGCCGCCATTGGGGATAGCACTGGTCCAACTGCGCCCACTTGATGAGCAGTGGCGATCGCCGCTGCATTAGGCAAGGTTTCTAGCCAATTCTCAATTCCGTCTTGTCTGGATCGAGTCAGCTTTTCCCACTGCGCTTGCTGTCCCCGGCTGGACCCGACGACAATCCCACAATCGGTTAAAGGAAGCTCCAGTCCAGCATCCTGGAGAGCGGCGATCGCCACTTGCACTAGAGGCAACAGCGCACTAGGAGAATTGCCAATTAGCGCTAGAGGGCGTGGGGCTAATTCGGAAAAGGGCTGCTGGAGGCAGATTGCGGTTTCTTTAGAGAGCGAGCGCCTCCAGGTTTGCTCCAGATTTCCTAACGCTGAAACTAGCCCAATTCCTGTAACTACAACTTCCACCGCAAAGGACTACTGGGGCTGCTGGGTGGGTGCATCGGTTGAAGCTGCGGCTCCGCCACCTTGCAGGTTCTCTGCTCCGGCGGTGACTCTAGCAGACTCAATGCGATCGCCCTGCTGAATCTGATCTACTGCATCCATCCTTTCAGTCACATAGCCAAACACGGCATAGCTACCATCGAGGAAACTCAGATCAGACAGCGCAAAATAAAACTGAGACGAAGCCGAATCCGGCAAATTAGACCGAGCCATCGCCACAGCACCACGCGTGTGCTTTAACACAGGTTGCGCGCCACCCGGATCGAGAGTTTGGCTATAGACAGGTTCCTCTGCGCCTTCTGGCTTGATTTCTAAAGGAATGTAGCGGGGTGCAGAAGTATCCGGGTCAATAAAACCGCCCGTTCCTAACTGCTCTGCTGGGAAATTTGGATCGCTGCCTTGCGGGTCGCCCCCCTGCACCACAAACGGCTCTGGCTGCTTCACGACGCGGTGAAATGTTAACCCGTCATAAACTCCACGCTGTACCAGGTCAACAAAATTTCCCGCTGTAATGGGTGCATTGGTTCCGTCTACCTGAATCGTGATAGTTGAACCGTTAACAACCATTTCAACCGTTGCCTCACCTTCCAGGCGGGGCAAATCCGGCGGTTGAGGGCTTGCCTCAACCGCCGGAACAGAGGCAGTTTCGGTCGCAGCAGGATCTGTCGTTGAGGTCGTATCTGCTGCGGGCGAACACCCCCCAACCAGCAGAGCCACCACGACAAAAACTGATACAACCCATTGATTAATCATGATTTTCATTCTTATCAACCAAACTCTTAATGAAAAGCCCTTTCACTACTCGCGCTTTATAGCCCTTCCAAAGGCACACCGAGAAAACGAGCTAACTCAGCTCCCTGATTTTCTAAATCAGACAGTGGCAATGGCTGCCCCACTCTAGTTAGTGGTGTTTCTCCCTTACCCTGGACGCGTAGATAGAGGGCACGACGAGGGTTCAACCCTTCCTTGATGTCAGCTCGAATTGCCTGCACATCCTCTAGGGGATAAGACACCTCAATTCGGCGGTTTTTCCCTGGAAATCCCCAACGGAACACGGTGGCCAACCCAGTCTCTCGGTTAAATTCGTTATACCCACCGCCTACATCCCAGGTAATAATTAGCCAGAGGTAAGCTCCCAACAGCAGACCCAGTGTTCCATACAAACCCATTACGAGTCCCTGTGGAATAAAAATCAGCTGAGTGGGATCGGAAAAGGGCAGCAGGTTGACTTGGAAATAGCTAGAAATTCCAGACAGCAGAAAGCCAGTGGCACCAACGGTGATCACAGTTGCCCACCAGTAGTTGCTGAGACGACGCGACCCCAAAACTTGCTGACGGAATATTTTGTCTTTGTCGGTTGTAGATACGGTTTGTGTAGCCATGGTGATCCGCTCAGGTTCGATGAAGTCGGTTCAGAATTAGAGGAAACGTTCAGTCCCCATTATCTAACCTCAAGGGAGTTGTGACATAGAACAAGGCGATAAGACAGGATTTTTCACAAATCTGTTGCTGAGATTATCGTGTCAGATTGTAAAAATTTTCATATATCCCTATCATATAGAAACGTTAAATCCTATCCGGTAACACCCGTCGGTTGCTCGTCAAAGAGCAGGCGTGAAAGGTGCGCTGATCGAAGAGTCAGCTATTTAGCATCTGCCGACGCTAAATTAAAAGTCCGCCTTTTCTACTAGCAGAGTCTCTTTTACAGTAGTAAAAGAGTTATCCTGCCGCCCTTTTGAGGATTTGATGAATATTAAGAGGTTATGAAATGACCATAGCAATGGGGCGCGCCCAAGCGGAACGAGGATGGTTTGACGTCCTCGACGACTGGCTCAAGCGCGACAGATTCGTCTTCATCGGCTGGTCTGGTCTTTTGCTCTT